>NZ_JASFXA010000004.1:0-528684 GCF_030766805.1 Nocardia sp. CC213A
AGGTGGAGCTAGTGTGATCGTCAGGCGCTCCTCGTCCAACCTCGTTTCCCAGGCCCTCGGGGCTCCGGGTCGGTGTCCGTGTCGCTCTGACCTGGAATAAGTTACGTGGTGCTGATTCGCATGTCAAATCGCCTGGTAAACGGGTGTTTTCGCGATCATCGCAGCGACCGCCCCGTCACTCCGGAGCGCCGACCCGCTCGATCTCGGCACCCAGCGACCGCAGGTTCTCCACGAAATCCGGGTAGCCGCGGTCGATGTGGAACACGTCGTGCACCTCGGTCATGCCGTCCGCGACCAGACCGGCCAGCACCAGACCCGCGCCCGCGCGGATGTCCGACGACCACACCGGAGCACTGGACAGGCGCGGAATCCCGCGCACCACAGCGTGATGACCGTCGGTGCGGGCGTCGGCGCCCAGGCGGATCATCTCCTCCACGAAACGGAAGCGCGCCTCGAAGATGTTCTCGGTGATCATCGAGGTGCCGTCGGCGATCGCGGCCAGACCGATGGCCATCGGCTGGAGGTCGGTCGGGAAACCCGGGAACGGCAGGGTCGAGAAGTTCACCGCGCGCGGACGTTCGGACTGCAGCACCCGGAACCCGTCGGGCTCGAACGAGATCCGCGCGCCCGCGGAGCGCAGCTTGTCCAGCACCAGGGACAGATGCTTGGGGTTGATCCCGGAGACGCGCACGTCGCCCTGGGTCATGGCGGCGGCGATACCCCAGGTGGCGGCGACGATGCGGTCGCCGATCACCCGATGGGTGACCGGTGACAGCTTGCGCACGCCGTCGATGGTGAGCACCGAGGTGCCCGCGCCGTCCACCTTCGCGCCCATGCGGATGAGCATGTTGCACAGATCGACGATCTCCGGTTCCCGCGCGGCGTTGTCGATGATGGTCTGCCCCTCGGCGAGCACCGCCGCCATCAGGATGTTCTCGGTCGCGCCCACCGACGGGAAGTCCAGGCGAATGCGCGCACCCTGCAGCTCGTCGGCGCGCGCCACCAGGCAGCCGTGCTCGATCTCACTGGTCGCGCCGAGCAACCGCAGTCCGGCCTGGTGCATGTCGAGCGGACGGGAACCGATGGCGTCACCGCCCGGCAGCGCCACGACAGCCCGCTTGCACCGCGCCATGAGCGGACCCAGGACGCACACCGAGGCGCGGAACTGGGTCACGGCGGGAAAGTCCGCGTGGTACTTGGGTTCCGGCGGCGTCGTGATGGACACCGTGCCGGCGTCGATCGTGACATCGCAGCCGAGACCGCGCAGCACCTCGGCCATGAGCGGCACATCGAGAATGTCCGGGCAGTTCGTGATCGTGGACGTCCCCTCGGCCAGGAGGGCAGCCGCCATCAGTTTGAGGACGCTGTTCTTGGCACCCCCGACCGCAACCTCACCGACGAGACGCTTGCCCCCGGTCACCAGAAACCGTTCACTCACAGGGGTAGCTTATCCATCGCGAGCGGCGGGGCGCGCGTGTATGCGCCGCAGTGCCCCGGTGTGCCGCGATATCGGCCTGTCGGCGACGGATTTTCGTTTCGGCTCGGGAGTTCGGCGGGCGAATCAGTCGGTTCCCCCGCCCGGCTGCCACAGCACGTCGCCCTCGGGATTGGTGACGCGGCTGAGGATGAACAGCAGATCCGACAGGCGGTTGAGGTATTTCGCGGGCAGCACGCCGGTGTCGTCGGGATGCGCCGACACCGCCGCCCACGCCGAGCGCTCCGCCCGCCGCGCCACCGTGCGCGCGGTGTGCAGGAGTGCGGCCAAGGGGGTGCCGCCGGGGAGAATGAACGAATTCAGCGGGGCCAGGCCCTCGTTGAACTCGTCGCACCACCGCTCCAGGCGGTCGATATAGGCCTGGGTGATCCGTAGCGGCGGGTACTTCGGATCCTCGACCACGGGGGTGGACAGATCCGCGCCCGCGTCGAACAGGTCGTTCTGAATCTGGCGCAGGACCTTCAGGATTCGCTCGTCCGGCTGCCCCAGCGCGACGGCGACGCCGATGGCGGCGTTGGTCTCGTCACAGTCGGCGTAGGCGGTCAGCCGGGGGTCGTTCTTGGACACCCGCGAGAAGTCGCTGAGTCCGGTGGTCCCGTCGTCTCCGGTCCGCGTGTAGATCCGGGTCAGGTGCACACTCACACGACCACCGTAGCGCTGATCACAGCGCGACGACCCTAGAGACCGGGGCGGCGGCGGATGCGGTCGGAGGGCCGCGACTCCACCCAGGACAGGAAGGCGGCCCGCGCCCCGCGGTCCAGGGCCAGTTCGTAGGTGCCCGCGCCATCGGTGACCTCGACGATGCCGATCTCATCGGTCATGATGTCGAATTCGTCGCCGTCGGGATTGCGGCGGCCGCTCACCTCGATGCCGAGGCGGCGCATGGCGAAGTCCGGTCCCAGCTTCAGGCTGGAGAGCTTGTAGAAGACCAGGGTGTCCTCGTCGTAGCGGATCAGCCCGTGCCGCCACCCGCCGCCGTGGCCGCGGGCGGGCAGTGCGCGCACGATCGCGGCCGTCCCGCCGCGGCGCAGCATGACCAGCCGGTACGTGGAGGCCAGTGCCAGGCCGACGAGCAGCAGCACCAGAATGATCAGGAGAACCATCCCGGTCTGCAATGTCGCTCCGTCCCTTCACGTTCACGTCGCCGTCGAGCACGCGCCAGACCGTTGGCCGGACTCCGCTCGTGTGGTCGATAGTAGCGACCGCGCGAACGGTGAGCCCGGCCATCCGCCGAATGTGACGTATGCGCTGTTCAGCCCATGCTGAACGGTTGGCCCCAGAGCACCACGTTCCCGATGAAATTCGTGGTGTCGACCTCGGCGGCGACGAACGAGCGCGCCTGGGCGTAGCCGCCGCAGCCGTCCACCGAGAAGGTCTCGTCGATCCAGCTGACGCTGGCGTGCGGGCCCGGCACCTTGTTGTACCGCTTGTGTGATTCCTGCCCGTAATCGTCGGGCTTCTCGAGATCGAGCAACAGCCGGGCCACCGCCTGCCCGGGACCCACCGTGATGCCGCCGCCCACCGCCGCGCTCGGCGACACCGACCACGCCCCCTGCGCGTCCTGTTCGGCGGTCGCGCCGCCGCTGTTGGTCCCGGTGACCGAGCCGATATCCACCTGACAGGCCACGACGTAGCCGGGCGAGATCTTGATGGTGGCGGTCGCGGCGCTCGGCCCCGACAGGTCGACGATGCCGCGACCGGTCGCCCACACATTGCGGTGGATATGCGTGCCGCCCATGGACGGGCTGATCTTCACCGATTCGCCGTCGATGCGGACGGTCACCGTGGTGCCGTCCGGCAGCTGCCGGGAGATCTCACCGCCCGGCAGCGGAATGAAGGTGTCGGCACCCGCCGTCCCGGCGGGCAGCAGCCCTAGCACCACCGCCGCCGTGAACGCCGTCCCGACCGTCCTGCCGCCCCCGCGTACTGTCCCCATGCCGAACATGCGATCCCTTCGCGTCGTCAGTGGTGCGATCAGCCGATGCTGAACGGCTGGCCGTAGAGGGTGACCTTGGCGTAATCCGTGCCGATGATCTCCACCACGGAGACCTGCCGGGCCTGTGCGTAACCGCCGCAGCCCTGAATCTCCATCGGCACGTCCTGGTACTGAATGTCGTAGGTGCCGCTCTTGATGAGCTCGATGTTGTTGATGGCGACCCATTTCACCTCGCCCGGCGACAGCGGAAAGCTGAAACCGACCGAAAGACTCGGGGTCGTGCTGATACCGACCGACGTGCTGCCGCTGAACGAGCCCAGCGCGACCTGGCAGCCGACGATATAGCCCACCGTGAGATTCGATGATCCGTGCGTCCCGGAATTATTGGTGCCCGGGAAATTCCGGGGTCCGTTGTTCGGCCCGACCTCCCCGTCCGGGGTCCGCACCTCGGCCGTCACATTGCCCGAGACCCAGGTCGAACGGCCCGCCCCATTGGCCGCGAGCGAGGGCGAAACAATCGCGCGCTCACCACGACTGGTGATTTTCACACCGGGGCCCTCGATATATCCGTCCGGCAGTGGCACGACGACATCCGCCGCGGCGGCGCCGGGTGCGAAGAATCCGATACCGGCGACGATCACGGCCGCCGCGATGAAAACAAACCTGCTCATTCACCCCTCGCTTATTGTGGCGAGGCCGCACCTACCCGAGGGCGACCGCGCTGCGCCAACTCATTGAGGTAATGCTGGAAAAGCAAAGCTGAAGAACCGGGATTGCCGATATTCGGCGGCATGATTCTAACCACACCCGGAAAAACGACGGCGCGGCGGCCCCGGGATGTCCCGGAACCGCCGCGCCGCGAGGAGAATTCGGATCAGGCCTTGGCCTTCTCCAGGGCACGCACCCGGCCCTGCGCGACCACCTTGGCGGCGTCGCCGGCCTCGCTGTCGGCGAGCACGGCACGCGCGGCCGCCTCGTCGATATCCGCCGCCAATTCAGCGGATTCCGCCAGCACGCGCACCGAGGTGGCGGTGACGGAGAAGAATCCGCCGTGCACCGCCGCGATGATCTTCTCGCCATCGGTGGAGTGGATGGACACGGTGCCACCGTCGACCAGCTGGCCGAGCAGCGGCTCGTGGTTCGGCATGATGCCGATTTCGCCCTCCGTGGTCTGGGCACTCACGAAAGACGCGGTGCCCGACCACAGTCGCCGTTCGACGGCGACCAGATCGACCGACATTTCAGCCATGTGCGACTACTTTCCGGCGATCTTCTTCGCGGCCTTCTCGACGTCGTCGAGACCACCGCAGGAGTTGAACGCCTGCTCCGGGAAGTGATCGAACTCGCCCTTGCAGACGCGATCGAAGTCGTCGATGGTCTGCTCCAGCGGCACGACCGAACCCGGCTGACCGGTGAACTTCTCGGCCACGATGAAGTTCTGGCCGAGGAACTTCTCCAGACGACGGGCGCGGCCGACGAGGACCTTGTCCTCTTCGGAGAGCTCGTCCATGCCGAGGATGGCGATGATGTCCTGCAGTTCCTTGTACTTCTGCAGGATGCGCTTGACCTCGTTGGCCACCTTGAAGTGCCGCTCGCCGACGATCGACGCCTCGAGGATGCGAGAGGTCGAGGTCAGCGGGTCGACGGCCGGGTAGATGCCCTTCTGCGAAATCGGGCGCGAGAGCTCGGTGGTCGCGTCCAGGTGGGCGAAGGTGGTCGCCGGGGCCGGGTCGGTGTAGTCGTCGGCGGGCACGTAGATGGCCTGCATGGACGTGATCGAGCGACCGCGGGTCGAGGTGATGCGCTCCTGCAGCTGACCCATCTCGTCGGCCAGGGTGGGCTGGTAACCCACGGCCGAGGGCATGCGGCCCAGCAGGGTCGAGACCTCGGAACCGGCCTGGGTGAACCGGAAGATGTTGTCGATGAAGAGCAGCACGTCCTGGTTCTGCACGTCACGGAAGTACTCGGCCATGGTCAGGGCCGAGAGGGCGACGCGCATACGGGTGCCCGGCGGCTCGTCCATCTGGCCGAAGACGAGGGCGGTGTCCTGGAGGACGCCCATCTCTTCCATTTCCAGGTGCAGGTCGGTGCCCTCACGGGTGCGCTCACCGACGCCCGCGAACACGGACGTACCGGAGAACTCACGCGCGATACGGGTGATCATCTCCTGGATCAGCACGGTCTTGCCGACGCCGGCGCCACCGAACAGACCGATCTTGCCACCCTTCACGTACGGGGTGAGCAGGTCGATGACCTTGATGCCCGTCTCCAGGATCTCGGTCTTGCCCTCGAGCTGGTCGAAGGCGGGCGGCTGGCGGTGGATGCCCCACTGCTCGCCGTCGCGGCCCAGGCCCGGGGAGTCCAGGCAGTCGCCGAGGGCGTTGAACACGTGGCCCTTGACGACGTCACCGACGGGCACCGAGATCGGCTTGCCGGTGTCGCGCACCTCGACGCCGCGGACCAGACCGTCGGTCGGCTGCATCGAAATGGTGCGAACGATGTTGTCGCCCAGGTGCTGCGCGACCTCGAGGGTCAGCGTCTTGGCCACCGACGCGAGCGCGATGTCCACGTGCAGGGCGTTGTACAGGTCGGGGATGGAGCCCCGCGGGAACTCGACGTCCACGACGGGACCGATGACGCGGGAGACGCGGCCGGTGCCGGCGCCAACCCGGTTCTCTGTGGTGACAGCTGCGGTCATTGGGTTCTCTTCCTGGGCTTATTAGTCGCTCGAGCTCGATGCCAGCGCGTTGGCGCCGCCGACGATTTCGGTGATTTCCTGCGTAATTCCGGCCTGACGCAACGAGTTCGCGGTCCGAGTCAGCGAATTCACCAGCTCGGTGGCGTTGTCCGTCGCGGCCTTCATCGCGGTGCGGCGCGCAGCCGACTCCGATGCCGCCGCATCGAGCAGCGACGCGTAGATCCGCGTATTGATGTACTTCGGCAGCAGCGCACCCAGCAGGGTGCTCGCGTCCGGCTCGAACTCGTACTGGGCCGTGGGCTCCGCCGACGCCGAGTCGGTGAAGCTGTCCGGCCCCAGGTCGAAGCTCTCGTCCACGAAGCTCACCTGGATCGGGGCCAGGCGGCGGACCTCGGGGGTCTGCGTCAGCATCGACACGAAACGCGTGTACACGATGTGCAGTTCGTCGACGCCCGCCATGGTGCCCACCCCGTTGGGGGTTTCGACCTCGCCGTCGGCGCCGGCCATGAACGCCTCGACCAGGTGGTTGCACGCGGCGGAGGCATCGGCGTAGTTGGGCGACTGGGAGAAGCCCACCCACGAACCGGTCACCTCGCGGTTGCGGAAGGTGTAGTAGGTCAGGCCCTTCGCGCCCATGACGTACAGCACCGGCTCCTTGCCCTCGGAGCGCAGCGTGGTCACCAGCTCCTCGGTGCGCTTGAGCACGTTGGAGTTGTAGCCACCGCACATACCGCGGTCACTGGTGATCACCAGCACCGCGGCACGCCGCGGGTTCGGCCGCTCCGACAGCAGCGGATGGGTGAGATTGCCGCTGGCGCTGGCCAGTTCGGCGAGCACCTTGGTGATCTCCTCGGCGTACGGCTTGGCGGCGGCGACGCGCGCCTGTGCCTTGCCGATCCGCGAGGTCGCGATCAGCTCCTGCGCCTGGGTGATCTTCTTGACCGAGCTCACACTACGAATACGGGAGCGCAGTTCGCGCACGCTTGGCATTACTCACTCCCTTCATTCAGCATCCAATGGCGGCATTCGCGGGGCACTGCGTGGTTACGCAAGCTTCCTCCTTCGTGCCCGTCGCGAATACCGCGGTTCCGACAGTCGCATCGCTGGTCTCGATTACTTCTCGACGCGCTTGCGAGTGACCGACAGCGACTCGACCTCTTCGTGGTCGAGCTGCCCGGCCTCGGGCTCGTTGACGACGCGCGAGCCGTCGGCGGCCAGGAAGCCCTGCTTGAACTTCTCGGTCGCGGCCTTGATGGCGTCGGCGGCCTCACCCTCGAGCGGCTTGGCGCCACCCTGCAGGGCGTCGAAGGACGCCTGGGTGTTGGCGTGCAGGAACTCCAGCAGCTCGGTGTTGAAGCGGCGCACGTCACCGACCGGCACCGAGTCGTAGTAGCCCGCGTCCACCAGGTACAGCGAGACGACCTGGTCCTCGACCGACACCGGGGCGTACTGGTCCTGCTTGAGCAGCTCGACCCAGCGCGCGCCACGCTCCAGCTGGGCCAGCGAGGCGGCGTCCAGGTCGGAGGCGAAGGCGGAGAACGCCTCCAGCTCGCGGTAGGAGGCCAGCTCCAGACGCAGCGAACCGGACACCTTCTTCATGGCCTTGGTCTGCGCGGCGCCACCGACTCGGGAGACGGAGATACCGACGTTGATGGCCGGGCGGACACCCTTGTTGAAGAGGTCCGACTCCAGGAAGACCTGGCCGTCGGTGATGGAGATGACGTTGGTGGGAATGAACGCCGAGACGTCGTTGGCCTTGGTCTCGATGATCGGCAGACCGGTCATGGAGCCCGCGCCCATCTCGTCGGACAGCTTCGCGCAACGCTCCAGCAGCCGCGAGTGCAGGTAGAAGACGTCACCCGGGTACGCCTCGCGGCCCGGCGGGCGGCGCAGCAGCAGCGAGATGGCACGGTAGGCCTCGGCCTGCTTGGACAGGTCGTCGAACACGATCAGGACGTGCTTGCCCTGGTACATCCAGTGCTGGCCGAGGGCCGAACCGGTGTAGGGGGCCAGCCACTTGAAGCCCGCGGAGTCCGACGCGGGGGCCGCGACGATGGTGGTGTACTCCATCGCGCCGTGCGCCTCCAGGGCGGCCTTCACACCGGCGATGGTGGAGCCCTTCTGGCCGATGGCGACGTAGATGCAGCGCACCTGCTTGGTCGGATCACCGGTGGCCCAGTTGGCCTTCTGGTTGATGATGGCGTCGATGCAGACCGCGGTCTTGCCGGTCTTGCGGTCGCCGATGACGAGCTGACGCTGGCCGCGGCCGATGGCGGTCAGGGCGTCGATGGCGGTGATGCCGGTGGCCATGGGCTCACCGACCGGCTGGCGCTCCAGCACGGAGGCGGCCTGCAGCTCGAGCACGCGGCGCTCGGTGGACTCGATCTCGCCGAGGCCGTCGATCGGCGCGCCGAGCGGGTCGATGACGCGGCCGAGGAAGTTGTCGCCCACCGGAACCGAGAGCACGTCGCCGGTACGGCGGACCTGCTGGCCCTCCTCGATGGTGTTGAACTCACCCAGGATGACCGCACCGATCTCGGTGGCGTCGAGGTTCAGCGCGACGCCCTGGACCCCGCCCGGGAACTCGAGCAGCTCATTGGCCATCGCCGACGGCAGGCCGCTGACGTGGGCGATACCGTCGCCGGTGTCGGTGACGACACCGACTTCCTCGATGGAGGTCTCGGGGGTGTAGCTCTGGGTGTAGCTCTCGATCGCGCTACGGATCTCATCGGGGGAGATCGTCAGCTCCGCCATGTTCTTCCTGCTCTCGCTGTCTGGTCTCGAATGTCGGTGTGTTGGGGTGACTGCGCGCTCAGGCCAGGCTCTGGCGGAGTCGCCGCAGTCGTCCGACGGCGCTGCCGTCGATCAGGTCATCGCCCACGCGCACGACGACACCGGCCAGCAGGCTGGGGTCGACCTGCACGTGCACCGTGACGGGCTTGTCGTAGAGGCGCTGCAATGAAGCAGCCAGGTGCTCCCGCTGCTGCGGAGTCATCTCGACCGCGGCGCGCACGTGCGCCACGATCTGGTCCCGCAGGGACGCCGCCAGATCGGACAGGTGGTCGAAGGCCGCGCCGACGCCATTGCCGCGCAGGCGGGCGACCGCCTGTTCGGCCAGCTTCGCCGTGGTGTCCTCGACCTTGCCGGTGAGCAGGCGGGCCAGCAGTTCCCGGCGCGCCGAGGCGGGCTTGCCGTGATCCGACAGCGCCTGCTCCAGCTCCGGGTTGTCCTCGACGATCCGGCCCAGCCGGAACAGCTCGTCCTCGACGGCGTCGATACGACCGCGGTCGGCCGCGGAGCGCAGCAGCGCCTCCTGTCCGAGCAGCACGAGGGTGTCGACGAAATCGCGGGTCCGCGACCAGTCCTGGGCGACGGCGGCGGTGAGCACCGCCTGGGTGGCCGCGCTGACCTTGCCACCGAATACCCGTTCGGCGAGCTCGGCGCGCACCGAGCTCGACACCGACTTATCCGCGAGCGCCACACGCAGCGAACGCTGGTCGTCGAGTACGGCGACAACGGCGAACAGTTCGGAGCCGGTCGTTTCCGCGACAGTGTCGCTGCCGGTCAGAGCGGACCGAAGAGCTTCCCGCGCACGGGAGCTCGCCTCGCGGCTCGCTGCGTACATGCTTCCCACTTTCGTGTCGCTACCTTCCGACCCCGATGCCGCTCTTCTCGTCCAGCTCCGCGAGGAACCGGTCGATGGAAGCGGCCTGCTTGGCCTGATCGGACACCGACTGCCCGATGATCTTCTCGGCCAGGTCGATCGCGGTCGCGCCCAGCTCCGAGCGGAGCTCGGTCACGATCTGCTGGCGCTGCGCCTCGAGCTGAGTCTGGCCGGAGGCCACGATGCGGTCGGCCTCGGCCTGGGCGTCCGCGCGCATCTGCGCGAGGATCTGCTGGCCCTGGGTGCGCGCTTCCTCGCGGATGCGGGCGGCCTCGAGCCGGGCCTCGGCCAGCTGCTCCTGGTACTGCTGGAGGGTGGCCTGCGCCTCTGCCTGGGCCGCTTCCGCCTTGGCGATACCGCCCTCGATCTTCTCCGAACGCTCGTCCAGCACCTTGGTCAGGCGCGGGACGACGTACTTGTAGAAGACGAACGCGATGATCGCGACACATACCGCCGACCAAACAATGTCGTACGTCGCCGGAAGAAGAGGGTTCTGCGACCCCTCTTCCGCAGCGAGCAAATATACGCCGTTCATGGCAATCAGAAGATGAAGCCGGCGACGAGGCCGAGCAGCGCGAGAGCTTCGGTCAGTGCGATACCCAGGAACATGTTGGTCCGGATGGTGCCCTGCAGCTCGGGCTGGCGCGCGATGCCCTCGATGGCCTTACCGACGATGAGGCCGAGACCGATACCGGGGCCGATAGCCGCCAAACCGTAACCGATGGCACCATAGCCCTTGGAGGTGGTCTCGATGGTTTCCTGGGCCAGGTACGAGAGGCTCATGAGTTGTTTCCATTCCCTTTCTGTTGCCCCACCGAGCACGGTGTGGCGGGTTTGTGGTGGTTGTAGTCCGGTCAGTGAGAGTCAGCGTGCTGAGCCATGCCGATGTACACAGCGGTGAGCAACGCGAACACGTATGCCTGCAGGAGGATGATCAGCATTTCGAAGAGCGTGAACCCGAGGCCTGCGAGCAGAGCGAACGGAGACAGTGCCTTCATCCATGCAGCGCCATCGAAGAGGAAGAACTGGGTGGCTGCGAAGAACATCACCAGCAGGATGTGACCGGACAGCATGTTCGCCATGAGTCGGACTGTCAGCGTGAACGGCCGCAGAATGAAGGTCGAGAGGAACTCGATCGGGATCAACAGCACGTGGATCCACGGGGGCACGTTCGGCACGACGATGGTGCTGCGCATGTAGCTGAAGAATCCGTACTTCTTGATGCCCACGTAATTGAAGGCAACGTACGCGACAAGGGCCAACACCAGCGGCATGCCGATGCGCGCGTTCGACGAGATGTTCAACCCTGGAATCACACCGGAGAAGTTCAGGAACAACACGGTGAAGAAGATCGTTGCGATCAGAGGAAAGAACTTCCGACCAGATTCCTTGCCGAGCACTTCGTCGCAGATCTGCTCCTTGACGAACAGCAGGCCGGACTCGGCAATACTCTGCAATCGACTCGGCACCACCTGGGGGCGCCGGAAGGCCAGCAGCATGAACCCCAGGAGCACGGCCGACATCAGGATGCGGATCAGCACCAGACGGTCGATCTGCAAGAACGTCCCCTCGAACAGCACCGCTGGAGGGAAGAAGTCGGACAGCGAAGGCGCGTGGAACTCGCCCGCCAAAGTGGTGACGCTCAGCGTTCTCTCCCGTGTTCGGGCCGCAGGTCATGGTTCACCTGCGGTTCGATCGGACATTGACGATCTGGTGGGTCGACTCAGGTCGGCTCGAAGTTCGCCAGCAGCTGTTCGGGCACTGTGCCCGGGCGTCTGTACGCGCGTCGGCGACATCGTCGACGGTGCAGGACCGGCCCCAGTCGGAGCCAGCACGGCTGTAAGCATAACCTGCCCCACGCGGGCCCACGGGGGACCCCCTGTTGGTTCGGTTGCCTACAGGTAAAGAGTTTATCAAGTTATCTACGACAACGTGTAGGGGGTGGCCGGAAACTGCGGGTGAACGAATCCGAGCTGCTACGACTGATCCGGGTCGATCACCGGAACCCGTTGGCGCAGTAGGCCATAGACTTCCGCACCCAGCACGACGAGCAGCGCACCGACCACCGTGAGGAACAAGGTGGGACGGCTGTAGAAGTCGTAGCGCTGCAGGACAGCGACCACGATCAGAACCACCAAGATCTTCCCCACCCAGCCGCCCAGCAGTACCAGGCCCTGGACGCCGGTTTCGAAGCGAGCACTCAGCAGCACCGAGGCCGCCGTCGTGAGAATGAAGCCGCCGCCGATGGCCGCGCCGAGCAGTGCGCCCCACAGGCCAGGAGATCCGGCCAAAAGCAAGCCGAAGATCGACGAGATCGCCACGAGCACAATCAATCCGAAGAGTCCATAGCGCAGCGCGGCCCGGAGCGGAGCGTCGGGACCGGGATTGGATGCCGTAGTCACGCCGACCCACTTTACCCGTGCGCCGCGTCGGGTCCACGCGGCGGTTTACGACCGCTCCGCAGGGTCAGTTCCCCCATGGACGGAACGGCGGTGATCACGAGCGCGAAAACCAGGCCGCCGGCGAACAGCAGCACCACCAGGCGGCGATCCATGAGCGACGAACCGACCGCTCCGAATGCGAGCACACTCACCCACAGATAGATCAACAGCACCACCCGGCGATGCGAATGCCCGATCTGGAGCAATCGGTGGTGCAGGTGCATTTTGTCCGGGGTGGAGAAACTCACACCCGCGCGCACGCGCCGCACGATGGCCAGAACAAGATCGAGTACCGGAATGAACATGACCGCGCCCACCAGCAACAGCGGCGACAACAGACCGACGATGTCGCGGGTGCCGTAACCCTGGAGCGGAATTCGGCCGGACGCGCCGGTGGAGACCGCGGCGAGCATCAATCCGATGAGCATCGAGCCGGAATCGCCCATGAAAATCCGGGCGGGCTGGAAATTGTGCGCCAGGAATCCCAGACAGCCGCCCGCCAGCGCCGCGGCCAGCAACGCGGGCGGATAGGTGTCGGTGGAGCCGCCCTGTTCGTAGAGCAGGCCGACGGTGAACACGAAAACCGCGGCGGCGGCGATCAAGCCCAGCCCCGCGGCCAGGCCGTCCAGACCGTCCACGAAATTCATGGCGTTGATCATGGTGACGGTGATGCCGACCGTGACCAGGCCGCCCTGGAGCTGATCGAGCACCACGGTGGTATTGGTGAACGGGTTGTAGATGGCGACCCAGCTCAGGCCCATCACGGCCATGACTCCGGCGGCGGTGACCTGGCCGACGAGTTTGGTGAGCCAGTCCAGCCCCCAGCGGTCGTCGATGATGCCGACCAGCACGATGAGCGTGCCTGCGACCACCACCGCCGGAATGTCGGCGGGATAGTCGAAGCCGCGGCGCAGCGCGGGCAGTTGATGCGCGAACAGCACGGCGGCCAGCACGCCCAGATAGATGCCGACCCCGCCCATGCGGGGAATCGGCTTCACGTGCACGTCGCGCTCGCGGGGCACCGCCACCGCGCCGAACGCGATGGCCCCCACCCGGACTCCGCCGGTACACAGGTAGGTCACCACGGTGGCGACCAGCAGCACCAGCAGCAGCTCCCGCAGGGGGACCACCGCCGCCGTACTGAAAACGCCTTGGCTCAGCAGGTCGCTACTCGACACCATCTACCGGGCCGTCACCGCGTTGCCTGCGAGACGAGCTCCTCCGGCGGGACGCCGAGCACCTCGGCGACCGCTGCGGTCGGCACCGCGCCCTCGCGCAGGATGCGCGGGGTGTCGGCGGTCAGGTCCACGATGGTGGAGGCCAGCGCGTGCTCGGCCTTGCCGCCGTCGAGGTAGACGCCGACGAGTTCACCCAGCTGGTCGCGCGCCTCGCCGACGGTGGTGGCGGGCGGCTGGCCCGACACATTGGCACTGGACACCGCCAGCGGCCCGACCTCGCGCAGCAGTTCCAGCGCGACCGGGTGCAGCGGCATCCGCAGCATGACGGTCCCGCGCGCGTCGCCCAGGTCCCAGGCCAGCGAGGGCGCTTGCTGCACAACGAGACTCAGCGCGCCCGGCCAGAAGGCCCGGATCAGGTCGCGCGCCTGCGGGCGCACCGAGAACACCAGTCCGTCGATGGTGTTCCACGAGCCCACCAGCACCGGCACCGGCATATCCCGCCCGCGGCGCTTGGCCGCCAGCAGCGCGGCCACGGCCGAGCTGTCGAAGGCGTCGGCCGCGATTCCGTAGAGCGTGTCGGTCGGAATGACGGCCAACCGCCCGGACTTCAGAGCGCTGCGCGCGGCAGTCAGTCCCGCGGCGCGCGAATCGGGATCGGCGCAGTCGTAGACGGTACTCACGCGCAACATCTTGGCACGGATGCGCTCTCGACAAGTGTCAGGGGCTCGAGGCCATGGTCGCGGCCCCCGGCGCGCCACTGCGCGCGCGGCTCAGACGCGCAGTTCGGCGAGGTGCCGCCGCAGCGTTGCGCGCACCGATTCCGGGGCGCGGCGACGGGTGAGGACCTGGATCGTCAAACCGTCGGCCAACGCGATCAGGTCCTCGCCCACCTGCTCGGGGTCGACCTCGGATCGGATCAGGCCGCCGTCGACGCCGAGCCGCAGCAGCAGGACGAGCAGTTCGGCCAGGCCCCGATAGTGGTCACGCTGGGCGGCGGCGACCACCGGATCCACCGCCGCCTGTGCGCTGAAGGCCAGCCAGACACTCGCCTCGACCAGATCGGGGTCGTCGACGACGAGCATGGCGTCGAGCGTCTGCTCCAACAGGGTGAGCACCGATTCCGGCTCGGCCGACGCCGCGATGCGAGTCCGGGCCCGCTCGGCGACCCGCTGGTTCACGTGCTCCTGCGCGAATATCAGCATCTGCTGGCGGGTTTCGAAGCAGCGCTGCACCGCGCCCATGGACACCCCGGCCGCGGCGGCCACCTCGCGCAGGGTGGCCGCCTCCAGACCGCGTCGGCCGATGAGACCGCAGACGGCGTCGGCGATGAGCCGTCGACGGCTCTCGTGGTCCACGTGACGAGGCATGCGGGCATCGTAGCGATGCAGACGTATCAGAAAGATGATAGGTTCCGATGCAGGCGTATCGAAACAGTTGTATCGGAACAGCCGGATCGAACCACCGCAGCGGCACGACCGGATCGGCCGACAGTGTGCGCGACCGGGCGGCACGACAGTGCGCGACCGAGCGGTACGAAGGTGCGCGGCCGGATCGGCATGGCCTTGCGCGACCGGCGGCATGACCTTGCGCGACCGGGCGCATCGGAGTCGATCGGTTCGGCCGGCAGGTATCGCGGTTCGGCCGACGAGTGAGGAGGACGTGGATGACGAGACGCACCGCGGCGGGGCTGTCACGCCGGGGACTGCTGGGGATGGGTGCGCTGGGGGTCGGTGCGCTCGCGGCCGGATGTGCGCGCGGAGGCGAGGCCGCCGGGGCCCGGGCGCGTCCGATCTTCGTGATCGTGCACGGGGCCAATGGCAATGGCGCGTCCTACGCCCCCGTGCTGGCGGCGCTGACGCTGGCCGGGTACCGCGCGCTGGCGGTCGATCTGCCCGGGCACGGGGCGGCGGCGAACTTCCCGCTGTCCTATCAGGCCCCGCAGGATCTCGCGGCCCTGGCGAACGAGCCGTCGCCGCTGGCCGGATTGCGGCTGGACGACAATGTCGAGCATGTGGTCGCGGTGGTGCGGGCGGCCGCCGCGCGGGGGCAGGTGATCCTGGTGGGCCACAGCATGGGCGGGGCGACCATCACCCGGGTCGGCAACGAGGTGCCCGACCTCATCGCGCGGCTGGTGTATCTCACCGCCTTCTGCTGCGTCGAACTGCGCAGCGTGCTGGAGTGCTATCTGACCCCCGAGGCGGCCACCTCGCTGGCCACCACCATGCCCAGCGTGGGCGGCGACCCCCAGCAGACCGGCTTCACCCGAACCAATTGGCGCTCGGCGGAACCCGAATTCCTGGCTGCCGCCCACAGCTCGTTGGCCGAGGGCTACGACGATGCCGCGTTCCGGGCGGCGCTCAATGCCATGGAACCCGACGAGGCGTGGGCGGTCACCACCGACGATGCCCGCGGCGAGCCCGCGACCTGGGGCCGCATCCCCCGCACCTACATCCGCTGCACCCGCGACCGCACCCTGCCCCTCGCCCTCCAGGACCGCATGATCCGCGAGGCCGACGCCGCCACCCCCGACAATCCGTTCGAGGTGTACGACCTGGACGCCCCCCATCTCGGCCCCCAGGACCCCGCCACGCTCACCGATATCCTCATCCCACTCGCCAATCGGCTGAATTGAGGCAAGCACACCCGGCACCGGAAGCCGGGAAACCGGCCGATGCGACGGAATGGCCACGCCAAGGACGGACCGGACGCCACCGACATGGCGGACTTGCCCCAGCGCGACCGGACAACCACCGATATGGCGGATCGAGCCCCGGCGTGGCCGGGCGCTCGCCGGTGCGGAGGGTCGGTCACCGAGCCGTCCGGACGCCCGGCCGGATGTGGCGGGTCGGCCGTCTGGAGGAGTGGGCCGGGTATTCCGGTACTGCGCGGGCAGTCGCCAGCGCGGCGGCCGGATATAGGCGCGGCCGGGGTGGGTGATGGGTCAGGGGGCGCGGCGGGCGGCGACGAAGCGGGGCTTTCCGGCCAGGTCGGGGTGTTCGACGACGGCGTCGAAGCCGCCCTGCGCGCGGAACAGGGCGGCGGTGCCGGAACCGTTGGTGTCGTCGTGCTCCACGGCCGCCACGCCGTCGGCGCGGAGCAGGCGGGCGATGGTGCCGATCATGGGGCGGATGACGGAGAGGCCGTCGGGGCCGCCGAAGAGGGCGCGATGGGGGTCGTGGTCGGCGACCTCGGGGTCCAGTCGGGCCGATTCGGGGATGTAGGGCGGGTTGGCGACCACCACGTCGACCGTGCCGTTCAGGTGGGACAGCAGGTCGGGGGCGGTGACGTCGCCCGCGTGCAGGTCGATCGGGGTGTCGCCCTGATCGGCCCGGTGCAGGGCGTTGCGGCGGGCCCAGTCCAGGGCCGCCGGGTCCAGTTCCACGGCGTGCACCTGGGCGTCGGGGCGGGCGTGGGCAATGGCGAGGGCGAGCGCGCCGGAGCCGGTGCACAGGTCCACGACGACGGGCCGGTGTTCGTGGCCGACGGCCTCCAGCTGGGCCAGCGCCCAGGCGAAGAGCAGTTCGGTCTCGGGGCGGGGGATGAATACGCCGGGGCCGACCGCGAGGTCGATCTCGCCCATCGCGGCGGTGCCCGTGAGATGTTGCAGCGGAACGCGTTCCGCGCGGCGGGCCACCAGCGCCCGGAAGTCCGCCAGCTGCTCGGGGGTGAGCAGCGGGACCATCATGAGGCGCATGCGGTCCACCCCCAGCACATGGGCGGCGAGCAGCTCCGCGTCCGTGTGCGGACTGTGCACCCCGGCGGCGGCGAGGGTCTCGACGGCCTCGCGGATCACGGCCCGCAGCCCGATACGTGGCTCCCCCGCCTCCCCGCGACTTCTGCCGGTCAGTGGGTGCCTCGATTCTTTCGTCGCGGACCGGCGGCCGAGTGCCGATCGCCTGCTGGACGTACCCGGCGAGTTACCCATGATCTCACCAAATCCGTTGTCCCGACTCGAACTCGGATAACCCGCGGACGGGAATGAGTCATTCCGCCGTGAGCCGGGCCGTGCGGTCGGCTTCGGCCAGCGCGTCGAGCAGGTCGTCGAGGTTGCCGTCCAGCACCGAGTCCAGGTTGTGCGCCTTGAAGCCGATGCGGTGATCGGCGATGCGGTTCTCCGGGAAGTTGTAGGTGCGGATGCGTTCGGAGCGGTCCACGGTGCGGATCTGCGAGGCGCGGCCCGCGGCGGCCTCCTGTTCGGCCTGCTCCTCGGCGAGGGCTTGCAGACGCGCGGCCAGCACCTGCATGGCGCGGATCTTGTTCTGTAGCTGCGAGCGCTCGTTCTGGCAGGTCACCACGATGCCGGTGGGCAGGTGGGTGAGGCGCACGGCGGAGTCGGTGGTGTTGACGCCCTGGCCGCCCTTGCCGGAGGAGCGGTAGACGTCGACGCGCAGGTCCTTCTCGTCGATCTGCACCTGCTCGACCTCGTCGGGTTCGGGGTAGACGAGCACACCGGCCGCGGAGGTGTGGATGCGCCCCTGCGATTCGGTGACCGGCACGCGCTGCACGCGGTGCACGCCGCCCTCCCATTTGAGCCGTGACCACACGCCGTCGCGGCTGGGTTCCTTGCTCCGGATGGAGAAGGTGGCCTCCTTGTACCCGTCCAGATCCGAGTAGGTGACGCCCAGCACCTCGACCTTCCATCCGTGCCGTTCGGCGTAGCGGATGTACATGCGCGCCAGATCGGCGGCGAACAGCGCCGATTCCTCGCCGCCCTCACCGGATTTCACCTCGAGCACCACATCGTCGGCGTCGTGCGGATCGCGCGGGGCGAGCAGGTCGGTGAGCGTCTTCTCCAGCTCCTCGACCTGTTCGCGCAGGGCGGGCACCTCGGCGGCGAAGGACGCGTCATCGGCGGCCAGTTCCTCCGCCGCGGCCAGATCATCGCGTGCGGAGGTCAGCTTGTTGTAGGTGGACATGACCGGCCCCAGCTCCGCGAACCGCTTGCCGACGCGCCGCGCCGCCCCCGGATCGTTGTGCAGCGCCGGATCCGCCAGCTGCGTCTCCAAACCGGCGTACTCGGCCAGAATGTCATCGATCGCGGACGGGGCCGCGGACTTGTCGGCCATGGCGGATGCGCTCCTTCTGTAGGACTGTCGATTCCTGGACTTACCGATCCGGGACCGAACAATGTGTTCGAGGGATCACCCGGAGCTTCGCGGCCTGGCAGGACTGCCGTATCCGGGTCTCTCCGATCCTCGCCCGACGAACACTTCCTCTTGAAGACTCGCCCGGGTTCGCGGCCCGGCTCGGTTCTGGACTGACGGAGCGGGGGAGCGAAGCGGAGGAGCGGAGGAGGGAAGAACCGAGCTTGCAGGGCCGCGAACACGCCGGAGCGAAGCGGAGGCAGAAAACACAGACGCCCGACCTGCAGTGCAGGACGGGCGTCTGCGGGGTAGCTAGTTGGCAGCCTTCGCGCGCTTGCCGTAGCGAGCCTCGAAGCGAGCCACGCGGCCACCGGTGTCCAGGATCTTCTGCTTGCCCGTGTAGAACGGGTGGCACTGGGAGCAGACCTCGACGGTGATGTGGCCCGACTCCTTGGTGCTGCGAGTCTGGAAGGTGTTGCCGCAGCCGCACACGACCGTGGTGTCCACGTACGTGGGGTGAATTCCTGCCTTCATGGATGTCCTTTCGATGGTCGCCGGGTCGCCCTCGACGACCGAGGACGTGAACCGGAACCGACTAGGCATGGTTGCCGACGGACCAGTATAAACGCCGCCTCGCGGGGCCTTGTTCCCGGTCCCTCCGGTCGTGCGCGCCAGGGTGGCAGCACCCGGACGAACCCTGAACTTCTCCCCCATCCGGAGTAGTTCTCGCGGGCGATGTGCGCGACGACCGTAACCGAGAACATGGGGATGGTCGGATGTGTTCCGAATCCACCCCCAAGGAATTGCGGGCACGCATCTTTCGGAGGCTCGAGTCACCCTGAAAGTCGAGTAGCCGTCTACTCAAGAATGCGAACACCGTTGTTCATAGTGTCGTGTCAGGTGAGAGGAACCCCCTACGAACAGGAAGGACAGCTGTGAACCGGACACACGAACGCCGAGCCGAGATCGTCGCGGGCGGTGTCTTCGCAGTACTGCTCCTGGGGGCGGTCGTGGGATGGTGCGCCAGGCCCGAACCCAACCCGACGGTGCATTCCCGCGCACCGCGGCCGGGCACCGGCGACCTCACCTATACGGCGGTCACGGCGTCCGGCGCACAGGTCGCCGTGACCGCCACCATCATCGGCTTCCTGATCATCGGCGCGGCCCTGATCGGACTGTTCTTCTTCAGCCCGCGCCCGACCCCGAATACACCTCGGCGGCCCCGCCGTAGCGGAGCCGCCGAACTGGTTCGAACCGCGAGTGAAAGGGCGACAGGATATTTCGCGCCCTTCCGGCTCATGTCCTACTCGTCGAGTGCGCCCGGAGCGGTCTTCGAGACCTGCATGAGGAACTCGATATTGCTCTTGGACTTCTTCAACCGGTCGATCAGCAGATCGATCGCCTGATGCGAGTCCAGGCCGGAGAGCACGCGCCGCAGCTTGTGGATGACCGCGGCCTCGTCGGGCGACATCAGTAGATCGTCGCGGCGGGTGCCGGACGGGTTGACGTCCACCGCCGGGAACACGCGGCGCTCGGCGATCTTGCGATCGAGCTTGAGCTCCGCGTTGCCGGTGCCCTTGAACTCCTCGAAGATGACCGTGTCACCGGTGGAGCCGGTCTCCACCATCGCGGTGGCGATGATGGTGAGCGAGCCGCCGTTCTCGATATTGCGGGCCGCGCCGAGGAACCGCTTGGGCGGGTACAGCGCGGTCGAGTCCACACCACCGGAGAGGATGCGGCCCGAGGCGGGCGAGGAGTTGTTGTACGCGCGCCCCAGTCGGGTGATGGAGTCGAGCAGCACCACGACGTCCTGACCCATTTCCACCAGGCGCTTGGCCCGCTCGATGGCGAGCTCGGCGACCGAGGTGTGATCGCTCGGCGGCCGGTCGAACGTGGAGGCGATGACCTCGCCGCGCACGGAGCGCTGCATATCGGTCACTTCCTCGGGACGCTCGTCCACCAGCACGACCATGAGGTAGCACTCGGGGTTGTTGGTCGCGATGGCGTTCGCGATGTCCTGCATGATCGTGGTCTTACCGGCCTTGGGCGGCGACACGATCAGGGCGCGCTGACCCTTGCCGATCGGCATGATCAGGTCGATCACGCGGGTGGTCAGCTTGTTGGGCTGGGTCTCCAGCCGCAGGCGCTGATTCGGGTACAGCGGGGTCAGCTTGCTGAATTCCGGACGGCGCTTGGCGGATTCGACATCCGAGCCGTTGACGGTGTCCAGGCGCACCAGCGGATCGAACTTCTGCCGCTGGTTGCTCTGATCGCCCTCGCGGGGCGCGCGCACCGCACCGGTGATGGCGTCACCGCGGCGCAGGCCGTTCTTGCGGACCAGGTTCATCGACACGTACACGTCGTTCGGTCCGGCCAGGTAGCCGGAGGTGCGCACGAACGCGTAGTTGTCGAGCACGTCGAGAATGCCCGCCACCGGCTGCAGGACGTCGTCCTCGCGGATCTCCATCTCGCGGGACTCACCGGTGCCGCCGTCGCGGTCCCGGCCCCGGCGACGCTCCCGGAAGCGACGGCCCCGGCGGCCGCGGCCGCCTTCCTCGTCGTCTCCGCCGCGGTCGTCGCGGCGTGAGGTGCCGTTCTGGTTCTGCTGGCCGCCGTTCTGCTGGCGGTCGTTCTGCTGGCGGTCGTTCTGCTGACCGCGGTCGCCGCCCTGATTGCGATCGCGGCGGCGCTCGCCCTCCGACTCGTTTTTGCCCTCGTTGGCGGGCGTCTCGGTCGAAGTCCCTTCGGCGGCAGCGTTGTTCGCCGCGGCGGCACGCTGTTCGCGGCCCCGGCGCTGGCGACCCCGACCACGCTGGCCTTCCCGGCCACCGTCCTCGCCATCGCCCGCGTCGCGCTTGGATTCCGGCGCGGGAGCGGCATCGGCGGCCTCGCCCTTGGGCGCGCCGCGCTTCGACGCGTCGTTCTTGGCGGTGTCGCTCTTGCCGGCGTCGCTCTTGGACGGCTCGTTCTTGGTCTCGGCGGGGGCGTCGGCCTTGGCCGATCCGGAATCCCCGCTGGTCGGCGCGGTATCCGCGCCCTTGGCGGCCTCGGCATCGGCCTTGGCCTTCTCACCCCGGCCACCCTTCGCGGGCTTGCCCGCGGCGGCGGCTTTGGCGCCACCGGACTGATTCTCCTTGATGGCGGCGATGAGATCACCCTTACGCATCCCGGAAGTGCCTCGGATACCGAGTTCTCCCGCAAGCGCACGCAACTGCGGCAACAACATTCCAGTCAGCCCCGATCGTGCGACGTCGGTTTGTTCACTCATCTTGATCGAACTTTGTCCGGAGTCACTTTCGCGGTCGCCCGAGGAATCGGAATTGGTATCCACCCCGGGTGTCGCGAGCAGGTCCGTATCTGTCACGGAAATCCTTTCCTTCCCTCGATTGCCGTGTGCCTTGTCGAGGGTTTCTCCTGCAATCCGGTCGTGTGCCGGACTCGGATGCCGCATCGCCTGCCCCGCCGGACCGGTGGTTTCGCCACGTGGTGGTGTAGTGCCACTGCGTAGTCTTCGCCACCGACTGCTGGGCTTCGCCACCGACTGCAAAAGGTGGGAGAGATCATTCCAGTTGACTGGCTACCCCCAAGTTTCGAGCTCGAGCCTCGAGCCTGAGCAAGGAGCCTCTGGAGCGATTGCCCTGATGAAGCACCGGCGTCTGACGCGCACGATGTACGGACCGCCCCAGGATAGCTCTCACCAGTTGCATCGGCAAGGCAGGCACGCTGTCAATCCGGCAATACGTCGGCGATCAGTCCACCAGCACGCCGTCGGCGATACCGGGTTCGACCACGCGCATGCCGTCGGCGGCGGCCAGTTCCCGCAGCTCCGCCGGGAATTCACCGGTACCCAGGGCCAATACCGTGGGTCCGGCGCCGGAGACGGTGGCCGCGATTCCGGCCGCGCGCAGCGTGTCGATCCATTTGGTGGTCAACGGCAGCGCCGCGGCCCGGTAGCCCTGATGTAGCCGGTCTGCGGTGGCGGGCAGCAGCAGGTCGGGACGCTGCGTCAAGGCCACTACCGCCAGCGCGGAACGGCTGGCGTTGAAGGCCGCGTCGGCGTGCGGCACGGTGTCGGGCAGCAAACCGCGGGTGTGCGCCGTGGACGAGCGCTCGGTGGGGATGAGCACGAACGGGCGCAGCGACGGGTGCGGATCCAGCCGAACGGCCCGGTAGGAGCGGGTGTGATGGTCACCTACCCCATTGACCGCGGCGTCGGCGGGTCGGTCGGTTTCCGTCCAGGACACCACGATTCCGCCCAGCACGCTGGCCGCGGCGTTGTCGGGATGCCCCTCGAACTCCGAGGACAGCTGCACCAGCGTGTCATCGCCGAAATTCAGCACCGGATCGAACTTGGCGGCCAGTCCGCGCCCCGCGGCCAGTCCGCCCACCACCGCCGAGGCCGAGGAACCCAGCCCTCGCGAGTGCGGAATCACGTTGCGGCACACCACATCCAGGCCATCGGCCCAGACACCCGCGGATTCCAGTCCGCGCTCGATGGCACGCACCACCAGATGTGAAGGGCCCCAGGGCACATCGTCGGCCCCTTCACCCTCCACCTTGATGGTGAGACCGGATTCGGTGGTGCGCACCGTGATCTCGTCGTACAGACCGAGGGCGATGCCCAGGGAGTCGAAACCCGGCCCCAGATTGGCGCTGGACGCCGGAACCCGCACCGTGACGGTGAGATCCGCGGGCAGGGTCCGGGTCATCACTTGACCTTCGCGCGAACTCAACTCAGGCCAGCTCGAGTTCGTGGGCCACCGCAACCGGGTCGACCGCGATCGGTGTGACCTCCGGCATGCCCCTGAGGGCATTGTCGGGGTCCTTGAGGCCGTTGCCGGTGACCGTGCACACCACGGTCAGTCCGGCGTCCAGCCAGCCCTCCTTGCGGGCGGCCAGCAGGCCGGCCACGGAGGCGGCGGACGCGGGCTCCACGAAGACCCCCTCGGTGGCGGCGACCAGGCGGTACGCCGCCAGGATCTCCTCGTCGGTGGCCGCGCGGAACGCGCCGCCGGACTCCTCCTTGGCGTTCATCGCGCCGTTCCAGGAGGCGGGCGCGCCGATCCGGATGGCGGTGGCGACCGTCTCCGGATCGCTCACCGGAGCCCCGTTCACCAGCGGCGCGGCCCCGGCGGCCTGCACGCCCAGCATGCGCGGGCGGGCGGCGATGATGCCGTCGGCGTGGTACTCGCTGTAGCCCTTCCAGTAGGCGGTGATGTTGCCCGCGTTGCCCACCGGCAGCGCGTGCACATCGGGGGCCTTGCCGAGCGCGTCGACGATCTCGAAGGCGGCGGTCTTCTGGCCCTCGATGCGGGCCGGGTTGACCGAGTTCACCAGGCCGACCTCGGGGAAGTCGGAGGTTACCTTGCGGGCCAGCTCCAGGCAGTCGTCGAAGTTGCCCGCGATCTGGATGATGTCCGCGCCCAGCATGACCGCCTGGGCCAGCTTGCCCATGGCGATCTTGCCTTGCGGAATGAGCACCGCGCAGCGCAGGCCCGCCCGGGTGGCGTAGGCGGCGGCCGAGGCCGAGGTGTTGCCGGTGGAGGCGCAGAGCACGGCCTTCTTGCCGGAGTACTTGGCGTCGGTCATGGCCATGGTCATGCCGCGGTCCTTGAAGGAACCGGTCGGGTTGAGGCCCTCGACCTTGAGGTACACCTCGCAGCCGGTCAGCTGCGAAAGGTGGTGCGCGGGCACCAGCGGGGTGCCGCCCTCGAACAGCGTGACCGCCTCCCAGTCGGCGGGCACCGGGAGCCGATCCCGGTACGCGTCGATCAGACCGGGCCACGGAGTGTGCACGGGGACCCGCGCGGTCGTACTCATTCCTCGGTGCCTTCCAATCTCAGAACACTGGTCACGGACGTGACGGAGTCCAGTTCGGCCAACGCGGCAACGGTATCGGCCAGCGCGGACTCCTGCGCGTGGTGGGTCACCACGACCAGGCGCGCGCCCTCGTCGTGTCCCTCCTGGCGGACCGTCGAGATGCTGACGCCGTGTTTGGCGAATTCACCCGCCACCGCCTCGAGAACGCCGGTGCGGTCGGCGACCTGCAGGTTCACGTGGTAGCGGGTGGGGGTGTCGCCGATCGGTGCGATCGGCAGCTCAGCATAAACCGATTCGCCGGGCGCGCGGCCACCGAAGAACTTGTTGCGCGCCGCCATCACCAGATCGCCCATGACCGCCGAGGCGGTGGGAGCGCCGCCCGCGCCCTGACCGTAGAACATCAGGCGGCCGGCGTTCTCGGCCTCCACCACCACGGCGTTGAACGCCTCGTTCACCGCTGCCAGGGGGTGCTTGCGCGGGATGAGGGCCGGGTAGACGCGCACCGAGACGCTCTCCTTGCCGCCGTCTTCCGGACCCTCCACCACGCGCTCGCAGATGGCGAGCAGCTTCACGGTGCAGCCGACGGCGGCGGCGGTCTCCAGATCCTCGGCGGTGATCTTGGAGATGCCCTCGCGATAGACGTCGGCGGAGGTCACCCGGGTGTGGAAGGCCACCGACGCGAGGATGGCGGCCTTGGCCGCGGCGTCGTAGCCCTCCACGTCGGCGGTCGGATCGGCCTCGGCGTAGCCCAGGCGGGTGGCCTCGGCGAGCACGTCGTGGTAGTCCGCGCCGGTCTCGGCCATGGCGGAGAGGATGAAGTTGGTGGTGCCGTTGACGATGCCCACCACGCGGTTCACCCGGTCACCGGACAGCGACTGGATGAGCGGGCGCATCACCGGGATGGCACCGGCGACGGCGGCCTCGAAGTACAGGTCGGCGCGGCTGTTCTCGGCCGCGGCGGCCAGTTCGCCGGTGTAGTCGGCGAGCAGGGCCTTGTTGGCGGTGATCACCGACTTGCCCGCGTCCAGGGCCTGTTTGATCAGCGCACGAGCGGGGTCGATGCCGCCCATGAGCTCGACCACGATATCGACGTCGTCGCGGGTGACCAGGGCCTCCGAGTCGGTGGTCAGCAGTTCGGCGGGCAGGCCGCGGTCCTTGCCGAGGTCGCGCACGGACACCCCGCGCAGCACCACGGGGGCGCCGACGCGGTTGCAGATGTCGTCGGCGTGATCGCGCAGAATACGCACGACCTCGGTGCCGACCGTGCCCATGCCGAGCACCGCGACACCGATCGGGTGGTCCGTCCCCCACACGCCGTTTCTCGCAGCGTTGTTAGCCACCTCTGTCATGCGTTCACCTCCAAACTGAGTAGGTCCTCCACCGTCTCCCGGCGGAGAATCAAGCGCGCCTCGCCGTCCCGCACCGCCACCACGGCGGGCCGGGTGAGCATGTTGTAGCGACTCGACATCGAATAGCAGTACGCGCCCGTCGCGGCCACCGCGATGAGATCGCCCGGACCCACGTCGGCGGGCATCCAGGTATCGCGAATGACGATATCCCCACTCTCGCAATGCTTTCCGACCACACGAGCCACGACGGCGGCGGAATCGCTGGCACGCGAGACCAATCGGCAGTCGTACTCGGCCTGATACAGCGCGGGACGGATGTTGTCGCTCATGCCGCCGTCCACCGAGACGTAGCGGCGGCGGTTGCCCCCGTCGAGGGTGACGTCCTTGATGGTGCCGACCTCGTAGAGCGTCACGGTGCCCGGTCCGGCGATGGCCCGGCCCGGTTCGACCGCGATGGTCGGCTTGGGCAGCCCGGCGTGCGCCGCCTCCTCGGTGACGATGTGGTCCAGCTTGGCGGCGAACTCGTCCAGCGCGGGCGGATCGTCGTGCGGCAGGTACGAGATACCCAGGCCGCCACCGAGATCCAGAATGCTGATCTGCGCGGCGCGGTCGGCCCCGAACTTGTCCACGGCCTCGCGCAGCACCCCGAGCATGCGCCTTGTGGAGATCTCGAAGCCGTCGATATCGAAGATCTGCGAGCCGATGTGGCTGTGCAGGCCGACCATGCGCAGGTGCGACGACTCGAAGACGCGGGCGATGGCCTGCATGGCGTCGCCGCTGGCGACCGAGAAGCCGAACTTCTGGTCCTCGTGCGCGGTCGAGATGTATTCGTGGGTATGGGCTTCCACACCCACGGTGAGGCGCACCAGCACGTCCTGCACCACGCCCGCACTCTTGGCCACCGCCTCGAGGCGCTCGATCTCGATGAGCGAGTCCAGCACCACGTGGCCGACCCCGGCGCGCACCGCCGCCTCCAGTTCGGGCACGGACTTGTTGTTGCCGTGCAAGGCGATTCGCTCGGCCGGGAAGCCGGCGCGCAGCGCCACCGCGAGTTCGCCGCCGGAGCACACGTCCAGCGACAGGCCCTCGTCGCGAATCCAGCGCGCGATCTCACCGCACAGGAACGCCTTGGAGGCGTAGTGCACCTTGGCGTTGTCGCCGAAGGCGCGCACCATATCGCGGCAGCGGGATCGGAAGTCGTCCTCGTCGACGACGAACAGCGGGGTGCCGAATTCGGCGGCCAGCTCGTGCACGGGCACGCCCGCCAGCCGCACCACGCCGTCGGCGTCGCGAGTGGCGTTGCGGGGCCACACATTCGCGGGCAGCTCGATCAGCTGCCGGGCCGCGGTGGGGCGCTCGGGCAGGTTCGGCGCGTGCGGGATGTCGGCGTGGCGGGGTCCGGCGGGGTGGGCACTCATCTACATACGCTCCGGGGCAGATACGCCTAGCAGGCCGAGGCCGTTGGCGAGAACTTGGTTGGTGGCTTTGACCAGCTCGAGGCGGGCGGCGTGGCGCGGCGAGACGGGCTCGTCGCCCTTGGGCAGCACGCGCATGTCGTCGTCGGACTGGAAGGGGTGGTAGGCCCCGGCGAGCTCCTCCAGGTAGCGCACCACCCGGTGCGGTTCGCGCATCTCGGCGGCGGTGGCCACCACGCGCGGGTACTCGCCGAGGGTGCGGATCAGCTCGCCCTCGCGCTCGGCCGACATGAGGCCGAAGTCCGGTGTCACCGAATCGAAGTCGAATGCCTTGGCATTGTCGATGATGCGGCAGGTGCGGGCGTGCGCGTACTGCACGTAGTACACCGGGTTGACGCTGTCCTGTTTGGTCCACAGGTTGATGTCGATATCGATGCTGGTATTCACCGACGACCGCATGAGCGAGTAGCGGGCGGCGTCCACGCCGATGGCGTCGACCAGGTCCTCCAGCGTGACCACGGTGCCCGCCCGCTTCGACATCTTCACGGCGGCACCGTCTTTGAGCAGGTTCACCATCTGGCCGATGAGCACCTCGACCACATCGGGGTTCTCGCCGAGGGTCGAGGCGACGGCCTTGAGGCGGCCGATGTAGCCGTGGTGGTCGGCCCCGAGCATGTAGATGCACAGGTCGAAGCCGCGCGACAGCTTGTTCTCCAGGTAGGCGATATCGCCGCCGATGTAGGCCGACTTGCCGTCGCTCTTGATGACGACGCGGTCCTTGTCGTCACCGAACTCGGTGGAGTTGATCCACCAGGCGCCGTCCTTCTCGTACAGGTTGCCCGAGGACTTCATTCGCTCCAGCGCCGCGTCCACCGCGCCGGACTCGAACAGCGAGCTCTCGTTGAAGTACACGTCGAAGTCGGTGCCGAAGTCGTGCAGCGACTGCTTGATCTGCGCGAACATCAGCTCGACGCCCTCGCGCCGGAACAGCTCGTGCCGCTGCTCGGCGGGCAGTTCGACGGCGGTGGGATGCGCGGCCACGATGGTGGCGGCGATCTCGCCGATGTAGGCCCCGGCGTAGCCGTCCTCGGGGGTGGGTTCGCCGAGCGCGGCGGCGACCAGCGACTTGGCGAAGCGGTCGATCTGCGCGCCGTGGTCGTTGAAGTAGTACTCGCGGGTAACCTGCGCGCCCTGCGCCGCCAGGATGCGCCCCAAGGCGTCGCCCACCGCCGCCCAGCGGGTGCCGCCGAGGTGTACCGGTCCAGTGGGGTTGGCGGAGACGAATTCCAGGTTGATCTTGGTGCCCGCGAGGGTGTCGGCTGTGCCGAAGCTCTCACCCGCCGCCAGGATGGTGGTGATGATCGCGCCCTGGGCGGCCTTGGCCAGCCGGATGTTCAGGAAGCCAGGCCCGGCGATCTCCGCGGACTCGATGCCCTCGGCCGCCGACAGCGCCTCGGCCAGCAGGTTCGCGAAATCCCGCGGATTCAAGCCCGCTTTCTTCCCTACCTGCATGGCCAGATTCGTGGCATAGTCACCGTGCTCAGGGTTACGCGGACGCTCCACCTTGACCTCGTCGGGCAGGACCGCAGGGTCGGATCCACGTTCGACAAGGACCTTCGCCGCGGTCGCACGAAGGAGATCTGCAAGGTCAGCTGGAGTCACGAGTCACTATCCTATGGTCTGAGCAGGTGAACGCCGTCAGCGGGCACCTCGCGGGCACGCGCCCGGCACACGGGGCGCCGACGCGTCGCCACCCCGTCTGATTGTCCACACGTCGAAAAGAGCACAACAGCGATGCCGAGCAGGACCAGCGCCAAGTCGGCGAAAGCCATCAAGGCCGCGAGCAAATCCTCCACGTCGCCGCGGAAGGGAGGCAAGAGCGGGAAGTTGCCGACCAAGCGCAACATCCCGTGGCCGACCATCGGGGCCGCGGTGGTGATCATCGCACTCGTCGGCGCGCTCGCCGCGTACCTGGTGCCGAAGTACCACGCGCAGGAGGAGCTGAAGAATCCGTCCGCCTACATCGACGGCGTGGCCAAGAAGGACTACCCGGCGGGTCAGCACGTGTCCTCGGCCCAGCGGGTGGCCTACGACCAGGCCCCGCCATTCGGTGGACCGCACGACAGTTCGTGGGCGGCCTGCACCGGTGTGGTGTACGACAAGGCCATTCGCACCGAGAACGCGGTGCATTCGCTCGAACACGGTGCGGTGTGGATCACCTACAACCCGGACAGCGTGGACGCCGGGACCATCGACACGCTGAAGGCGAAGGTCGACGGACAGCCGTACATGCTCATGTCGCCCTACCCCGGACTGGAAGCGCCGATCTCGCTACAGGCGTGGGGGCATCAGCTGAAGGTGGACAAGGTCGACGATGCCCGGGTGGACCGGTTCATCAAGGATCTGCGCCTGAACGAGAACACCTATCCGGAGGTGGGCGCCAGCTGCGCCAACCCGACCTTCGACACCGTGAATCCGCCCGCCTTCGATCCGACGCCGCCGGGCCCGAACGCGGTCGACATGAACGGCAAGGGTGCGACGCAGGGTTCCATGACCGATCCCACCGAGCTGGGCGGTGGATTGCAGGGCATCCCGGGGTTGGAGGGGCTGGAAGGCCTGTCCGGTCTGCCGGAGGGCATCGAGAACATTCCCGCGCCGACCGACGTGCCCACGGGTGAACAGCCCGCCGCACCCGAGGACGGGCAGCAGCCCGCGCCGGGACAGTGATGCCGCCCTTGTTGTCACACAGCGATCCCCACGAGTCGGCCGACGACCAGCCCGCCGAATCCCCCGCCACTGCCCGCCCGAGCCAGCGGCCCGCGCTGGTCGTGCTGGGCGTGATCGGGGTGCTGCTGATCGGCTTCGCCCTGGGCGTGTTCGCGCGGATTCCCCTGGACGGCAGCTCGGAGCCGAATCCGAACGCCGTGGACATCGGCTTCAGCCAGGACATGTCGGTGCATCACGCGCAGGCGGTCGAGATGGCCGGGGTCGCGCTGGCGGGTTCCGACGATCCGGCCATCAAGAGCCTGGCCTACGACATCCTCACCAGCCAGCAGAATCAGCTGGGCCGCATGCACGCCTGGCTGCAACTGTGGGGCGAGCCGCTGCTGCCGACCGGCGGATACATGGGCTGGATGGCCGAGCCGGGCTCCTCGCACGGCCACGGCGGCGAAGCCGCCGCACCGGAGCACACCGGCCCGGTACCGACCATGCCCGGCATGGCTTCCCAGGACGATCTGGTCGCGCTCCGGCAAGCCACCGGCACCGCCCAGGACATCCTGTTCCTCCAGCTCATGCTGCGCCACCATCTGGGCGGCGTGCCGATGACCGACTACGCCGTCGAACGCGCCGAGACCGCCGGAGTCCGCGATCTCGCCGAGAAGATGGCCCGCACCCAGTCGGGCGAGGTCACCCTCATGACCCAGATGCTCGCCGCCCGCGGCGCGACTCCCCTCCCCTACCCCTGAGCCCGAGCCGTGGACCGGGCAGTCGCGAAACGCCCGGTCCGCACCGGTTTTTGGCCGAGAGGCAACCAATGCGATAGGCTTTCCCAGCCCGAGCGGAACACCCGCCCGGACATATCCCCGCCCTCGTAGCTCAGGGGATAGAGCGTTTGCCTCCGGAGCAAAAGGCCGCAGGTTCGATTCCTGCCGAGGGCACATCGAGATCAGGCCCCTGACCAGCACATTGCCGGTCAGGGGCCTTTTTCGTGCCGCATTCGGACGAGGCGTCGGCAGCCGAGTCGAATCGCGCCCTGCGAGCCTGAAGAGGACGCTCCACGCAGGCACGCCTCACACTGTCCGACGCAGCGCGCGGCCGATCTTCCGTTGAAGCCCCCGAAGTATGCGGATCGTCTGCTCATCCGAGAACCCGGTGGTGATCGACCAGTCCTGTCCGGAGCCGAAGACATCGCTGGCGAACACGAACTCGGTCGCGACCAGCGCCCGCCGCCAATCCGGAGCGCTCAACGGCTCGTTCGAGATCACCCGCGAACCCAACTGCCGCCCCTGCCCGAACAGGTCCGCCACAGACTCGAACCCCATCGCGACCGCGAGCGCGTCGGTGCAGTGCGCCGGACCACCCCATTCGCTCAGACCGCGGCGCAGCACCTCTCGCTCATCCTCCGACAGTTCGATCGCTACCAGGCCATCCAAGCCCACGTACCAAGGATGCGATCTCCGGTGGCTCACCGCGACCGGATGAAGCAGCGCGATCAGCGGCATGAGCGAATGTGCGCTACCTCCGGTGTTCGGCGTCGTCGAGCAGAACGAATCGATGGATGGCAGCTGCGAACTGTCGCAACTGCTCACCAGCTTCCAGGTAAGTCACAACCGTCGCGGCCCAGGAAAGGGATTCGCTCAACTGACGGCTCAGGCTCCAGTCCAGCCGAACATGTCCCAAGGACAGGTGTCGCGCCTCGATCCGCAGCTCGTGGTCCATGCTCCTCCACGTCCGGATCCCCTGCCAGCCAGCGAAATCCCGCTCCAAGCTGCTGATGAATCCTGGGAGTGAGCGACCAGCGACGTAATCGAGGATGAGTCCATGCATTGACGCCACCATCCCATCAGCAGCCAACTCCACGCACACCGCTACGACCTCGTCGCTGTGTGGAACGGCGCGGTGCCACAGCCGCACCCAGGTACCGTCGGAACGGTCCATGAGCTCGATCGCCTCATCTCGATCGACCATCTCACTCTCGAATTCGCAGGTCACCGGACGAGGCTAGCGACTCGATTGCGGTCCGCATCGAAAGAGTCGGACGACACTCACACCATCTCGTTGCGTGGTGGATCTGCGTCGTCCAACACGTGTATCGGCGGCACCGCGGCTGCCCCGCATCGAGCGGTCAGCGGCAAAGCGGACGTTCAGGAACGGTCTGGCCGATGGCTCGCAGGACATCGGCGAGCCGCACGAGGTGGTAGCCGACCGCTCGGTCCTCGTCGGCAAGCAGATCCCGCAGGGGTGCGGTAGACGTCGTACAGCTCATCAGGCGGAATCGACCAGAGTGGTCGTGATCAAGTGTTGCCGACTGCGCGCTCGCCACAGCCTCGACGTGGGTAATCGCGATCTCAAACGTCATGCGCAGCTCATCGAAAGGCATGACGAGGGGTTGTCCGGTCATAACAATCATCCTGCGCGCTGCCCCTGGAAATGCCGCGTACCGGTGTCCGGGCGCGTTCGGTGCCTGATGCTGGCCGGTCCGAGTCGCGCGACCAGCGGCACTATCGTGCGTTCGTGTGCGAACCGGAGGAGGACTGATCGGCGGATTCGCCCCGCAGTGATGGAAACGTTGGCCAAGCACGGGATAACGGCGTTGCTCAAGGTTGACGCCGAGAAATTGGCCGCAGGACAGGCGCCAGTTCGCTTCAACCGTGCGGGTCGCGGAAGGTCAGTGCGTTTGTGGGAACGCTCGGTACATTGGTGGCAAGGTTCGAACAGGGGGCGTGCACGTGATCTATCGGATGCGGATCTATCAGGCAGTGAACGAGAACCTAGCGGTCTTCCACGATTTCTTCCAGACTCACCTGCTGCCGGTCCAGCTGCGTCATGGTGCGCGATTGGTCGGCCGATGGGAAACCGACGACAGCCGGGTCGTGGCGGTGTGGCAGTACGACAACCGGGAAGCCTACGAACGCGTTCAGTCAGCGGTCCTCGCGGATCCCGCCACACAGCGTGCTCAGGAACTCCGGAGAGGACTGCCACCTTTCTTCACCGAGAAGGAAGAGGTGTTCATGCGATCAGCACCGGCGTTCCCGATGTGCTGACTGACGGAAAAGATACGCCGCAGGTACGAAGCCGTGCGCTGCAATTGGTGTCAGCAATGGATGTCTCGAACTGTGGCCGGTCTCGCAGTCGGCCGGACGCTCTAGCCGGTTCCGCCAGCGCTGTATGCGGCAGTACCGTGCATTCGCCAGTCGATTACGGCTGACCGAGGGTGAGGCGGTTGCCATATCCCCGTGCGGTTCCCTGCTGGGCCAGCCCATCGAGTGCCACGAGGACGCGTCGGTTGGCGAATCGGATCCAGGAGAAGCCCACAAGGCCGATAACTCCGGCGGCGGGCAAGCCGAGGCTACCCGTGTAGCCATCGGGGGCTTTCAGAGTAAGAAGTGCCGGGAGGACCAGGCATAGGGCCGCGAGGGCAAGAAAGAACCAGGATAGCGCCAGGCCAGTGCGGCGGCGGTCACGCTCGTCAATGATCCACTGACCCCAGCGAGTAGCTTCGTCAGCCGTACTCAAGACGGGCAATTGCCGGGCATGTACGGCGTGGTAGAACTCGCGCATCCGCTCACGACCGCCGAAGCGTTTACGGCCCCTCGAGACGCCGACGGCGTAGACGGCCGTGATCGTCACCGCAAAAGGAATGCCGAACCAGGCGTATCCACTCATCGCTCCAAGTCCCCATACCGCCACGAATGCCAGGGACGCGATGACCCATAGCGGGGCGAAAGGCAGCTCTCGCAGTCGCTCCATCCACACATCCGTTCTTGGGCGGTCTGACGCAGCGCGAACCGGGACGCGCGTATTACGAGATGAACCTAGGATAGCTGTCGAATAGCCGGTCTGCTGTTGGGGCGAGCGGGCATCGTGTCATCGGCATTACCGAACGTTCGCCGAACCGACAACCGCAGTCGGATTCACCAGCGTAGCCACCATGCGAAGGAGGAGGCCGAAGGCCCTCGCGCTCGGCAGGCGAGGGTCATGGGTGCAGTTCCAGGTGGCAGGATCGCTCGATCATCGCAATGATTTCGTCGTCTATCGGTCCCCCACGAGGAGGCTGTTACCGCGCTCGCCGCCCAAGCCCCGGACGCACACACGAGATAGTGCGGCGCGAATATGCGCAGGGCATGGCCCATCTGGCCTGGGACGGCGAGATTGCGCCGCCGACCGCCGCGCGGAGAAGACGACCAGCGGGAAACGCGTCCTGATCGAGCATTGACGACGCACCGGAATTCCAATGGGATCACCACATTGAAAATGTCGATATCACATGGCTATCACCGTTCTGCCACAACAGAATTCACGATAGAATAGGGGCATGAATCCGGAGGGGGACATAGCAGGTGGTGACAGTGCGGCCGGGTTGTCGGCCGCGATGGACACCCTGCTCGCGACCGACCTCACCGGACTGTCGGATTCCGATCTCGTGGCTGTGATGCGGGAAGTGGAGTCGGTGCGGTGTCGGATGGCGGCGTTGTCGCATCGGATGATCGCCGAGGTCGAGGACCGGCATCTGTGGCAACGCGCGGGCGCGAAGGGTATGCGCGGGTTCCTGATCGACGTGTTGCGCCTGTCGGCGGCGGAGGCGGGAGCACGGGTGCGGGCGTCGATGCTGTTGCGGCCCCGCATGTTCTGCGGGGACCCGACCCCGGCCCTGTTACCGACGACGGCGGCCCTGCAGGCCGAGGGGGTGGTGTCGCCGGAGCACGCGCGGGTGATCATGCGGGTGATGGACCGCATCCCCCACGCGGTGCCGGTCGCGCGGCAGGCCGAGGCCGAACGCCAGCTCGCCGAGGCGGCCACGCAGATGCCGCCGGAGTACGTGACCAAGGTCGGACACGTCCTGCTCACCTGCCTGGACCCCGACGGGGTCCTCACCAACGACGACGACCGCGCCCGACGCCGGGAGTTGGTGGTGGGTAAGCAGCGGGTCGATGGCATGAGCGAGATCCGTGGTGTGCTCGACCCACAGCTGCGGGCCCTGCTGGATGTGGTCTTGGCGAAGTGGGCGCGTCCGGGCATGTGTAACCCCGAGGACCCCGACAGCCCCCGTATGGGACCCGGCGTGATCGATCAAGACACCATGGAGGGGGCGGCGCGGCGGGACCGGCGCACTGCCGGGCAACGCCATCACGACGCGTTGAAAGCGTTCCTCGCGGCGGGAGGCGGACCCGAACAGCTGGGTCAGCATAGAGGCGTGCCGGTCTCGGTGATCCTGACCCTGAGCGTGACCGACCTGCAGGCAGGGTCGGGGTACGCGCACACGGCGTCGGGGTCGGTGATGTCGATCCCCGACGCCCTGCGCATGGCCGAGGGCAGCTATCCGTTGTTGATGTTGTTCGACGGGCAGGGGTTGCCGTTGCATCTGGGGCGCGGCAAGTATCGGTTGGCGTCGTCGTGGCAGCGGTTGGCGTGTATCGCCGCCGACCGAGGCTGCACGCGTCCGGGGTGTGAGGCCCCGGCGACGATGTGCGCGGCACACCACATGATCCCGTGGTTGCGGGGTGGTCGTACCGATATCGACAACCTCACCCTGGTGTGCGATCGCTGTCACGCCCAGATCGCCGAGGACGCCGAGGATCCGACCGGCTGGGCCACCCTCGGACGCAACGGCAGCATCGGCGGCACCAGCCTCGCCAACACCGGCACCAGCAGCGGCGGCAGCGGTTTCGGTGGCGGCAGCGGTACTGGGGGCGGCAGCGGTAGCGGCAGTGGTAGCGGTAGCGGCAGTGGTGGCGGTAGCGGCAGTGGTGGCGGCAGCGGCAGTGGTGGCGGCAGCGGCAGTGGTGGCACTGGCAGCAGCGGGAGCGGCGGCAGCGGGAGCGGCTTCGGCAGTATCGGCGGCATCGGTGCCGGGTTCGGTGTCGGTGGCCGCAGTGTCGGTATCGGCAGCGGCCGGTATCCCGGCCGGGTCGTCTGGGCACCCCCGACCCGCATCCACCCCGCCCGCGCACCCCGCGTGAACCTGCACCACCACCCCCGGCAATGGCTCACCGACCACCACGGCCCACGACCGGGAACAACGCGAGGCGATCACCTACGCCAGTAAGCCGCACCGCGGCACGACCCACTCGCAACCACCACCCCGGCCGAACCCGTGAGCCGGGGTAGTGGCACGCCGCACACAGCCACGCCTCGGCGAGAATCGGCCTAGGCGCACCACGCTCGCCGGTGCTCCTGTGGCACAGCTCCTCCGCGCCTGGTTGACAGGAATTGTCACCGATCTCGGAGCGCCTCCTCCTGCCACGTGCCGACCGCGTCGGCGTAGCGGTCCGGGACCTCGATCGGCAGCGCGTGGCCGACGGTGTCGAGCACCGCCAGTTGCCAGTCGGGGCGGCGGGCCGTCCAGTCGTCTATCCACGCGCGCACGATCAGGCGGTCGTCGTCGCCCCACAGCAGGAGGGTGGGGGCCGACGTGCGCCGCATGGCGTCCTGTACGCGGTGACGTCGGACGAACATGGTCGACGTGATCGACGCGAAGGCGGTGATGCCGCGGCCGAGTTGGTTCGGGCCGGCCGTGGCGAGCTCCGCTGCGGCGAGTTCGCGGAACTCGGTGGACAGCCGCGAACCGTCACCGCCCGCGAGGTCCCATCCCGATGCCGTCGGGTCGGACAGGACCTCGCGTTTCCGGTCGATGAGGCGTTTGCCGAACAGCCGCAGCGTGGCTCGGGCGAGCGGAGGCGCCACCGCCAATCCGGCCCTGCCTATCGTCCGCCACCACCGGCTCTCACTCGCGCTGAGCGGCGGGGGCAGGGCGGGTGCCGCCAGTACCAGCCCGGCCACGCGTTCGGGGGCGATGTCTGCGAAGAGAAGCGCGATCATCCCGCCCGCCGACCAGCCGTGGACCACGACCCTGTCGAGACCGAGCGCGTCGGTGAGGTCCCGCAGGAAGATCGCGTCGGCTTCGAGTCCTCTGGTACGCCGACCCCGAGCCCGCGTATGCCCGATCATCGAGCCCGGGAGATCGACCGCGATCACGCGTCCGTGCCCGCGCAGCACCGGTAGCACGTCGATCAGGTTCGACGCGCTGCCCGCCGGGTTGGGAACCAGCAGATGGACCGGTGCGTCCGACGGCGCTCGCTCAGCCTCCGTCATGAGACAGTGTGCCGACAGGCCGCCCGGATCGACTGTCTCGCTGCGGATTCCCGACCACCGAACGGCCCGCTGCCCCCAGTCGGTGTACCGCATACCGCCAAACTACCCGTCATGCCGAGGCCGCGGGCTCCGCCGTGTGGCGGTACCTGTGGGTGGAAACACTCGACAGGGTCGCTGATGGTTACGGCTTGTCATCGCGGAAACGGACGTTCTGGACGGTATGTTCGCGGGCATGTCCGCTATCGCATCCACCACGACGACCCCGCGCGGGGGACGGCTGGCGGTGTTGGTGGCGGCGGTCGCGGCGGCGTCCGCGCTGCACGCGCCCCTCGCGGGCGGTAATGCGGTGGGCGAGAATCCGGATCCGCTCGCGTTCTACACCCCGGCCGAGGATCGGGTGGCAGGGCCGCACGGGTCGGTGATTCAGATGCGGTCGATCGACGGCGATCCCGGGGTGCCCGGGGCGCGGAACTATCTGGTGCTGTACCGGTCGATCGACATGGGCGGCAATCCGGTCGCGGTCTCGGGCACCGTCGCCGTGCCGCCGGGTGACGCACCGCCGGGTGGTTGGCCGCTCATCTCCTGGGCGCACGGCACCACCGGGGTGGCCGATGGCTGTGCGCCGTCGCGCGACACCTCGCCCGCCTATCCCGCGCGCGACTACACCTCGCTGGTGCGGCAGGTGCAGGCGCGCTGGGTGGCGGCCGGGTACGCGGTGGCGCAGACCGACTATCAGGGGCTGGGCACACCCGGGCCGCACGGTTATCTGATCGGTGCGGCCGAGCAGCGGGCGGTCGCCGATATGGCGTTGGCCGCCAGGCAGATCGAGCCCGCCATCGGCACCCGGTGGGTGGCCGTGGGGCATTCGCAGGGTGGTCAGGCGGCGGTGTTCGCGAACGCGCAGGCCGCCGCCTGGGCTCCCGAACTGGACCTGCTCGGCGCGGTGGCGCTGGCTCCCGCCTCGCATCAGGGCATCGGCGTGCAGGCGTCGCAACTGGCCAGCACGGTCGGCGCGGCGGCGGCGCTGGGACAGGTCGCGGCCGGGGCAACGGCCTTCCTGCCCTTGGTGATTCGCGGTGCGCAGACGGTGGCACCGATCGATCCGGCACGATTCCTCGCCCCGCGCGCGGACGCCATGCTGCCACTGGCCGATACCGGCTGCATCGGGCAGTTGCGCGGTGCCGATCAGTGGGGCGGCCTGCCCGCCGGTGCGGTGTTCGACCCCGGCGGCGACGTCTCCGCCTTGGCCCGCGTACTCGACGAGAACGACCCCAGCACACTGACTTTCACCCGGCCGCTGCTGGTGCTCCAGGGCCGCGCGGACACGACGGTACCGGCGCTGGCCACCGACGCCATGGTGGCCCAACAGCGGCTGACCGGGCTGCCGGTCGAGTACCGCACCTACCCGGGCGTCGATCATCGCGGGGTGCTGGACGCGTCTTACCCCACCGCACTGGTTTGGGTCGACGCACGCTTCGGCCGCTGAGCGGCGGCGCGTTTCCTCTCGTCATCCCGGCATCGCCTCGACCGAGATCCGCACCTGTGCCCTGAATTCCGACCGGAAACGCGCCGGAACGACGAGGACGATGTTCGACCGAGCGCGCTCAGCCGTATCGCGGTTGTGCGCCCGGCCCGATATGGCTGCCGCCACTCGCTACGTCCTTCCTTACGCTACCGTCGATCTCGCTGACTCAGTGGACTCGGGGCCGCCGTCGCCACCACCCGACTCTCGGGCCGCAACGCGTACACCGCCGACATGCCGATGCCGCAGCAGCCGACTATCGCCAGCGCGGTCCAGCCCGCAGCGGGCGCGGCGATATCGGCCGGGTCGCGGAACCAGCGCGGCGAGTACGCCACCCGTCCGAAACTGTTGCCGCGCAGGGCGAGTACCAGGCACGGCACCACCAGCACGACCACCGCCAGCACCGTGCTCGGCGCGGCGCTCGGCGTGACCGCGCCGAAGCAGTAGCCGACGATCAGGGCAAGGGCGGTGATGCCGAGGATCGGGATCGCCGCCGCCGGGGTGGCGGTCCGCCCCGCGGTCAGGGCCGCGAAGACAGCGAGCGCCGCGGCGGCCAGCAGTCCGGCCCACGGCCGCGGCCAGCGGCGACCCGCCCACAGTCCGGCGGCCACGCCGAGCAGCGGGATGGGCATACTCCAATCCGGGCGCGGCACAGCGGTGATCGCGCTCCCGACATTGGCGGCGGCCACCGCCAGCAACACCAGCACGCCGTCGCGAGCGGGCAGCAGCAGCACCACGACCCCGGTGACGATCATGGTGACAGCGACCGCCAGCACGTTGTCGGCGAACGAATCCGCCTGGCGTGCAATCCATTCGGCGGCCACCACGTGCGAGGTGAGGAGCAGCAGCGCCGCGACGATCGGGCCGAGTGGCAGATCACCGTAATCGGGCTTGCCCAATGGTGATTCGAGCCGGTTCAACAGCGTTCCCGCCGCCAGCGCGAGGACGGCGAGGGCGATGAGCCAGACCGGCGGCGTATCGGTGGCTGCCCACTCGGCCAGCGACGACGCCGTACCGGCGGGCAGCGCGGTGAGATCACCGATGAGGACCGCCGACAGGATGCCGGTGAGGAAGGCGTACCCGGTGGCGGGACGCCGCAGCGCCGCCACCGCGAGCGCACCCAGCAGGATGCCGCCGAACAGCGAGTCGACATAGTTCACGGTGGTCAGCGCGGCGGCCGCGGCGGGGTCGCGGAGGTGGTCGACCAGCAGTATCGTCGCGCTGCCGAGCGCCGCGACCCATGCGGCGCGCACGCCCAGCGAGACGGCCAGGGCGGCGGCCACCACCGCGAGCACCGCTCCGGCGGCCGCCGCACGGGGCACGTTCATGACGAGCAGATCGACCTGGAGCGACGGACCGGAGCTGGTCCAGGCGAAATCGAGCGGAGCCATCAGCAGCAGCCCGGCGACCGTCGCGCCGAGGAAGGCGGCCGACACCTCGATCGTCCACTCGTACCGGCGCAGGTCCGGCATCGGGACCGCTCCTACCGGATGTGCCAACACGAACTTCACGCCCATCTCGTCACCTACCCGATCGGTGGTGCGAACGCCTCTCGCGCGACGGACAGCGGATGTCGCCGGGGCTGTCAGGAACCGAATACCGGGCCTGTTGCCGTGATGTTGCCCATCGCCGAGTTTACCGGTGAGGTCAGCCACGATTCACGCACGCCTCGACCACACGTTGGTAACAAGACGGTGGCGCCGAGCGGTCTAGCCCATGGTCACGAACCGTGACCTGTCCATCACGACAGAAAGGTCCGACACCATGATGGTTTCGCCGGTTTCCGTACCCAGCAATCCGCTCGAGGCGCTGCTGCGCGCCATCTCGACCATGCTGTGCACGCTGTCCTCCGGCGGCGGCTGCGCGGTCATCCAGTAGCGCAACCGGTCCGATCGAAGAGGCCGCGACGTGGGAGAAATCCCCGCGCGGATTGTGCCCGGGGGCAGACGGGCACAGCCGAGCACTCGGACCGAATCCGGCCGGAACATTCCGGCCGAACCATCCAACCGAATTCGAACGGCCGTAAGATCAGGCCCTCGGGGGAATCAGGCGCAGCGGAAGCGGTAATCCGCGGTCTGCACCATGCCCGGGATCACGGCGAGTTGCACGGCGGGCTCACCGTCGAGCGTGCATCCGGCGGGCGTCGAGGTGAGCTGCACCCGGTAGCAGCCGGGGGCGACACCGAAGCTCCCGGCGCCGTTCGCGCCGGTGGTCACGGTCGCGAGCACCGGACCGCCCAGGCAGTCGCTCACGTCCGCGGTGACACCCTCGATGGGGAACCGATCGGCGGCGTGCACGGCGCTTACCCGGAGAGTGTTGTCGCCGGGGCCTTCGGCGGCGGCCGATACCGGAACCATGGCCAGTGCGGCCGCGGCGGTGACGATCAGCGTGGTGCGCAATGGATCTCCCTCGTGCGAGCGCGAGACCGCATCGGCGGGTCCCGCTGTTCTCGCGTCAATATAGGGGGCGTGACGGCACCGGTCATAAATTCGGTGCGGCCACTGCGATTACGCGGCGGTAGCCGGCGCCGACGCCACGGCGGCGTCCGACTCGGCGGCGAAAGCGACTGCCGTGCCGAGCACTTCGAGCCGCACCCGCTCCCCCACCACCGGAGCGCCGACGCTGATCCGGCGCACCTGGATGGGCGCGGCCACACCGTCCAGTGCGATGGTGAGCATGACGTCCGCGCCGCGGAATTCCACCGCGCGCACCGTTCCGGTGCCCGGTTCGTCGTCGGACACCACCTGCGCCACCAGTTGTTCCGGCCGCGTCATCACGGTGACCGGCCCGCTGGGCACGTCCGATCGCACGGGCACGCGGCCGAGCGCGCACACGGCGACACCTGCTTCGACGGTGCCGTCGAGCAGCACACAGTCGCCGAGGAAGCGGGCTGTGAACAGGTCGGCGGGGGCGGCGTACACCTGTTCCGGTGAGCCCACCTGGGTGAACCGCCCGGCACACATGACCGCCACCTGATCGGCGAACGACAGCGCCTCCTCCTGGTCGTGGGTGACCAGAATGCTGGTCATGCCCGCGGCCCGCAGGGTGTCGGCGACCGCCTGCCGGGTGGTGGCGCGCAGTCCGGTGTCAAGGGCACTGAACGGCTCGTCGAGCAGCATGACATCGGGTTTGCGGGCCAGCGCCCGGGCCAGCGCCACCCGCTGTTGCTGACCGCCGGAGAGCTCGTGTGGACGGCGGTCGGCGTAGGCGGAGCCCAGTGACACCATGTCGAGGAGTTCGACCACCCGGTCGCGATGGCGGCGACGGCGACCCGACAGCCCGCCGTTGAGACCGTAGGCAATGTTCTGGCCGACCGTCAGATGCGGGAACAGCGCACCGTCCTGGGCCACATAGCCGATATTACGACGATTGGGCGGAATCGAGAAACCTTCGCGCACAACGGTTTCCGCTCCGACCGAAACGCTGCCCGCATCGGGCGACTCGAATCCGGCGATCACCCGCAGCAGGGTCGTCTTCCCGCAGCCGGAAGCACCGACCACCGCGGTGGCACTGCCGTTCGCGACGTCGAGGGTGATGGCGTCGAGCACCGGGGTGTGGCCGAAGGTCTTCGACACCCCGGATACGACAAGACGACTCATACTCCGGCCGCCTTCCTTGATTGAGTGAACAGCAGATAGGTGACCGGCACCGACACCAGGATCATGATCAGCGCGTAGGGTGCGGCGGCGGCGTAGTCGAGTTCGCTCGACAGCGACCAGAACCGCATGGCCAGTGTCCGGGTGCCGATGGGGGCCAGCAGCAGGGTGGCGGTCAGCTCGGTGGCGACGGCCACGAACACCAGCGCCGCCGAGGTCGCGGCCGCGGGGGCGGTGAGCCGCAGGGTGACGCGGAAGAAGGTGGCGGGGGCGGATTTGCCGAGCGCCCGCGACACCTCCTCCAGACCCACCGGCACCTGGGCGAGTCCAGCGCGCACGCTCACCAGGGCGCGCGGCAGGAACATGAGGGTGTAGGCGGCCAGCACCATGGCGGTGGTCTGGTAGACGCCCGGCAGCCAGCGAATGGTCACGGTCACCATGGCCAGCGCGATGACGATGCCCGGCAGCGAACTGGTGATGTAGTTGGCCCCCTCGATCAGCCGCGCGAACACGGTGTCCGAGCGCACCGCGATCCAGGCCACCGGGAAGGCGCACAGCGTGGTGATCACGGCGGCGGCGACCGCCAATCCGAGCGTCTGCCCCAGGGATTCGCCGATATCGGCCCAATCCCACACGGCCGCACCGCCCTTGCCGAGCCAGCGCAGTATGGTCCACAGCGGCACCCCGAGCGCGGCGACCGCTGTCGCGGCCAGCACCGCGAGCACCGGAATCGCGGTGCCGCCCAACCGGACCCGCCGCACGGCTCGCGGTGCGCCGCTGCCGATACGGGCGTAGCGGGCCTGCCCCCGCGCCGTCGCCTCACCCGCCAGCAGCACCAGGCAGCACACCACCAGCACGCTGGCCAGGCCGCTCGCCGCGGGCCCGGCGAAACTGGACTGGTACTGCTCGAAGATGGCCGTGGTGAAGGTGGCGAACCGCACCATGGCGAACGCGCCGTATTCGGCGAGCAGGTGCAGGGCGATGAGCAGACCGCCGCCCAGAACGGCCAGGCGCAACTGCGGCAGCACGATGCGGACGAAGACAGCCACCGGCCCGGAGCCGAGCGCCCGCGCCGACTCCTCCACGGCCGGATCGAGTCGCCGCAGTGTGGCGGCGGCCGGGAGGTACACCAGCGGGAAGTACGACAGGGTGGCGATGAGCACGCCCGCCCCGAGCCCGTGCAGCGCGGGGAACACGCTCACCCAGCCGTAGCTGTTCACGAAGGCGGGCACCGCCAGCGGCGCGGCGAATATCGGCCCCCACCAAGCGGATCCGGGGACGTCGGTGCGCTCCAGGAGCCAGGCCAGGCCGACGCCCAACACCACGCAGATCGGCACGGTGAGCACCACCAGGCTCACCGTGTTGCGCAGCAGTTCGCCGACCCGGGCGCGGAAGATGAGCTGGGCCGTCTCGTGCGGTCCGGTCTCGAGGAGGGTGTAGACGATATAGCCGAGCGGCACGAACGTCGCCGCCACCAGCAGCAGCGCGACGCCCGTGACGAATGGGCCGGGGCGGGAGCCGCGCCCCGGCCGGTCGACTACAGCGGTCCGGACGGTCATGGTTAGAGCAGACCGGCCTCGGTCATCAGCTCGGTGACCTTCTTCGCATTCAGTCGGCTCGGATCGATCGCCGGGGCCTGGAGCGAATCCAGCGGCGGCAGTGCGGGATTGGCGGCCACATCGCTGGCGACCGGGTAATTCAGGGAGGTGCCGTCGCGCAGCACCTCCTGGCCGGCGCGGGAGACGATGAATCGGATGAAGCGCTGCGCCTGCTCCTGCTTGTCGCTCGACTTCAGCACGCCACCCCCGGAAATGGAGACGAACGCGCCCGGATCCTGGTTCTTGAAGTAGTGCAGCGCGGTATTGCCGCTGTTCTCCTTGGTCTTGGCCTGGTCGCGGTACCAGTAGTAGTGGTAGATGACGCCGCCGTCGAACTGCCCGGCATTGACGCCCTTCATGGTGACCACATTGTTCTGCGACGGAATCGCGTTCTCCTTCATGCCCCGCAGCCAGGCGCGGGTGGCGTCCTCACCCTTCAGCTCCAGCAGGGCGGCCACGATGGCCTGGAAGTCCGCGCCGGATACGCCCGCGCTCCAGCGGCCCTTCCACTGCGGCTGCTGGAGGTCCAGCAGGGAGGCGGGCAGCTGGTCGGCGGCCAACTTGCCGGTGTCGTAGACGAAGACGGTGGCGCGGGCGGCGACACCGGTCCACGTACCGGTGGAGGGCCGGTAGGACGCGGGTACGGCGTCGAGGGTCTCGGCGTCCAGGTCGGCGAACAGCCCGGCGCTCTCGACCAGGGCCATGGCCGGGGAATTCTCGGTGAGGAAGACATCCGCGGGTGAGGCCGCGCCCTCGGCGACGAGCTGATTGCCCAGGTCGGTGTCACCGCCCTGGCGCAGGGTCACCTTGATGCCGGTCTCCGCGGTGAACGCCTCGGCCCACTCCTTGGTGAGCGATTCGTGCTGGGCGTTGTAGACCAGAATCTCGTTGTCGTCCTCGGACGAGTTCGAGCAACCCGTGGCCGCGAGCAGCGTGAGGGCCGCGAGAGCACCGGATAGCAGTTTCCATCGGCCTGCCGTCATGACTGTCCTTTCCCGCCTCTGACCTGAGGTTTGGCTAACCAACCTAGCGTCTCACGGGGGCGGGGGAACCGGCACCCCCGACCGAACGGCGAGTCCGGACAGCGTCGCGGCCCCCCGCGGTACACCGCAGGGGGCCGGATTCGAGCGAGCGGCGGGATTCGAACCCGCGTGAACGGCTTTGCAGGCCGGTACCTAACCACTCGGTCACACCCGCATCGCCGTCGATACTCCCCCATCGGCCCGAGCTCCGCGAGGGTTGGAATCGCGCTGATCGCAATGCGACCCGTCGCCCTCCGACACCCGGTGCCGTCGGCCGGTCCACTGAAAACGGACGCTCGTGCGATGATCGGTGCATGTCTCGGCCACGTCCCCTGCCGCTCGATCCCATCGAGGAGGCACATCGCCAGTGGACCGAGCACGGATGGGGTGACGTCGCGGATGGTATGGCGGCGGTGACGTCGCTGGTGCGGGCACAGCAGATCGTCATGGCCCGGGTGGACGAGGCGCTGAAACCCTCGGGGCTGACCTTCTCCCGCTACGAACTGCTCATGCTGCTGAGTTTCAGCAAGACGGGTGCGCTGCCCATGGCGGTGGCCAGCGCCCGGCTCCAGGTGCATCCGACGTCGGTGACCAATACCGTCGACCGGCTGGAAGCGGCCCACCTGGTGAAACGGGTGCCGCACCCCAGCGATCGGCGGGCGACCCTGATCGAGATCACCGATGCCGGAAGGCAACTGGTGGCCGAGGCGACTGCCGCGCTGAACCGGGAGGTGTTCTCCCGACCGGGCCTGTCACCGGAACGTTTGCGGCAACTGCTGGAGTTGCTGGCAGAATTCCGACGCGCCGCCGGAGACTTCGATGCGGGCGACACGCCGACGCGATGGGCCAGCCGGTAACCCTCCAGCATCCGGATAGCCACTTTCCTGCGCCATTGTCTTGGAATCGGGCCGCAAAAGGTTCACCATTGAGCCATGGTGCTGGTCCTCGGGGTATCGGCGGGCGCTTCGGGCGCGCGGGCGATGCTGACCCATTCCGACCAGCCGCATCTGCCCCCGATCGACCGCGTGCACGTGCCGCGCCGGGGGGGCGGTGCGCTGGAGGAGGCGGTTTTCGAGGCGATCCGCCTGATGCGCCAGTCGGCCACGCGCCGCGACGAGTTCATCACCGGCATCGCCGCCACCTGCCGCAGCGCCACGGCGGCGGAGGCGGTGCGCGCCGCGGCCGGGCGCAATCGCCTCACCGTGATCGACGAACCGGTCGCCCAACTGCGGTATCTGCGGTTCACCGGCCGACTACCCGCCGAGGGCTCGGTGCTGCTCTACGACCTGGGCGCGTCCGGGCTGACGGTGACGCAGATCGACTGCCGCGCCGATGCCATCCTGGCGAGCAAGCGCAGCACGGTGCTGGGCGGTGACGGGCACGACGCGCTGCTGCGCTGGCTGCTGGCCCGCAACGGGGTAGGGGTGGATCTGCCCTCCAGCCGCCGCTACAAGGAGGCACTGGACACCGAGCGGGTGGTGACGGTGTGCGACCCCATCTCCGGACATCGGGCGGTGATCACCCGCAGTGATTTCGCCGACCTGGCGGAGGCCGGGATCCACCATTCGGCGTCGTTCGTCCGGCAGATGATCGCCGAGACCGGGGTGCACCCCACCGCCATCGCCCTGCTCGGCGGGTGTACCCGGACGCTGAGCATTCGCGACGAACTTCAGCAGCAGCTGGACATACCGCTCATCTACGACCCGGAGCCGGAGTTCGTCTCCGCTCGCGGCGCGGTCCTGCTCGCCGCCGAACGCCCCTCCGCCCGCCGGGTGCGCAGTGTCCGGTTCGCCCCGATGGCCGCCGCCATGCGCGGTACCGAGGAGCCGGTCTCCCGACGCAAACTGCTCGCCGCCGTCGCGGTCACCGCCACCCTGGGCGGCACCATCGCGGGCGTGCTCATGATGGATCGCAGCCATCAGGAAGGCGGCACCCCGGCCAGCCCGGTCGAGGTGATCGGACCGCCGAAACCCGGCGGCTGAGCGCACCGTCCCGGAGCCGTCGGAGGCCGCACCGGATACGACGACCGGCCCCGCATCCGATCCGGTGACCGCGCCGTGAGTTCTCCGCCCGCCGAATACGCCTGTGTCCCGCCGTGATTCACGGCGGGACACAGGTTGTCGAGTCGAGCCGGGGCGCTCCGCTACTTGTGCGAGAAGTTCGCGGCGCGCTTCTCGACGAAGGCCGCCATCCCCTCCTTCTGATCCTCGGTGGCGAACAGCGAGTGGAAGACCCGACGCTCGAAGCGCAGCCCCTCGCCGAGGGTGGTCTCGAAGGAGCGGTCCACGGCCTCCTTGGCGATCATGACCGACGGCAACGACATCGAGGCGATGGTCGCGGCCACCTCGAGGGCGGTGGAGACCAGGTCGGCGGCGGGGACGATGCGCGAGACCAGACCCGCCCGCTCGGCCTCCTCGGCATCCATGTTCCGGCCGGTGAGGATGAGGTCCATGGCCTTGGCCTTGCCCACGGCGCGGGTGAGGCGCTGCGAGCCGCCCATGCCGGGGATGACGCCGAGCTTGATCTCCGGCTGTCCGAATTTGGCGGTGTCGGCGGCGATCAGCAGGTCGCACATCATGGCCAGCTCACAGCCGCCGCCGAGGGCGTAACCCGCGACCGCCGCGATGATCGGCTTGCGGAAGGCGGTGAGCCGATCCCAGCCCGCGAAGTGGTCGGCGAGGAACATGTCCATATAGGACTTGCTCTGCATCTCCTTGATGTCCGCGCCCGCCGCGAAGGCCCGCTCCGAACCGGTGAGCACGACCGCGCCGATCTCGTCATCGTGCTCGAGCTCGTCGAGGGCGGCGGAGATATCGGCGAGGACCTGCGAATTCAGCGCATTGAGGGCCTTCGGCCGGTTGAGCGTGATCAGCGCGACGCGCCCCTTGCGCTCCAGCAGAATGGTCTCGAATTCAGGCACGCGTGTCAGCTCCTCCGGATCGCTTGCGGATGTCGGTCACGATAGCCGAGAAGTCCTTGCCCGCTTCGTCCTGGTTGAAGCGGTCGTAGATGGCGGCGGCGAGCAGGCCGATCTGTCCGTCGACGCCATTGGCCGTTAGCGCGTTGGCCGCCAGACCCAGATCCTTGTTCATCAGCGCCGTGGCGAATCCGGGCCGGTAGTCGTTGTTGGCCGGGCTGGTCGGCACCGGGCCGGGCACCGGACAGTACGAGGTGAGCGCCCACGACTGTCCCGACGCCGTGGACACCACGTCGAAGAACTTCTCGTGCGTGAGGCCCAGCTTCTCACCGAGCACGATGGCCTCGGACAGCCCGATCATGGAGATGCCCAGCAGCATGTTGTTGCAGATCTTGGCCGCCTGGCCGACGCCCGCCCCGCCGCAGTGCACCACCTTGCCACCCATGACCTCCAGCAGCGGCAGCCCGTCGGCGAAATCGGCCGCCTCACCGCCCACCATGAAGGTGAGCGTGCCCGCCGCCGCACCCGCGACGCCGCCGGAGACCGGGGCGTCGAGCGCCCGATGCCCCGCCGCCACGGCCTGCTTCGAGGCGGTCTTGGCGTCGGCGACATCGATGGTCGAGCAGTCGATGAACAGCGTGCCCGGCTTGGCGGCGGACAGCACCTCGTCGTACACATCCAGCACGACGCGGCCATTGGGCAGCATGGTGATGACGCAATCGGCCTCGGCGGCAGCCTGTTTCGCGGTGTCGACCACCCGCGCGCCGTCGGTGCGCGCCTGCTCCTGTGCGGCGGGCACCGGATCGTAGGCCAGTACCTCGTATCCGGCCCGCACCAGATTCGCGGCCATCGGGCCACCCATGTGGCCCAGTCCGAGGAATGCGACGGTCGTGCTCATTTGCCCTCCGGTGCGGTCAATCCCAGTTCCTTGTCGCCCAATTCGGCGAAATACGTGTCCACCTCGGCCGCGCTGACATCGGCGAGGGTGGCCGGGTTCCACCGCGGGTTGCGGTCCTTGTCCACGACCTGCGCGCGGATACCCTCCACCAGGTCGTGTGTGCTCAGCGAGGCCACCGACACCCGGTACTCCTGGTTCAGCACCTCCTCGAGGTGCGTCGCGGCGCGCGCATTGCGCAGCGAGCGCAGCGTGACCTTCAGCGCCACCGGCGATTTGGTCAGCACGTCCGCGGCGGCCTTGGCGGCCTCGGGGGTGTCATGGGTGCGCAGCCGCGCCACGATCTCCTCCACCGAGTCGGCGCTGTAGCAGGCGTCGATCCAGTCGCGCTGCGCCATCAGTTCGGATTCCGGTGCGGCCTGCGCGAACTTGGCGATGGCGGTATCGGCGTCGTTGTCGCGCAGCGCTTCCAGCAGTGCCGGAAGCTGCTCGGCGGGCACGAAGTAGTCGGCGAAGCCCGCCGCGATGGCATCACCGGCACTCATCCGCGCGGTGGTGAGGGCGACGTGGGTGCCGATCTCGCCGGGCGCGTGCGACAGCAGGTAGGTGCCGCCCACGTCGGGGATGAAGCCGATGCCGGTCTCCGGCATGCCGATCTTGGATCGTTCGGTCACGATGCGGTGGCTGGCGTGCCCGGACAGGCCGACGCCGCCGCCCATGACGATGCCGTCCATGACGGCGACGTACGGCTTCGGGTAGCGGCCGATGAGCGCGTTGAGCAGGTACTCGTCACGCCAGAACCGGCCGCTCGGCGAGTCGGCGGCGGCCGTATCGCCCTGCGCCACCGCGTTCTTGGCGTCAGTGTGGATGGCGACGATATCGCCGCCCGCGCACAGTCCGCGCTCGCCCGCGCCGGTGAGCACGACGGTGCGCACCTCGTCGTCGGCGGCCCACTCACGCAGCGCGTCCAGAATGGCCAGCGCCATCGGATGATTCAGCGCGTTGATGGCCTTGGGCCGGTTGAGCGTGATCAGGCCGAGCCCGTCGCGCCGCTCGATCAGGACTTCCGGTTCGGCCGTATTGGTTCCTCGCACGCTGTTTCCTTTCACGCCGCCCCCACCACCGAGCGGGCGACGACCACCCGCATGATTTCGTTCGTACCTTCGAGAATCTGGTGCACCCGCAGATCGCGGACGATCTTCTCGACCCCGTACTCGGCCAGATAGCCGTAGCCGCCGTGCAATTGCAGCGCCTTGTTGGCCACCTCGAACCCGGCGTCGGTGGTGAACCGCTTCGCCATGGCGCACAGTTCCACCTTGTCGGGTGCGTCGGCGTCCAGCGCCGCCGCGGCCCGCCACAGCAGCGTGCGCGACGCCTCCAGCGCGGTCCGCATATCGGCGAGTTCGAATTGCAGTGCGGCATTGTCCAACAGCCGCGCCCCGAACGCCTTGCGCTGCGCCAGATAGGCCACGGTCTTGTCCATCGCCGCCTGCGCGCCGCCGAGCGAGCAGGCGGCGATGTTCAGCCGCCCGCCGTTGAGCCCGTTCATGGCGATCCGGAAGCCGCTGCCCTCGCCGCCGAGCAGGTTCGCGGCGGGCACCCGGGCATTGTCCAGAATGACCTGCCGGGTGGGCTGGGCGTTCCAGCCCATCTTCTTCTCGTTCGCGCCGAAGGACAGCCCGGGGGTGTCGGCGGGCACGATGAAGGCCGAGATCCCGCGTGCCCCTTCGGGTCCGGTGCGGGCCATGAGTACGTACACATCGGTGCTGCCCGCCCCGGAGATGAACTGCTTGACGCCGGTGAGCAGATAGTCGTCGCCGTCGCGCACGGCCTTGGTACTCAGGGCCGCCGCGTCGGAGCCGACGCCGGGTTCGGTGAGGGCGTAGCTGGCCAGCGAGTCCATCGACGTCAGCCCCGGCAGCCAGCGGTGGCGCTGGGCGTCGGTGCCGACGCTGTCGATCATCCAGGCCGCCATATTGTGGATGGAGATGTAGGCGGCCACGGCCGGGCAGCCGGTGGCGAGCTGTTCGAAGATGCGCACGGCGTCCAGCCGCCGCAGCTGCGAACCGCCCACATCCTCGCGGACGTAGATGCCGCCCAGGCCGAGCGACCCGGCCTTGCGCAGCACGTCGACCGGGAAGTGTTTGCGCTCATCCCATTCCAGCGCGTTGGGGGCCAGGAGCTCGTCGGCAAAGGATCGGGCGGTCGCGGTGATCGCCTGCTCGTCGTCGTCGAGTAGGAACATGGGTCAGTCCATGGTCGGGATGACGAAGGCGTTGGCCGCGGAGCTCGCGGAGCGGCCGGAGGATGCCGCCTCCTTCTCCCCGGACGGCCAGCGCTGCGTCACCGTCTTGGTCTTGGTGTAGAAGCGGATCGAATCCGGGCCGTGCTGGTTGAGATCGCCGAAGCCGGAACGCTTCCAGCCGCCGAAGGTGTGGTACGCGATCGGCACCGGGATCGGCACGTTGATGCCGACCATGCCGACCTGCACGCGCGCGGCGAAGTCGCGGGCGGTATCCCCGTCGCGGGTGAAGATGGCCACGCCATTGCCGTATTCGTGCTCGTTGGGCAGGCGCAGCGCCTCTTCGTAATCCTTGGCGCGCACGATCGAGAGCACGGGTCCGAAGATCTCCTCCCGGTAGATCCGCATCTCCGGGGTGACCCGGTCGAACAGCGAGGCACCGGCGAAGAAGCCGTCCTCCGCGCCCTCGACCACCAGGCCGCGGCCGTCGATGACGAGTTCCGCGCCCTCGTCCACGCCGATCTGCACGTAATTGTTCACCCGGTCCACGCCGTCGCGGCCGACCAGCGGGCCGAAGTCCGCGCCCGGATCGTCGGAGCGGCCCACATTGAGCTTGTTGACGCGCTCGATCAGCTTCTCGCGCAGGCGATCCGCGGTCTCCTCACCGACCGGCACGGCGACCGAGATGGCCATGCAGCGCTCACCCGCGGAGCCGTAGCCCGCGCCGATGAGCTGATCGGCCACATCGTCGAGGTCGGCGTCCGGCATGACGATGGCGTGGTTCTTGGCCCCGCCGAAGCACTGGGCGCGCTTGCCGTTGGCGGTGGCGGTCTCGTAGATGTACTGCGCGATCGGGGTGGAGCCCACGAACCCGACGGCGGAGATCCGCTCGTCGTGCAGCAGCGCGTCCACCGCCTCCTTGTCACCGTTGACCACGTTGAACACCCCGGCCGGGAGCCCGGCCTCGACGAAGAGTTCGGCCAGCCGCAGCGGCACCGAGGGGTCCCGCTCGGAGGGCTTGAGCACGAAGGCGTTGCCGCACGCCAGCGCCGGTCCGGCCTTCCACAGCGGGATCATGGCCGGGAAGTTGAACGGGGTGATGCCCGCGACCACGCCGAGCGGCTGGCGCATGGAGTACACGTCGATGCCGGTGCCGGCGCTCTCGGTGTATTCGCCCTTGAGCAGATGCGGGATGCCGGTGGCGAATTCGATCACCTCGAGGCCGCGCTGGATGTCGCCCTTGGCGTCGGCGATGGTCTTGCCGTGTTCGGAGGACAGCAGCGCGGCGAGGGAGTCCATCTCGTCCTGCACCAGCGTCAGGAACCGCATGAGCACGCGGGCCCGCTTCTGCGGGTTGAACGCGGCCCACTCCCGCTGCGCCTCGGCGGCGTTCGCGATGACGGCTTCCACCTCGGCCGTGGTGGCGAGGGGCACCCTGGCCTGCACTTGACCGGTGCTCGGGTCGTACACGTCCCCGAATGTGCCGGAGGTGCCGGGGACGTGCCGCCCGCCGATGAAGTGGGTGAGTTCGCGAACCATGCCAGTCCTGTTCGTCGTCGCCGTAGTTGTACGTGGCGATCCTATAGTTGGACATCCAAGTATTGGCTGTGGGATGAATCACACGATCATTCGCACGGCCCTGGCAATGTGCGACGCATCACTCTAGAGTTGATTTGACGTCCTACTATCTGGACACCAATGGAATCTGCCCGCGGAGGATGCGATGGCCGACCTGCATGTCCCGGTCCACCCGGTGCGGTTCGTGACCGCGGCGGCACTGTTCGACGGCCACGACGCGGCTATCAACATCATGCGCAGAATCCTGCAATCGCAGGGCGCGGAGGTGGTTCACCTCGGACACAACCGCGCCGTCAGCGAGGTCGTGGACGCGGTGCTCACCGAGGACGCGCAGGGCGTGGCCATCAGTTCGTACCAGGGCGGGCACGTCGAGTACTTCGAATACCTGGCCGCCGCGCTGCGCGAGGCCGGAGCCGACCACGTGCGCGTCTTCGGCGGGGGCGGCGGGGTGATCATCCCCGAGGAGATCGCGCGATTGGCGGCCTCCGGGGTGACCATCTTCTCGCCCGAGGACGGGCAGCGGCTCGGGCTGCCGGGAATGATCAACAAGCTCATCGAGACCTGCGATGTGGACCTGGCGCGGTCGCCGGTGCCGGTGGAGCGGGTACTCGCCGGGGAGCGGGCCGCACTGGCGCGGGCGCTCACCTGCTTGCAGCAGGACGCCCTGCCGGAGGCCGACCGGGCCGCCCTGCGCGCCGCGGCGGCCGATCGGCGGGTGCCGGTACTCGGCATCACCGGCACCGGCGGCTCCGGAAAGTCCTCGCTCACCGACGAATTGATTCGCCGTCTGCGCAGCGATCAGCAGGACAAGCTGCGGGTGGCGGTGCTGGCGGTGGACCCGACCCGGCGGCGCGGCGGCGGCGCGTTGCTCGGCGACCGCATTCGGATGAACTCGCTCGACGCCGACCACATCTACTTCCGTTCGCTGGCCACGCGCGGGGAACGGGAACTGCCCACCAATATCGACGACATGCTCATCGCCTGCAAGGCAGCGGGTTACGACCTGGTCGTGCTGGAGACGCCGGGTATCGGCCAGGGGGACGCGGAGATCGCCGAGCACGTCGACGTGTCGCTGTATGTGATGACCCCGGAATTCGGCGCGGCCTCCCAGCTCGAGAAGATCGACATGCTCGATTTCGCGGATGTGGTGGCCATCAACAAGTTCGAGCGCCGCGGGGCCGCCGACGCGCTGCGCGACGTCTCGCGGCAACTGCTGCGCAATCGGGAGGAGTTCCATGCCGCACCGGAGGACATGCCGGTATTCGGCACCAGCGCGGCCACGTTCAACGATGACGGGGTCACCGCGCTCTATCAGCATCTGAGCGGGCTGCTCGCCGAGCGGGGGCTGCCGTTGGAGCCGGGAGTGCTGCCCCGCGTGGACATTCGCGCCTCCACCCGCTTCGCCCAGATCATTCCGCCCGCCCGGGTGCGGTATCTGGCGGAGATCGCCGAGAGCGTCCGGAACTACCACGCCGAGACGGTCCGGCAGGCCGATGCGGCGCGGCGGGTGCAGCGGCTCGAGTCGGTGCTCGGGGAGCTGGCCGAAGCCGGGAGTTCGGGCGACGCGACACCCGCGGCGGCCGAGGCGGTCGGTGCGCTGCTGGAGCGGGCCCGCGCCACCCTCACGCCGGAGAATGCCGCGCTGCTGGCCGAATGGCCCACCGTGGCCGAATCGTACCGGGGCGACGAGCAGGTCGTCCGGGTGCGCGACCGGGAGATCCGGACCGTGCTCACCCGGGAGACGCTGTCGGGCAACAAGGTTCCCCGGGTGGCGCTGCCCCGCTACACCGATCACGGTGAGCTGCTGCGTTTCCTGCGTTCGGAGCATGTGCCGGGGCGCTTCCCCTTCACCGCGGGCGTCTTCCTGTTCAAACGGGACGGGGAGGATCCGGCGCGTATGTTCGCCGGTGAGGGCGACGCCTTCCGCACCAATCGACGGTTCAAGGTGCTCTCGGAACATTCCGAGGCCAAACGGCTGTCGACGGCCTTCGACTCGGTGACGCTGTACGGCCACGATCCGGCCGAGCGGCCCGACGTGTACGGCAAGGTCGGCACCTCGGGCGTCTCCATCGCGACGCTGGACGATATGAAGGCGCTCTACGACGGATTCGACCTGGACGCGCCGACCACCTCGGTCTCCATGACCATCAACGGTCCCGCGCCGACCATTCTCGCCTACTTCCTCAATACCGCCATCGACCAGGCGCTGGCACAGTTCTCGGCCGCCGAGGGCCGCGAGCCCACCGCCGACGAGGCGACGCGGTTGCGCGCCGAGACACTGGCCACCGTGCGCGGCACCGTGCAGGCCGACATCCTCAAGGAGGATCAGGGCCAGAACACCTGCATATTCTCCACCGAATTCAGCCTGCGCATGATGGCGGACATCCAGGAATGGTTCGTGCGCAACGGGGTTCGCAACTTCTACTCCGTCTCCATCTCCGGCTATCACATCGCCGAGGCGGGCGCGAACCCCATCAGCCAGCTCGCTTTCACCCTCGCCAATGGATTCACCTACGTGGAAGCGTATTTGGCGCGCGGTATGCACATCGACGACTTCGCGCCGAATCTGTCGTTCTTCTTCTCCAATGGCATGGACGCCGAGTATTCGGTGATCGGCCGAGTGGCGCGGCGCATCTGGGCGATCGCCATGCGAGACCGGTACGGGGCCAACGAACGCTCACAGAAGCTCAAGTACCACGTCCAGACCTCCGGGCGATCGCTACACGCACAGGAGATGAGCTTCAACGACATTCGCACCACCCTGCAGGCGCTCATCGCCGTCTACGACAACTGCAACAGCCTGCACACCAATGCCTACGACGAGGCCGTCACCACCCCCACCGAGGAGTCGGTGCGGCGCGCCCTGGCGATCCAGCTGATCATCAACCGGGAATGGGGACTCGCCATGAACGAGAACCCGCTCCAGGGCAGCTTCATCATCGACGAGCTCACCGACCTCGTGGAGGAGGCGGTGCTGCTGGAGTTCGAGCGGATCAGCGAGCGCGGCGGCGTGCTGGGCGCGATGGAGACCGGCTACCAACGCGGCCGCATCCAGGACGAATCCATGCTCTACGAGCGGCGCAAACACGACGGCAGCCTGCCCATCATCGGCGTCAACACCTTCCGCAATCCGCGGCCGGACGAGCACCGGGTGCTCGAACTGGCGCGCGGCACCGAGGAGGAGAAGCAGTCGCAGCTGCGGCGGGTCGGCGAATTCACCCGGCTCCACCGCGACGAGGCGCATGCCGCGCTGGCACGACTGGAAGCGGCGGCGCGCGGTGACGACAATGTCTTCGAGGTATTGATGGACGCCGCGCGGGTGTGCACGCTGCAACAGATCACCGACACCTTCTTCACCGTGGGGGGCCAGTACCGCCGCAACGTCTGATTCGCCTGCCCGACCGTCTGGGAAATGGGACAATCCGCATCGAAGCGACCAGTACGGAAGGGACACCATGGACCTGACTGGAATGACTGTCGTCGATGCGCACATCCACCAGTGGGATCCGCTGACCACACCGCGCGAGTTCAGCGGATTGGCGAAACTCTTTCGCTACCTGCCGATTCCCATCGACGTAGCCGCCAGACTGGCCCCCAGACGCGACCGGGAATTCGTCGCCGACCCCGAACCGTTCGTCCACCCGTACCTTCCCGCCGACTATCGCGACGACGCCGGGGACGTCCCCGTCGAGGCGATCGTCCACGTCGAGGCCGAATGGTCGGGCAGGGGCGGGCTGGCCCAGGCCGACGAGACCCGCTGGGTGGCCAGCCTGCCCTTCGGCGTCGACACCCCCGCGCTCGGCGCGATCGTCGGCGGGGGCGACCCCACCGCGGCCACCTTCGCCGAGCTGCTCGATGCCCACCAGTCGGCCTCGCCGCTGTTCCGGGGCATTCGCACCCGCGTCGAACACCATCCCGACCGCGGTATCCGCGGGCACCGCAAACCGCCGGGCGTGCTCACCAGCGCCGCCTTCCTCGACGGGTTCGCGGTGCTGGCCGAGCGCAAGCTCTCCTTCGAGGCGTGGGTCTACTCCCAGCAGCTGCCGGAGGTCACCGCGCTGGCCCGGCGCTATCCCGACGCCACCATCGTGCTCAATCACCTGGGCACGCCCGCGGGCGTTTTCGGGCCGGTGGGCCGCGACACCGGGAAGGACCCCGGGCGCCGTCGCGAGCTGTTCCTGCGCTGGCGCGACGATCTCGCGGCGCTGGCCACCCATCCGAATGTGGTGGCCAAGATCAGCGGTCTGGGCATGCCCATCCTCGGGCATCCGGTACCCGCCCGGGGCGAGTCGACGCCGGTGGCCGTCCTCCAGGAGCGCCTGTCCCCCATGCTGCACCACGCGCTGGACGTCTTCGGGGCGGACCGGCTGCTGTGGGGCTCCAACTTCCCCGTGGACAGACCGATCACCTCGATCGGCACTGCCGCCGAGGCCATCGCCACCGCACTCACCGAGCACGGGGCCGATGCCGCCGCACTCGACATGATCTTCCGCACCAATGCCCAGCGCGTCTACCGCATCGACGTGCTCTGAAGCTCAGGAGCGCTTGCGCGTCAACGCCATCGCACCCGCACCGAGCAGCAGTGCGCCGAGCACCAGCACGGTGACCGCGGTCGCCGCCGCCTGCCCGGTCCAATCCCATACGGCCTGAGTCGTTCCGACGGCGACCGCGAGAACGCCGCCGATCACCAGCACCGGCGTGCGCTCGGTCGCGTAGACGCCGAAGCAGACGACGGCCACCAACAGAGCGAGCGGGTACGACCAGCGTTCGTGGACGAATCCCGCCACCTGCGCGCCGATGAGCGCGGTGGCGATGGCGATCACATAGGCCACCCAGTTCGGGGCCGCGACGCCGAATCGACCGGCCGCGAACCAGATTCCGCCCAGGGCCACCAGCGCCACCCCCGTCCCCACGCTGTCGGTGCCGACGAACTCGCCGCACACCCCGGCGACCGCCGACGCCGCGAACACCCCGCAGGCGAGCAGCCCCACCACCGACGGCAGCGCGGCGTAACCCGCCAGTCCGACGGTCAGTGCGGCGAGCATCGCCCACACCCAGGTGGTGTCGTCACCGCCGTCGTCGAGGGCGAGGCCGACCAGCGCGGCCACGCACAGCGCGGTCAGTACGAACAGCACGGCCGCCAGACGCGCCGCGACCGTGCGGTCACCGTCGTCGCGGACGAACAGCGCCGCCGGGCCACCGGCCAGCAGCACGCCGCCCACCGCCAGTCCGATCGACACCACCGCCAGCACGAGCAGCTGGCCGAGCCGGTTCAGATCGTCCCAGGAGGAGTCCAGCAGCAGCAGGATGCCGCCGAGCAGCAGGCCCGCGCCCACGTAGGCCGCGATCTCGGCGACGAGGCGCGGCCACGGCACCGGGGCGGCGCGCTCCTCGGCGAGCGCGGTCGCCACCGCCGTCCGCTGCTCGGCGGTCAGCACGCCGTCGTCGACCAGCCGGTCCAGCGCGGTCCCCACCCATCGTCGCGTCATGCGCCCAGTATGGGCGTACCGAGCGGTATTGCCCGGGAATTCGCCTACTCCCGATCGGCGTCGATGGCCGCGGGATCGAGGTACTGCGTTCCGAGCAGGGTGGCGACCCGGCTGGCATGGTCGATGACCCGCTCCGCATCCGCCTCGACGGCCCCGGTGCGCCAGGCGGAGAGCAGTTCGTTGAAACCGCCGATGCCCATGAGAACGCTCATGCGGAAATCGGATTCGTCCACACCGGTCCGCAGATACGGGCGGGCGGTGGCGATGAGCAGATCGGTGGAATCGCTGAGCGTGGCCCGGCGGCGCTCCTCGAGGACCCGGCTGCCCGCGTGGTTGTCGAAGAGGATGCGGGCATGCCCGTGGGTTTGCAGATCGACGGCGCGGGTGACGGCCAGGCGCAGGATCTCCAGCGGCGTCCGGTCCAGGTGTTCGGCCACGACCGCGGACAGTTCGCCGAAGACCTCGAAGCACACCTCGTCCCACACCGCGCCCAGCAGTTCGTCGCGGTCGGCGAAATGCTCGTAGAAGTAGCGGTCGTTGAGGGCGGCGCGGGTGCACACGCCGCGCATGGTGACCGCGGCCCAACCGTGCTCGAGCCAGATCGCCAATCCGGCCTCGATGAGCTTGCGGCGGCGCTGCGCGCGGCGTTCCTCCGGGGTTCGGCCACCCCAGGTTCGGGCCGGTGCGCGCACGTTCATCATTGACAAATTACCCCATCGAGCGCCTAATTGGTGGCAGGCGCGGCCAATGGTGGCAGGCGACACCAGTTGGGTGGTCGCGTCGCACGGCTTCGGGAGTTCCCATGCGACTCAACCCCTTCGGCGGATCCCGCCGCACCAGGTACGCGGACGCGGTGGTCACCGGCGCGGGCAGCGGCATCGGCCGCGCGCTGGCCGTCGAGCTGGGCCGCCGCGGCGGACGCGTGGTCTGCGCCGATATCGACACCGACACCGCCCGCGACACCGTCGAACTCGTACACGAGGCCGGCGGCAAGGGCTTCGAGGTGTACTGCGATGTGGGCAGCGCCGACCAGGTGGCCGCCCTCGCCGACACCGCCGAACAGTGGTTCGGCAATCCCACCGATCTGGTCTGCAACAACGCCGGAATCGGCGCGGGTGGCACACCGGTCGGCGAGGCCCCGCTCTCCGAATGGCACCGGGTGCTCGACGTGAACCTGTGGGGCGTCATCCACGGCTGTCACGTCTTCGCGCCCCGCATGCGCGCGGCCGGCCACGGGGCGATTCTGAACACCGCCTCCGCGGCCGCCTTCGGCTCCGCGCCGCGCATGGCCGCCTACAACGTGAGCAAGGCGGGCGTGCTGGCGCTCTCCGAAACCCTCGCCGCGGAACTGGTCGGCACCGGGGTGACCGTCACGGCACTGTGCCCCACGGCGGTTCGCACCCACATCCTCGACAATGCCGCCATCGACGACCCGTCCACCGCGCGACTCGGCGATCTGCTGCTGCGCTGGACCGGACGACCGCCCGCGAACATCGCCCGCGAAACCCTCGACGCCGTCGACCGCGGCCAGCTGTACGTGGTGCCGCAGGTCGAAGCCAAGCTCATCTGGCAGTCCAAGCGGCTGCTGCCCGTTCCGTACACCCGCGCCGCCGGACTCATCGAAAGGCTGGCGCGCCGATAAGGGAGCCGAACAATGGCGTTCGCCTATCCGGACATGCTGGAAACCATTCGAGACCGCCAATGGGCCCTGGCCGATATCGACTGGGACGCACCGGGAGCCGACCTCGTCACCGCCGAACAGCGACCGACGCTGGCCGCGTTCATGGCCGACCTGGTGTGGATCGAACACGTGGGCGCGCGCGGTTTCGCGGCCCTCACGCGTAAGGCGCCGCCCGGGCCGCTGCGCGAGATCTACCGCTACTTCCACGCCGAGAAGCAGAAGCACGCCAATGCGGAACTCGCGCTCATGCGGCGCTGGGGGATGCTCGACGCGGACGCCATGCCGGTGCCCAACAAGAACATCCGACTCGTCATCGAATGGGTGGACCGCTACTCCGACGACCTGTCCCTGCCGGTGCTCGCCACCGTCATCCCCTCGCTGGAATGCGCACTGGACGGTGCGCTGGTCAAGTTCCTGCTCGACGAGGTCCGGGACCCGCTGTGCCACACCGTGTTCCGGCACATCAACAGCGACGAGTCGCGGCACCTCGCCGTCGGATTCCAGGTCCTGGAACAGCTCGGCGCGGGCCCGCTGCGCCGTATCGCCATCGAGACGGCCGGATACACGCTGCGCCCCACCCTGCTGCTCGGCGCGCTGGTGTACACCCCGCTGCTGTCGCGCATGTCGGCCAACATCATGGCCATGGGGCTCGACGAGGAGAAACTCTGGAATGCCGTACGGCGCTACGAGAAAGCCGGGGAACGCAGCCCGAGCATCAAACGGGTGCCGCTCTATCACGTGGTGCGGCTGCACGGGCGCGCCACCATCAACCGGCTGCAACCGCTACAGGCGGTGAACGACGGGCTCGGCCGGGTCATCGACCGATTCCCGGTGCGGGTGCTGGGCCGGGAGCCGTCCTGGTCCAAGGAGCTGACCTACGAGCCGGTGACGGAATGAACGCGGCGGCCGCACGGGTGGACGCGTTCTCCGACTGGGGCGCGCGGGGCGACGGGGTGCGCCCGCCGCGCGGCGCGGACTCCTTCACCGGACCGCAGCTGCACTGCGACCGCTGGACGGACCAGCTGCCGCTGGCCGGGCAGCGGGTCGCGGTGATCGGCAGCGCGGCGGCGATCGCGCGGGTGCTGCCCCGGGTGGCGGAGCGCGCGCGGAAGGTCACCGTCTTCCAACATGATCCGGTGTGGGTGCTGCCGCGCCCGCCGCTGCCGCACCTCACCGCGGCGGCCACCACGGCGGCGCGACTGCTGCCCTTCGGACTCGCCCGCCGGGCCGCCGCCGCGAACCTGCGCCTCCAGGTGCCGGATTCGTGGACCCGCCGCCAGCTCACCCCGGAATCACCCGCCCCGGTCACCTGGCACAGCCACTACTACCGGGCCCTGCACCGCCCCCATGTCCGGCTCATCACCTGGCCGATCGCCCGGCTCGCACCGCGCGGCATCCGCACCGTGGACGGCATCGAGCATCGGGTGGACTGCGTCATCTACGCCGAGGAGACCTCATGAACGCCAGCGTCGTCGACCACGAGATCGTCATCATCGGTGCCGGATTCTCCGGCATCGGCGTCGCGATCATGCTGCGCAAGCACCGCTTCGACGACTTCCTGATCGTCGACGAGGCCGACGGGGTGGGCGGCACCTGGCACTGGAATACCTACCCCGGTATCGCCGTGGACATTCCGTCGTTCAGCTACCAGTACTCGTTCGAACAGCAGCGCGGCTGGTCCCGGATCTACGCGCCCGGTCGGGAACTGAAGGCGTACGCCGAACACTGCGTCGGCAAGTACGGGCTGCGACCGCGAATCCGATTCGGCACCACCATCGCCCGCGCCGACTACGACGACGACCTGCACCTGTGGCGCTTGCGCACCGCCGCGGACGAGGAGATCACGGCACGCTACGTGGTCGGGGCCACCGGCGTGCTCACCCGGCCCAAACTGCCCGATATCCCGGGGGTGGAACGGTATTCCGGGATCGTCATGCACACCGCGCGCTGGGATCACGGGCAGGATCTGCGCGGTAAACGCGTGGGCATCATCGGCACCGGGGCATCGGCGGTACAGATCATTCCGGAGATCGCCCCCGATGTGGCCCATCTGACCGTCTTCCAGCGCACGCCCATCTGGTGTCTGCCGCGACCGGACCGGGAGCTGCCCGGGGCGGTCCGCCTGCTCATGCGGCTGCCCGGGGGTCAGCTGCTCACCCGGCTCGCCAGTCAGACCTTCGTCGAACTGACCTTCCCGCTCAGCGCGCATTACTACGGTCTGCTGCCCATCGCCAAGGTGGGCGAGCGGGTCGGACTGGCCCACCTGCGCGATCAGGTACACGATCCCGAGGTGCGCGACAAGCTGACACCGCGCTACGCCCTCGGCTGCAAACGGCCCGGATTCTCCAACGACTACCTCGCCACCTTCAACCGATCGAACGTGCGGTTGGAGACCGATCCGATCGCCGAGGTCACCGAGACCGGACTGCGCACCGCCGACGGGAATCACCACCCGGTCGACGTGCTGATCATGGCGACCGGCTTCAAGGTCATGGAGTCGGGGAATATGCCGACCTTCGACCTGCACGGCAGCGGCGGCGCGCGGCTGGAGGACTGGTGGGACGACAATCGGCTGCAAGCCTACGAGGGCGTGAGCGTGCCCGGATTCCCGAACTTCTTCTCCATCATCGGGCCGTACGGGTACAACGGGTCGTCGTACTTCGCGCTCATCGAAATGCAGACCCGGCACATCCTGCGACTGCTGCGCAACGCGCGCGAGCGGCGGGCGACCCGGGTGGAGATCACGCCGGAGGCCAATGCGCGATTCTTCCGCGAGATGCTGAATCGCCGTGGCACCCAGGTGTTCTGGCAGGACAGCTGCGCACTGGCCAACAGCTACTACTTCGACAAGAACGGCGATGTGCCGCTCAAGCCGATGAGCACGGTGGAAGCGGCGTGGCGAGCCGGTCACTTCGATCTGGGCGACTACCGGTTCGACCGGCTCGCCGAGAACGCCGAACCGGAACGGCGGTCGCGGCGGGTCGCCGTGCGGTGAATAGGCGGCATCGCCGCGCGCGGCGTCAGCGCAGGGCGCGATAGAGCGCGCGGAGGTGACGCAGGCCCGTCTCCGCTGTGGGCTCGTCCTCCGCCGTCATCCGCAGGGCTCGGCGTAGTAGGGCCGGGTCGAGATCTTCGGGGGCCGGGTGGAAGTCGGGGCGCGGGAGCGCGGGGAGCGCGGACTCCTCGCCGTAGATATCCACCTGCTCCGGCGGGTTCGAATCACGCTGCACCGCGCCGATCAAGGTCTCCAGATCCACGCCGCGCAGGGTCAGCAGATCCTTCGGATGGTCGTCCAACCGCTCCGCCAGGATGTAGCAGACGGCGGCCACGTGTTTGCACGGCCACCCCGAGTCCGGACAGGAGCAGGCGAAGTCCAGTTCGCTGACGGTGGTCGGGAGGAGGAGCGAACCCAGTGCGGAAGGCAGTGTGCCCGAAGCGATCTCGGCAAGCATACCGGGCGTCTGCCGTACGGCGGCGACGAGCTCGTCCAGACGGTCGTCGCGCAGCTGACGCATGGTGAGGACGGCGGTGAACGGGCGCGGCTGACTGCCCTGCACCTCGGCGTGCACCGCGCCGGGCTCCAGGTGATAACTGACGACCTGCCCGGCGCGGGCATAGGTGCGGCCGCGGGTCAGCCGACCGCGATCGGCGACCTGCTCGACGGCCTCCAGGAAGGCGCGGCCCCAACGGGTCGTGGCGAAACCGCCGCGCTGGCTGCGGGATTCGACGCCGCCGCGCACCGGGCGGCGCTTGCCGAAGGTGCTGTAGTCGACGCGGTCGCTCACGCTGTGTCCTTTCGGGCGTGAGCGGCGCGCTGCGTGGTTACGCCGCGCCGCCGTCTCCGCGCTTGTCCGCTCACTCCCCCACCGCCTCGGAGCCGAGCGCGAACAGGTCGCGCAGTTCATCGTCGCTGAGCTCGGTGATCCAGTTCTCGCCCACGCCCACCGTGAGATCGGCGAGTTGGCGCTTGCCGGACAGCATGTCGTCGATCCGCTCCTCGATGGTGTCCACGCACACCAGCTTGCGGACCTGCACGTCGCGGCGCTGGCCGATGCGGAAGGCGCGGTCGGTGGCCTGGTTCTCCACCGCCGGATTCCACCAGCGGTCCAGGTGCACCACATGATTGGCGGCGGTGAGATTCAGTCCGGTGCCGCCCGCCTTGAGCGAGAGCAGCATGAGCGGCGGGCCGCCGGACTCCTGGAAACGGGTGACCATGGCGTCGCGACGCTGCTTCGGGACGCCGCCGTGCAGGAAGGGGACCTCCACGCCGAAGCGTTCGGTGAGGAAGGGGGCCACCAGTTCACCGAACTCGCGGAACTGGGTGAACAGCAGGGCGCGTTCACCGTCGGCGAGGACGGCCTCGAGCACGTCCTCGACCAGGGCCAGCTTCCCGGAGCGGTGCCGGCCGCGGCGCAGCACGCCGGAACCGTCGCCGAGGAAGTGCGCGGGATGGTTGCACACCTGCTTGAGCCGGGTCAGCGCGGCCAGCACCGCGCCCTTGCGGCCCATATCCTCCTTGGTCTTGGCGGCCTTCAGCTTCTGCGTCATATCGTCGAGCACGGCCTGGTAGAGGGCGGCCTGCTCGACGGTGAGGTTGGCCCGCACCGTCATCTCGATCTTCTCGGGGAGATCGGAGATCACCGCCGGATCGGTCTTGACCCGGCGCAGCACGAACGGGGAGGTGATGGCGCGCAGGCGGGCCACCGCGTTCTCGTCACGCTCGCGCTCGATGGGCACCGCGAAGCGGGCGTGGAAATCCGAGGGTTTGCCCAGCAGTTTCGGATTGGCGAAATCCAGAATGGAACGCAGTTCCTCCAGCCGGTTCTCCACCGGGGTTCCGGTGAGCGCCAGGCGATGCCGCGCCGGTATCGCGCGGGCGGCGCGCGCCTGCCGGGTCGCCGCGTTCTTGATGTGCTGCGCCTCGTCCAGCACCACCCGCTGCCACCCCTGCCGCTTCAACTCCTCCACATCGCGGGCCAGCAGCGCGTAGGTGGTGACGACCAGGTCCGAATCCGCCACGGCCGCATCGAATTCTGGTCCACTGCGCCGACCCGCACCGTGATGCACCAGCACCCGCAGCCCCGGCGCGAACCGCTCCGCCTCCCGCTGCCAGTTGCCGACCACGGACATGGGGCACACCAGCAGGGTGGGGGCGGGACCCGCGCCGAGGGCCGGGCTCGTCGCGGTGGTGACGGGCGCGGGATCACCGGCCGCCAGACCCGGCTCGGCACGCGGGGCCACCCGGTGCACGGGTTTCGGCCGGGCAGAAGAGGTTTCGCGTTCGTGCAGCAGCAGCGCCAGCACCTGGATGGTCTTGCCGAGGCCCATATCGTCGGCTAGGACAGCGCCGCAGCCGAGGCGGGACATGGTGGCGAGCCAGGTGAGCCCGCGCTGCTGGTACGGGCGCAGTTCGGCTTTCAGCCCGGCGGGCGGGTCGATCGGTTCGGTCGGATGGTCGGCGTCGAAAAGCTCTGCCGCCCAACCGGTCGCGGTAACGGAAGCCAGCGGGACGCGGGTCACCGGGTTGGCGGCGAGTTCGGCGAACAGGCCGCCGACGGTGGTGGGCGTGTCGTCGGCGCGACCCGAGACGTACTCCGCGGCGGCGGCCAGGACGCGGTGGTCGGCCTGCACCCACTGCCCGCGCAGCTGCACCAGATCCGACTTGGCCGCGATGACGCGCGCCATCTCGGCGGGCGTCAGCACAGTGTCGCCGAGCGCGAGTTCCCACCGGTAGGACACCAAACCCTGGAGCCCGACCGCTGTTTCGGTCGCGGCGGGGCTCTGCACCCGCAGCCGCAGGCTCGGCGTGGTGATCTTCCAGGCGCGCGGCAGCAGCAGCCGCACCCCGGCCGATTGCAGCGCCTGCGCCCCGTGCGCCACCAGATCCATCACGACCTCGGTCGGCAGCAGCAGATCCATACTGTGCGGGTCGCCGGGCAGATCGCGCAGCCGCGGATACGCCTGCTTGGCGGCGGCCAGCTTCTCCCCCGCCACCCGCACCGCCTGGGGGTCGCCCGGCAGCAGCACCGGCTGCGGAGCCTCCCCCTCGGTGTGCAGGCACACCTCCAGCCGCCACAGCACATCCGCCGCCTCGGCCTCCGCGTCGGGCGGTTCCAGCAGTCGCAGCACCAGCTCGGGTTCGTCGGCGGTCAGACTCGTCCGCCAGTCCTCCAGCACCGACGCCAGCCGATACGACCCGACCTCCAGCGGCCCGTCTCCCACCAGCGCGGCGAGCAGCGGATGGGGGCCCACCCGGGTGGCGTGCACCGGACGGTCGTCCGGCCCGAGGTAGCCCTCCTCGGCCGCCAGGCTGTCCCGCAATGCCGCGGTCAACGCTTCCGGATCGTCGGCCGCCGAGCCTGCGTTTCGCAGTGCCTCGGCCCGCCGAGCGCGACTCACGCGCGATCCGGCCCCCACCGCACGGGAGGTGTTCCGATCCGATTCACCGCCCGTGGGCGTGGCGGCGGCTCCGGCGGTGCGGACCGATCCGCCGATCACCGCGGTGCCGGTGGTCCCCACCGAGGGACGGATCGCATTACTCGGCGTGTCGGCCGAATCCCCGCCGGCCAGCCGCGATGGCGCCGCTGCCGCCAGTCGCAGCCGGGTTATCGGGTCGGCGAGTTCGCCGGTGAAGTCCTCCAGCAGCGCGGACGGCCGCCCCACGGTGCGCAGCGCGGCGGGCATGGCGACCGCCAGTTCCGCCAGCCATGCGCGCTGCCGCTGGCCGCCCAGCAGCCGCCAGCGCACCCACCAGTCGCCGTCGTCGCGGCGCACCTCGGGCACGACCCGACCGGCTCCCACCCAGCGGTCGATACCGCGTGCCACATGCGCGAGAAACCGTAGATCCCCCGCCACCCGCCGCGGTGGCAACTCCTGCAACAGCACCGGCGCCGCCGTCTCGGGAGCCAAGGCGTGCCCGCGCACCGTGACCAATTCCGGCCCGCCCGCACCCGGCACCAGCACCTCGGCCCGATGCCGGAACCGCGCCGTCCGCACGATCGACCCCAACGGATCCGGTAGTTCGCCCACGACCGCCCCGGCATCGGCGCCCGGCGGATGCCACAGCACCAGCCCGGACCCCGGTGACCACAGTCCGTGCAGCATCCGCCCATCAAATCAGCCGGGTCCGACAGGTCAACGTCCGGCCCGCGCCGACCGCCGGACGCCCCGGTCACCCCAGTACACGGGCGACGAATCCGTCGATACGCCGGACGAGGTGCGCGATGCGCGTCACGGTGGGCAATGCCTGTTCGGGTTGGTTGCCGCCGAGCGGTTTGCGACCGCGCACGTACAGCGAACAGCAGAAGTCGGCGCACACGTAGGTGCCTACGCTGTTGCCCGCCCTGCCCGCGGCGCCGGCCTTGCGCGCGGTGAACAGGTTGGTCCCGCCGACGCGGTGGACCGCGTGGCACAGCTCGCACATGCCCGTTCGCGGCCGGGAGCCGTCGGTGCTCGCCGCCCGCAGTTCGATGCCGACCAGCCGCCCGGCGTGCTCGGCGACCAGATAGGCGCGGCGGGGCGCACGCGAGTCGATCCAGCCGACGTAGTCCAGTTCCGGCCAGGGCAGGTCATCGAGGTCGCGGGGGAAGGTCATCGTTCGGACGCCGCTGCGGGAGCTGTTCACGAAACAGCGGGCGATGTCGTCTCTGGTGACGTCCTGCATTCCAATTCCTTCCACGATCGTTTCATGTAACGGTCGTAGTATAAACTGGCCCGCATGGGCCGCCCCAAAGACGCCGGACGACGGCGCGAACTCCTCGACGGATGCCGCGACTACGCGGACGAGCACGGGCTGTTCGGGCTCACGCTGCGCCCGCTGGCCGAGCACCTCGGGACCTCGACGCGCAATCTCCTGCACCATTTCGGCAGCCGGGAAGCCCTGATCACCGAGATCGTCGACCGCACCCTCGACGACTACCTGACGATCTCCCGGCAACTCCTGTCCCGCATCCGAGCGTTCTCCTCGGCTCTTCCCCCGACCGCCGAACATGTGGCCGACGTTGTCGCCGAGGGACTCGACTACGCCTGGAGCCAGGCCCACCTCCCGGAGGGCCGCCGCCGAACCGCCATGTTCTTCGAGATCTACGCGGCCGCGACCCGAGACCACGACCTGCGCCGCCGCTTCCTCGACCCGGTCGTCACCGAATGGCTGACCCCCCTGGCGGCGGCCATGGAAACCGCGGGCACCCCTCCCGAAACCGCCCGCTCCCTCGCCTCCCGCATCCTCGCGGTTCATCGCGGCCTACTCCTCGAATACCTGGCGCTGGGCGACAACCCGACGACCACGGCCGCCCACCGCGACGCCGTCCGAACCACCCGCGCCGCCATTCTCGCCGCCGTCGATCCGCGCTGAGCGAGACCGCGTTTCGGCGTGCCGATGACGATCGGCGGCCACCGTCGACGCGGCAGTTCCGCTGGCCTGACGTGTGCTTCCCCGAAACGCATTGCCCCGCATGGCAAGCGTGGTTATAACCAGTACATGACGGTCAACGCCACGCTCACCGCCCGCGCTCTCCTGTTGGACATGGACAGCACCCTCGTCAATTCCGAAGCAGTCGTGGAGCGATTGTGGGGAACCTGGGCCGCCACCCAGGGCCTGCCGATCGACGAGGTGCTGGCGGTGGCGCACGGACGGCAGGGGTGGGCGACGATGGCCGCGCTGCTGCCCGACCGGCCCATGGAGCTCAATCACGCCGACAATGCCCGCATGCTGCGGGAGGAGACCACCATCGTGGACGGCGTGGTGCCGGTCCCCGGCGCACCGGCCTTCCTGGCGGCCGTCGCGCACCTCCCGCACGCCCTGGTCACCTCGGCGGATGTCGCGCTCACCGAGGCGCGCATGGGTGCGGCCGGGCTGCCCGTACCGGCCGTCCGCATCACGGCCGAATCGGTCACGGTCAGCAAGCCCGATCCCGAGGGCTTCCTGAAGGCGGCCGCCGAACTGGGGCTGCCACCCGGGGACTGCCTGGTCTTCGAGGACTCCGGGGCGGGAATCGCCGCGGGCAAGGCGGCGGGCATGCGGGTCGTCGGAGTCGGAGCGCGCGCGGTCGCCCACGACCCGACCGCGCACGTCGCCGATCTGACCGGCGTCCGCGTCGAGGAGCGGGGCGACGGATTGATCGCCGTGCACATCCTCGGCTGAGCGCCGGTTCCGATCCGGTCCGCGCGAGGCGGGAGCCCGCTCCGGCGAGCCCGACGTGGCGGCCCTGTCCCGCGAACCCGACGTAGCGGCGCTATCCGGCGAGCCCGACGTGGCGGCCCACGTCGTCGGTCGTCGCGGCGTCCAGAATCGAGTCGAGCAGACCGGGGAACCGCTGATCGAGATCATCGCGGCGCAGCACCACGTAACAGCGGGTGCCCTCCTGCCGGGTCCGCGTGATCCCGGCATCGCGGAGCACCCGAAGGTGGTGGCTCAGTGTGGATTTGGCGACGGGGGCGCGCAGTTCGCCCCACCCGCGCTCGACGTCGTCGGCCAGCACGCGCACCAGGCCGACCCGGATCGGATCGCTCAGTGCCGCCAGCACGGCCGTCAGCTCGATATCGGAGGCCGACGGATGCTGTGGTTCGCGCATACCGCCCATGCTACTTTGTTCGACGTTCTACGAACATCGAACAAAGGATGCGATATGGGTAGCTTCGACGACCGCGTGGTGATCGTGACCGGAGCCGGAACCGGAATCGGACGGGCGGCCGCGATCGCGTACGCCCGGGCGGGCGCCACGGTGCTCGGCGTCGGCCGCAGGCGGGACGTGCTGGAGCGGACCGCGGCCGAACATCCGGCCATCGAGGTGATCGCCCACGATCTGCGGCGCGCGGAGGCCGCCACCGCGATCGTCGACACCGCCGTCGACCGGTGGGGACGGGTGGACGTGCTGGTCAACAATGCCGGTGCCACCGCGGCCATGCCGCTGGCCGAGGTGTCGGCCGCGCGCGTCGCGGATCTGTTCGCGCTCAACGTCACCGCCTCGAGCCTGCTCGCCGCCGCCGCGCTGCCGCAGCTGCGCGCGACCCGGGGCAGCATCGTCAATGTGTCGAGCACCTACGGACATCGGCCGATTCCGGGAGCCGCCCACTACGGCGCCAGCAAGGCCGCCCTCGAACAGCTCACCCGCAGCTGGGCGCTGGAGCTGGCGGGTGACGGCGTGCGGGTCAATGCCGTGGCCCCCGGTCCGACCGAGAGCGAGGCACTGACGGCGGCCGGGCTCGCCGACGAGGTGGTGGCCGCGATCAAGCGGGAGGAGACCGCCCGCATCCCGCTGCGCCGCCGCGGGGTACCGGCCGAGGTCGCGGCCTGGATGCTGCGGGTGAGCGAACCGACGGCCAGCTGGATCACCGGTCAGGTCATCACCGTGGACGGCGGTCTGGAACTCGTCTGAAACCCGGCGCGCCGAGGGGATACCAAACCGGGCGATTTTGGAACATACTGGGATATCCGCTGGTCACCGCGCGTGGACGGTGGCTGCTGCGCTTCAGCGGCGATCGAGCGGGACGCACCGGCGACAATCCATCGCGGCACCAGCCAGGGCCGCGACGACTCGATACCGAGGGAGGCCGTGAAGATGACGATTCTGCTCCAAGTGCTCGAGCAGAGCTTCACGCCCACAACGCCGTGGGAACGGCGGAAATTCACTTTCGTGGACACGACGAAGATCGTGGGGATGCGCCTGGACGGCCAATCGGGGGTGTGGCTGGATCTGTCCCGACCGGGGGAATCGCAGCGGTTGGCCCGCACGGCCGATCCGCGCGACGCCATCCAGTTCCTGCTCACCACCTTCGCCAAGATCGCCGAGTGCGAGGACCGCGGCGGATCGTGGCTGATCGGACACGATGGCGCGCGGTGCGAGACGATCGCGGCCACCCGCATGCCACCGCAGATGTCGGAGACGTCGGCCGACGATCTGCTGGCGCGAGCCTGGCTGTAGTCCCCCGCAACCGGTGCGAGAACACGGAACCGGTGCGAAGTCCTGGAAAACCCGCGTGGCGTGCGACTACACGGGTAGATGTGAGATGTGCGAATTCTGAGCGGGATTCGGCGGACGGCACGAGCGGCGGCCGTGGGGGTGCGGACCGGTGACACGGCCACGCTCGACCGGCGGTGCCGATGGCTCGCCGGACTGAGCGCGGTACTGATCGCGCTGAGCGGCTGCTCGGCGATCGGCCCGCGGGCCGGTCCGGCACCCGGCAGTCCCTCGCGCGCGCAGCTCGAGCAACTGCTCGACCACGTGCACGTGCTGCCGACTCGGCCGCGACCGGGTGGGTACGAACGCGGCTGCAAGGCCGGTCAGGGCTGCGTCTTCGGTCCGGCGTGGACCGACGACCACGACGCGCCCGGCGGTCACGACGGCTGCGACACCCGCAACAACGTGCTGGCCGGTCAGCTGACCGAGATCGGATTCCGCCCCGGCAGCACCTGCGTGGTGGTCTCGGGCATCCTCGACGACCCGTACACCGGCCGCCGCCTCACCTTCGAGAAGGCCGATGCCGGTACCGTCCAGATCGACCACGTCTACCCGCTGGCCGCCGCCTGGGATATGGGTGCCCACGGGTGGCCGCTGGACCGCCGCATCCGCTTCGCCAACGACCTCGACTTCAATCTCCTTGCCACCGAGGGCAAGACCAATCAGGACAAGGGCGACAGCACCCCTGCCGAATGGCTCCCACCCGCCGCCGCCAACCACTGCTTCTACGCGGCCAAGTACCTCACCACCGCCAGGCAGTACAACCTACCCATCACCACCGCGGACAAGGCGGTCCTGCGACGCGTCGCCACCGGGTGCCCCTGACCTGGTGGACGGGTGCGCCCGCTGAGCCCCGGCCCGGCCATCGTCGCAGGCGGCCGAACCGGCATCGCATCGAACCGATCCGGAACGCACCCGGGCGTACTGCTCAGGCGGTCGCCACCGGGCGTTTCGGGTCGTTGGACCACTGGGACCAGGAACCCGGGTAGAGGGCGGCGTCGATGCCGGCCACGGCGAGGGCGGCTACCTGGTGGGCGGCGGTGACGCCGGAGCCGCAGTAGACCGCCACCTTGCCGTCGCCGAGGGCGGTGAAGCGGGAGCGCAGTTCGGCGGCTGGTTTGAAATATCCTTCGGCGGTGAGGTTTTCGGCGGTGGGGGCGCTGTGCGCGCCGGGGATGTGGCCCGCGCGGGGGTCGACCGGTTCGGTGTCGCCGCGGTAGCGCTCGCCCGCGCGGGCATCGAGGAGCAGGCCGGGCCAGGCGGCGGCGGTGTCGGCGTCGATGGTGGCGAGGTGGCCGGGGGTGAGGACCACGTCGCCGGGGGCGGGGTCGGGTTCGGCACCCGTGGCGAGCGTGCCGCCCACGCGCTCCCAGGCGGGGAGACCGCCGTCGAGAATGCGGACATCGGGGACACCGGCCCAGCGCAGCAGCCACCAGGCGCGGGCCGCGGCCATCCCGCCGGTGGCGTCGTAGGCGATGACGGTGTCGCCGGTGCGCACACCCCAGCTGCGCGCGCACTTCTGCAACTGGGCGAGCTCCGGCAGCGGATGCCGACCGCGCGCCGGGGACGGCGGCGCGGCGAGTTCGGTCTCCAGGTCCACGAACACCGCGCCCGGAATGTGTCCGTCCAGATAGTGCTGCGGCCCGTCCGGATCCCCCAGCGCCCAGCGCACGTCCAACAGCCGCAACCGAGAATCCGCCTGCGACAACAACTCCCGCAGTTCCTCCGCCGAAATCAATACCGCGCTCAAGCCCACTCCTCGTCGCAGAATTCCAGCACGCACACCCGAATGCCCACCACCCTACGCAGCCCCGAACCGCCCGCGCAGCTGCCCGCCGATCGACCGGCACCACCGCGCCCTCTCGCACAGCGGCCCACCCACCTACCAGCACCACCGCGCCCACTCGCAGAGCGGTAGCGGTCAGTCGCACGACGACTCGCCCGACGACCGGTACCGCCATCGCGACCCGCGGCGCGGGCCGCGGTGGTCCGTGGCTTCCCGCAAGACCGACCGGTCCGCCACCCCGGCCAGAACCCGCCGCGCCGATCGGACCGGCCCCGTTCAGTCGGTCGGGCGGAGAAACCAGCGGACCACGAGCCCGGCGACCAGCGCCCAGAACGCCGCGCCGATACCGAGCAGCGAGATGCCGGAGGCCGCGACGAGGAAGGTCAGGGCGGCGGCGGGGCGGTGTTCGGCGGGGGCTAGGGCGGCGGTGAGAGCCGATGCCAGGGTGGCGATGAGAGCCAGGGCCGCAACGGTTTCCAGAACGCCGTCGGGGGCGGCGGCCACCAGGGCGACCAGGGCGGCGGAGACCAGCGCCAGCAGCAGGTAGGTGGCTCCGGCCGACGCCGCGGCGACCCAGCGGCGCTTGGGATCGGGATGGGCGGAGGGCGCCGCCGCCAGCGCCGCACTGATGGCGGCGAGATTGATGGCGTGCCCGCCCGCGGGTGCGCCCAGCATGGTGCCCAGCCCGGTCACGGTCATGGCCGGTCGCCACGGCACCCGGTAGCCGAAGGAACTCATGACCGCCGTGCCGGGTATGTTCTGGGCCGCCATGGTGACGATGTAGAGCGGCACGGCCAGACCGATCATCGCCTGCCAACTCCAGTGCGGCACGGTCGGTTCGAACCTGGGCACCATCGCCGACAGCTCGAGGCCGTGCCCCCGCACCGCGATCTCGATCCCCGCGCCTACCGCCGCCACCGCGAACGCCGCCAGCACCGCCCAGCGCGCGGCGTAGCGCTGCAGCACCAGCCACACCACGATCACCGGCACCACCACCGCCGGGCTGACCGTGAGCGCGTGCATGGGCGCGAGGCACAGTGGCAACAGCACACCCGCCAGCATGGCCTGGGCGATCTCCACCGGAATGGCCGCGATGAGCGCGCCGAGCCGCTGCCAGTATCCGGTCACCACGATGAGCGCACCGGTGATCACGAACGCGCCCACCGCCGCGGGCCAGCCGCCCGCCACCGCCCCGGTACTGGCCAGCAGCGCCGCCCCCGGCGTCGACCAGGCCAGCGTGATGGGCATCCGGTAGCGGCGGCTCAGGAACAAGATCCCGAGACCCTGCGTGATACAGACCGCCATCAGGCCGGAGGCGGCCTGCACCGAGGTCGCACCCACGGCGGTGAGGCCCGCCAGCACCACCGCGAACGAACTCGTGAATCCCACCAGCGCGGTGACGAATCCGGCCCCGATCGGCTGACCGAGGCCGACGGAGAGGTCCGGAGAGGCCGCGACGGCGGTGTCGTTCTCCACTTCGGTGCTGCTCATCGGGTCATTTTGACCTCGGACCGGACCGCCGGTCTCCAGCCAATCCCCCGGAACTGGACTGAAATTCCGGAGCCGGTCGCGGCGGTTCAGCTCTCCAGCGAATGCTGGTAGCGCCGCATGCCCGCCAGCCAGCGGTCGTAGTCGGAGCCCTTGAATCGGTACATGTCGAGCACTTCGGGATGCGGCAGGATCAGGAAGCTCTCGGCGGCGACACCGGCGAGGATCGCATCGGCCACCTCGTCCGAGGACAGCACCTTGCCCGCCGTGACCACGGCCCGGATCGCCGTCTCCGCCGCGGCCGCCGCGTCGGCGCTCTCGGTGCCCGCCCGCAGCAGCGCGGTGTCCACACCCATGGGGCACACGCAACTCACGCGAATCCCCCTGTCCCCGTAGGTAACCGACAACCATTCCGCGAACCCGACCGCGGCGTGCTTGGTCACCGCGTACGGGGCGGAACCGATCTGGGTGAGCAGCCCGGCCGCCGAGGCGGTGCAGACGAAGTAGCCGCCGCCCCGCTCCAGCCACCCCGGCACCAGCAGCCGCGCCGCCCGCACGTGCGCCAACACATTGACATCCAGCGCGGCCTCCCACTGCGCCTCGGCGCTATCCAGGCCGCGGCCGCCGAAAATGCCCGCGTTCGCGAAATACAGGTCCACCGGCCCGAATTCACGCTCGGCCCGGTCGATCAACTCACGGATCACCGCCTCGTCGGCGACGTCTCCCGCCACCGCGACCGCGGCCGCCCCCAGCGAATCGGCCACCTCCCGCACGGCCGCCTTGTCGATATCCGCCAGCACCACCCGCGCATGCGCGGCCACCAGCGTCGCGGCCAGTGCCGCCCCGATCCCCGATCCCGCACCCGTGACAATGGCTACCTTGCCCGAAACATCCATAAGGCACGGTATCCGGGACTCACTCGACGGCCCGGGCGGCCACCCCGTTCGCTCCGGCGAGCCGATCCAGCAGCGGGGTCGTGCGCGGACCCACCAGTTCCCGCATGACCAGGGCCATATTGGTGCGCTCGACACCCGGGATCTTCAGGATCTGCCCGGTGATGCGGTACAGGTCGTCGGCGTCGCGCGCCACCACCCGCACGGTCAGATCGGTCGGCCCGGTCATCCCGCACACCTCGGTGACCTCGGGGATCTCGGCGAGTTCGGCCACCACCGCATCGAGCCGATGCTGATCGACCACCACCGCGACGAAGGCCGCCAGCGGATAGCCCAGCGCCCGCGGGTCCACTCGCCGCTCGACGCTGGCCAGCAGCCCGGCCGCCTCCCAGCGGGCCAGTCTGGCCTGCACGGTATTGCGGGACAGGCCCAGACGCGCCGCCAGTTCGACACCGGTCGCGCGCGGGTTGGCGACCAGCTCCAGCAACATGCGCGCATCGGTGGCGTCGATTGCCCCGCCCACCGGCTCCCTACTGGACATAGGAATCAGTTTGCCATGAGCCCAGCCCGTTCTACCGAGCATTCTGCACAGTTGCCGCGCGTCGGCTTGCGCAGTTCGCCCCAGCGAGGAAGCTGTGTGATACAGGACACGTACACCTTCGCCCACCGGGACACAATCCCCCGGCGACCCGGTGTACCGGTGCTTCGAGGAGGCGATACCCATGCCCGAGAAGACCACCTACCCGGTGCAGCTCGTACAGCCCGACGGCCGCCGCGTGCACGATCGCGTACACGCCCCGCTGATCGCCGATATCGACGGCGACACCCTGCGCGAGCTCTACACCGATATGGTGATCGCCCGCCGCATCGACGTGGAGGCCACCGCCTTGCAGCGGCAGGGCCAACTCGGACTGTGGCCGCCGCTGCTGGGCCAGGAGGCCGCCCAGATCGGTTCGGCGCACGCCCTGCACCCCGACGACTACGTGTTCTGCAGCTACCGCGAGGCGGGCGTCGCCCACGTGCGCGGCGTGCCGCCGGAACAGCAGACCCGGCTCTGGCGCGGAGTCGCGCACTCCTGCTGGGACGCCGACGCGGTCAAGATGACCAACCCCGCCATCGTGGTGGGCGCGCAGGGCCTGCACGCCACCGGCTACGCCTACGCGGCGCAGCTGGAGGGGGCGGAGATCGCCACCATCGCCTACTTCGGCGACGGCGCGACCAGTCAGGGCGATATCGCCGAGGCGCTCGGCTTCGCGGCGAGCTGGGGTGCGCCGGTGGTGTTCTTCTGCCAGAACAACCACTGGGCCATCAGCGCGCCGGTGCGGGTGCAGAGCGCCACGCCGCTCGCCGCCCGCGCCATCGGCTACGGTATTCCGGGCGTGCAGGTGGACGGTAACGACGTGCTCGCCGTGCTGGCGGTGACCCGCCAGGCCATCGACCATGCCAGAGCGGGCGGCGGCCCCTCCTTCATCGAGGCCATCACCTATCGGATGGGGCCGCACACCACGGCCGACGATCCGACCCGCTACCGCACCTCGGCGGAACTCGAACTGTGGCAGCGCCGCGACCCCATCGACCGGTTGCGGCGGCTGCTGGAGCGGGAAGGGCTGTGGGACAGCGACTTCGAACAGCAGGTGGGCGCGCGGGCCGACGACGTGGCCGGGCGGCTGCGCTCGGCCACCCTCGCCATGCCCGACCCCGAACCCGAGGAGCTGTTCGAGCACGTCTACGCCACCCCGCATCCGCTGATCGAGCAAGAACGCCGCGAGTACCTCGCCTACCTGGAGGGAGCCCGGTCATGAAGACGACATTCGCCGGAGCCATCAATGTCGGCCTGCGCCGGGCGCTCGAGGACGACCCCCGGGTGGTGCTGATGGGTGAGGACATCGGCCGCCTCGGCGGAGTCTTCCGGGTCACCGACGCCTTGCAGAAGGATTTCGGGAACAACCGGGTGATCGACACACCGCTGGCCGAATCCGGGATCGTCGGAACGGCTTTCGGCATGGCGCTGCGCGGGCTGCGGCCGGTGTGCGAGATCCAGTTCGACGGATTCGTGTACCCGGCCTTCGACCAGATCGTGTGCCAGGTGGCCAAGATCCACTACCGGACCAAGGGAAAGGTGTTGGCTCCCATAACCATTCGCATTCCCTACGGCGGCGGCATCGGGTCGGTGGAGCATCATTCGGAGTCGCCGGAGGCGTATTTCGCGCATACCGCGGGGCTGCGGGTGGTGTCGCCGAGCACTCCGGCCGACGCGTATCTCATGATCCGGCAGGCGATCTCGCTGGACGACCCGGTCATCTTCTTCGAGCCCAAACGGCGGTACTGGGACAAGGCCGACGTGGACTTCGACCGACTGGACGGCGGCGAGGGGCTGCCGCTGGACCGGGCCCGGGTGTGCGTCACCGGTAGCGACGCCACCGTGGTGGCCTACGGCGGCACCGTGGCCACCGCACTGGCGGCGGCGAAGATCGCCGATACGGAGGGCCATTCGCTGGAGGTGATCGACCTGCGCAGCCTGTCGCCCATCGACTTCGACACCGTGGCGGAGTCGGTACGCAAGACCGGGCGGCTGGTGGTGGTGCACGAGGCCCCGGTATCCGGCGGGCTGGGCGCGGAAATCGCCGCCCGGATCACCGAACGGTGCTTCTATCATCTGGAGGCTCCGGTGCTGCGGGTCGGCGGCTTCGACATCCCCTATCCCCCCGCTAAGCTCGAACGGCACCACCTGCCCGACCCCGACCGCGTCCTGGCCGCGGTCGACCGCACGCTAGCCGCCTGACCGTACTGCCACGGAGGTTGCCCGGTGGAAGATCAGCAGGTTCTAGAGTTCCGACTGCCCGACCTCGGTGAGGGACTGGCCGACGCCGAACTGGTGTCGTGGGCGGTGGCGGTCGGCGACCGCGTGGAACTGAACCAGACCATCGCCGAGGTGGAGACGGCCAAGGCGCAGGTGGCGCTGCCCTGCCCCTACGCGGGCACGGTACTCGAACTGCTCGCCGAGCCCGGGGATACGGTGCCGGTGGGCGCACCCCTGATCCGCATCGCCGGGGTGGACGCCGCGCCGGAGCGGCAGTCGGTACTGGTGGGCTACGGCCCCGACAGCGAACCGCAATCCCGCCGCGCCCGCGCCGCGGCGGCGAAAGTCGCTGCGGCCGAGCGTGCTTCGAGTGCCAACGGCAACGTCGCGACGACACCGGGAACGGATGTCGCCGAGACCGATCCGGCGGCGACCGAGCCGCATGCCCCCGAAGGCTGGTCACCGACCGGTGCCGGCGAGGAGTCCGAAGCCACCCGTGAGGCGGCCGCCGGGAGCACTCGGGGCCCGGACGTCGGGATCACCGGTACCGCGCACACCGGAGCCACGGACGCCCGGCCCATCCGCGACACGGGCGTCGGAGCCACCCGCGACGCGGCCGGGGACGGCGCGATCGGAAGCGCGACGGCGCGCGGGCTCGGGGACGCGCGGGACGGTACCGAGGGGCTGGGGCGGGAGCGAACCGGGGCGGCGGGGCGGCCCGCCGCGATACCGGCGGCGCGAAAGTTGGCTCGGGAGTTGGGGATCGATCTTGCAGCGGTGACGGGGACCGGGCCCGACGGGGCCATCATGGTAGCCGATGTACAGCGAGCGCGGGAGGCGGCGTCGACACCGGATGGTGCGGCCACCTCCGGGAACGCACCCGACCGCACGGCAGGCCGGGGCGGGGTGGCGAGGCGCGCTGACGACGGTGGGCAGCTGCCGATTCACATCGCGCCGCCGGTGCCGTCCATGCGGCCGGAGTCCGCGGTGCGTCCGGTGCCCGCCGAGCGGGAAACCCGCACGCCCGTGAGCGGAATTCGCAAGCGCACGGCTGCGGCGATGGTGGCCAGCGCGCGGGACATCCCGCAGGCCAGTACCTTCGTCACCACGGATTTCACCGGGTCCATGGAGCTGCTGGACCACCTGCGTGGCACGCCGAGCTTCGCGGGTCTCTCGCTGACACCGCTGGCGCTGGTCGCCAAGGCCACGCTGGTCGCGCTGAGCGAATTCCCGGAACTCAATGCCGTGTGGGACGAGGCGAATCAGGAGATCGTCACCAAACACTATGTGAATCTGGGTATCGCGGTCGCCACCGAGCGTGGGCTGCTGGTGCCGAATCTCGCGGAGGCGCAGGCATTGAGCCTGCGGGATCTGTGCGGGGAGATCGGCCGTCTGGCCGAGGCCGCGCGATCCGGGACGGCGACCCTGCACGAGCTGACCGGCGGCACCTTCACCATCACCAATGTGGGCGTCTTCGGCGTGGATACCGGTGTGCCCCTGGTGAATCCGGGCGAGGCGGCGATCCTGTGCCTGGGCTCCATCCGGAAGCGGCCGTGGGTGCACCGCGACGAGATCGCGGTGCGCTGGGTGACCACGCTCGGCCTGAGCTTCGATCACCGGCTGGTGGACGGCGAGCAGGCGGCGCGCTTCCTGGCGAGTGTGGCCGCGCTGGTGGAGGATCCGCTCACCCTGCTCGGTCGGGTCTGACCCGCCGAGATCGACCGGGTCGCCGGATCGCGGTGGCGGAAGCGCATCCCGCCACCGCGCGGGCATCAGGCGTCGGCCGCCTCCGATTCCAGGATCTCGCTGACCACCAGGGGTTCGGCGGCCGCGCGGATGATGGCGGGGATCTCGATCGGCTGCCGGGTCACCTCGTCCACGTAGACGTGCACGAATGTGCCGGTGGCGGCGAGCTTGAGCGTATCCCCTGCCTCACGGAAGATGGCGAGTTCGTAGCTGATGCTGGAATTCCCGAGTCGGGCGATGCGGATGCCGACCTGCAACTGATCCGGAAAGCTCAGGGAGCCCAGGAATTTGCACGAGGTCTGCGCCACGATGCCGATGGCGGGTAGGTCCCGCGTATCGGTGCCGGTGGCGTGCATCAGCCACGCGTTCACCGCGGTGTCGAAGTACGAGTAGTAGGTCACGTTGTTGACGTGGCCGTAATGGTCGTTGTCCGCCCAGCGGGTCGGAACCGGCCACAGCACCGGGTAATCCTGCTCCGAAGTCACCTCGCTGACGATAGTGGCAGGGTGCGCGGCGGGCGCGCGGGTGCTCGATTCGACGACGGTCCGTGCGGGGATCGGGTGCGCACCCGAACGACCGCACCGCCGCGTCAGGCCGTGCGCTCCCGCGCCGCCGCGTCGCGATGGTCGCGCGGGCTCACGCCGAAATGCCGCTTGAACGCCGTGCTCAACGCGAACGCGCTGCCGTAGCCGACCCGGCGGGCGATGGTCTCGAGCGTGGCATCGGATTCGTGCAGCAGATCAGCGGCCAGCGCCAGCCGCCACTCGGTGAGGAACGCCATCGGGGGTTCGCCGACCAACTCGGTGAACCGGCGGGCCAGAGCGGCGCGGGAGGCGCCCACCTCACCCGCCAACGCCGCCACCGTCCACGGGTGCGCCGGATTGTGCTGCATGAGGCGCAGCGCCTTGCCCACCAGCGGATCGGCGTAGGCGTGGTACCAGGCGGGGGCATCGGAGCGGGCGAACCAGGCGCGCAGCGCGGCGATGGTCAGCAGGTCGAGCAGGCGGTCGAGCATGGCACCCTGAGCGGGCAGATCCTTGGCGGCCTCGTCGACCAGCAGATCCAGCACGCGCGAGTCGAATTCGCCGCGGCCGAGCACGACCATGGGCGGCAGGGCGCGCAGCAGCCTGCGACCGGTCGCGGACTCCTGCTCGTAGGTGCCGGTGACCAGCACGGTCTCGGCGTCGACCGCGGTGCCCCAGCTGCGCACGCCCAGGCTCATCGTCTCGCACAGCACCTCACCGTCGGGGGTGGTGGTGATCTGCCCGGGATGGATGATCACCTGCGGCGCGGTGCCGGGATCGTCGGCGACCGTGTAGTGGTCGGGGCCGCGGAAGACGGCCACGTCGCCGGTGCGCAGGGGGCGCGGCGCGACCGGTTTGCCGCCCCCGGCGTCGGGCACGATCCACCCGCCACCCCGCACCACCGCCACCACGGTCAGCGGCGCTCCGTCTTCGATGCGCAGCGACCAGGGCGGATCGAACGAGGACCGCATGACGAACGCGCCACGCGCGCGGGGTCCCTCGAGCAGGCTGGCCAACGCGTCCACAGTCAAGACAATGGCAAATGCGCGGGCGCTTCTCAACCATGTATTCGTCCACCGATTCCGGGTGTACTCGATATGGGCGACGCGATGGCACCCTCCGGCCGCACCGGCACCGGTGGGACGGGCCACCGGATGGCTGCGGTGGCGGCGGTCGCGGTCGCCGAACTTGTCGGTACCCCCGAATAGAATCAAGGACGAACAGGTCGAAACGCACAGTAGTTCGGAGCCCCGTCCCGAGCGTCGACGATGCCGCGAAAGACGGGGGTTACGAGGAGCTTCCGCTGACCGGTAGCGTCGGACCGATGGTCGCTCCGACGTCCGCTCCTCGGCTCCGCGCGGCACGCACCGCGGTGTTCGCGGTGTTCGGCCTGAACGGGTTGGTGTCCGCCCTGTGGTTCGTGCACATTCCGGCCGTGACGGAGCGGACCGGGGTGTCGCATTCCACCCTGGGCATGCTGATCCTGCTCATGTCGGGCAGTGCCATCGGCAGTATGCAGGCCGCCGGTGCGCTCACCGACCGGTTCGGCAGCCGCGCGGTCACCGCCGTAGCCGCCGCCCTCACCGCCGTGGCGATCATCGGCCCCGCTTTCGCCACCGGCCCGATCACCCTCGCGGCGGCGCTGGTCGGCTACGGCATCGGCTTCGGCGCACTCGACGTCGCCATGAACGCCCATGCGGTGCAGGTGGAATCGGGCTACGGCCGTCCCATCATGTCGTCCTTCCACGCCCTGTTCTCCGGCGGTTCGCTGACGGGCGCACTCGCCGGGGCGGCCGCTCAGCGCGCCGGATCGGATATCCGGCTAACCATGATCGTCACCGCTGTCGTGGGACTGGCCGTGGTCGCGTTCGCCGCGCCGCGCCTGCTGCCCCGCATCGGCAGCACGCGGGAACGGACTGCGAGCGCGACCGCCGCCGCCGATTCCGCCGCATCCGGGCGGCCCGACGATCGACTGGCCAGCCACCGGGACCATGCCTTCGCATCACCTTGTCCTCCGCAGACCGCGACCACGCGGGAACCGACCTCATCGCGCGAAGGGCACGACACCGAGACGCGGGGATCGCACGCCATCATTGCCCCTGGGCCGCGGCCGCCGCTGCCGAGTGCGGCCACCACGAGCCCAGACCTGAACACGGCCACCGCGCGGGAGTACTCGACGCCCGCTCCCGACGGTGACGGCGCCACCGCGGCGGAGCCACGCACCGCCGCGTCTCTCGATCCGCGCGCCGATACGCCCCACTCGGCATCAGGGCCGGTGCCGAGCGAGGCCGAGGCGCGGGCGGAGTTGAGTTTCGCGCAGCACGAGACATCCGTGCCGGTGGCGGCGTCCACCGTGCGGAAGGTGGTGGCCCTGGCGGCGGTGGCGTTCGCCATGCTGATGGCGGAGGGGGTGGTCGGTGACTGGAGCGCCTTGCAGATGAGCGAGCGGCTCGGAGTCGAGGCGGGGACGGCGGCGCTGGCGTTCGCGGCCTTCTCGGTCGCCATGACGGTGGGGCGGCTGTGCGCCGATCGGGTCAGCGGGCGGTTCGGGCCGGTGGCCGTGGTGCGGTGGGGGTCGCTGCTGGCGGCGGCGGGATACCTGCTGGTCGTGGTGTCGCCGTGGACGGTGCCGACCGTGCTGGGCTGGGCGCTGTGCGGGATCGGGCTCTCCGGTGGGGTGCCGCAGGTGTTCACGGCGGCGGGCAATCTCGGCTCCAGGACGGCGGCGACCGATATGTCCCGCGTCTTCGGCATCGGCTATCTGGGTCTGCTGGCCGGGCCGGTGATCATCGGCTGGCTCACCGAACTCGTCCCGCTCACCACCGCCATGCTGTTCCCCCTGGCCGCCATGCTGGTGTGCGCCTGGTTCGCCCGCATCGTGGCTACACCCGCCGACCGGCCGCCCGCGCCGCTGCGGTCGGCCGCCGAAACGGAGTGACGCTCAGGCGATTCCGGATTCCTCCAGGCAGCGCGTGTGCTCGGCGAAGTCGTCGAGCATGCGGTGGTTGAGGGTGGCGAGGGTACGCAGATCCTCGGAACTCCAGTCCGCCAGGGCTTCTCGCATCCAGCGGCGCTGCACGGTGCGGATGGCGTCCACGGCGGCGCGGCCGGAATCCGTGAGCCGGACCAACTGGGCCCGGCGATCGCCCGGATCGGCGACCCGGCCCACGAACCCGTTCTTCTCCAACCGCTGCACCTGCCGGGTCACATGCGGGGCCTCCACATCGAGCCGAACGGCCAGCTCCCCCAGGCGCAGCGGCGCGTCGGCATCGGCGAGGATGCGCAGCAGCGGCACACTCGCCCGGTCCACGGTGATACCGGAGGCGGTGACGGCACGGTCGTGCCGCCGGGCCCGGGTGAGCAGGTACGCGAGCCGGGACATGGCCCGTTCCAGTTCGACGATGTGCGCCACGACGTCGGATGCCGCGCCGACCGTCGCCGTGGGATCGGATGCGGAGGTGGCCTTCGGGGGAGGCATGCGGTTATCCTACGAAACCTAATTACTTAATTTTGGTAAGTAATACACAAGGACGCCCATGACTTCCACCGCTGTGGCCGATACCGCCACCCACAACGGTCCCAAGGCACACCTCGGCATGACGCTGCTCGCCCTGTGCGCCGCCGGGCTGGTGGTCTCGATCCAGCAGACCGTGGTGATTCCGCTGCTGCCGCGCATGATCGGCCAGCTGCACACCGACGTCTCCGGCGTCACCTGGCTGTTCACCGCGGCCCTGCTCACCGGCGCGGTCGCCACGCCCCTGCTGTCCCGCTTCGGCGACATGTTCGGCAAGAAGCGCATGGTCATGGTCGCCATGGGCCTGCTCATCATCGGCTCGGTGGTGTGCGCGCTGGCCGAGACGCTGGGCGTCTACATCGCGGGCCGCGCCCTCCAGGGCACCTCGGCGGCCATGATCCCGCTGGCCATCGGCATCATTCGCGACACCTTCCCGCGCGAACGGCTGGTCGGCGCGATCGGCATCGTCAGCGGCACCATGGGCATCGGCGGCACGGTCGGCCTGCTGGTCACCGGCGTGATCGCCGACCACACCACCGATCCGCACCCGGTGTTCTGGCTGACCGCCGCCCTCGGCGTGGCCGCCACGGTGCTGATCCAGATCAGCGCCGAGAACAACGGCGTGCGCCACGGCGGCAAACCTGATTTCCTCGGTGCCGCCCTGCTGGCCGGACTACTGGTGAGCCTGCTATTGGGCATCAGCCAGGGGCCACGCTGGGGTTGGACCTCCGGATCGGTGCTGGCGCTGTTCGCCGCCGCCACGGCGCTGACCGTGATCTGGGTGCTGGTGGAACTGAAGGTGAAACAGCCGCTGGTCCGGTTGCAACTGCTGGTCGGCCCGCAGTCGCTGTCGGCGAACCTCGCGTCGGCGCTGCTCGGGTTCGCCCTGTTCGGATCGTTCACGCTCATCTCGAATTTCATCCAGACCCCGGCCGATCAGGTCGGCTACGGCCTGTCCGGTTCGGTGCTGGCGGTCGGCCTCTACGGCATTCCGAGCGCGGTGCTGATGACGTTCTTCTCCTTCCGCACCGGCCGCATCGCCGCCCGCATCGGACCCGCCTACACGCTGGCCATCGGCGCCACCTTCGCGGGACTGTCCATGGCCTGGCTGGCGGTGTTCCACGATCACGGCTATCACATGGTGATCTCGAATATCTTGCAGGGCACCGGATTCGGCATCGGCTACGCGGCACTCGGCACACTCGCGGTGCGGCACGTGCCGATGAGCGAGAGCGGGATCGCCAGCGGCATCAACTCGCTGGTGCGCACGGCGGGCGGCAGTATCGCGGGCGCGGTCACCGCGTCCATTCTGTCGGCGCACGTCATCGCGGGTACCCGGGTGCCGACGCTGGACGCCTATGTGGCGAGCTTCGCCATCCTCGCCGTCGGCGCGTTCCTCGCCGCGGCCGTCGCGGTCGGCCACGGCCTGCGCCACCGGGGCGATTAGACCGCGCCGAGCACCTCGAGCCGCTCGCCGTCGACGATCACCGCGTCGTCGTCGGTGAGCGCCCAGTGCGCGACGCCGCCGATCCGGTACTCCTGGGACAGTTTCCGGCTCAGCCCCTCGGGATCGGTGGGGGAATCCAGATGCGGGACGATGCGGTGATCGACCAGACCCAGTCCGTCCCACAGCACATCGCCGCCGCAGGCCGTGCGCACCTCGTCCGGATCGTCCATGGCTTCCAGGCCGTGCAGATCCGGGGTCATGACGCACGCGCCCGCGCTGTAACCGGCATAGACGAGCGCGTCCGCGTCGAGCAGCCGCCGGAGCGCGAGATCGGCTCCGCTGCGCGCGAATTGGGCGCGCAGCACGAAGGTGTTGCCGCCGCGCACCCACACCATCGGAAATCCGGTGAGGGTCTCCTCCAGGTCCGCGGCGCGGCCCACGTAGTCGCGCAGGTCCACCACCTCGGGCTCGAATCCCGAGCGGCGCAGCGGAACCAGATCACTGGTCACCGCGCTGGCCCACGCCGAGGGCCAGGCATCGCAGGCATTGGCTATCACCGCCACCCGCCCCGGCGCGCCGACCAGCTCGAGCAGCCGATCGTAGTGCGCCCCGAAGCGGTAGCTGGACAGGAACAGGCGCACGGAATCAGATGGTGAACGCCAGGCTGCGCACCAGGCGGTCGCCGAGGTCGGTGTCACCGCTGAGCGCGATCTCGTCGGCGTGCGCCGCCGCGTCCGTGCGGCCCCCGCGCAGTCGGGCGAACAGGCCCGAGTCCAGGCCGACGACCACGGTGGCGGGACCGTCGAGGGCCTCGACCTGATGCGCCCGGCCGCCGTCCACCGCGAGGTGCACGGTATGCGGTGTGGCACCGCCGATCTCGAAGGTGATACGCGAACCATCGGATGCGCCCGCGCCTTTCACCGCGGCACGGCCGAGACCGACTACGAGTTCCGGGAAGGCCGTCTCCGCGCGCGGGCTGCCCTCGTCCACCGTCACCCGCAGGCCGTCGGCGATATCGAGTTCGTGCATCCAACAGTCGAAGATCCGCACCCGCATGAAGCGGCCGTAGGGCACCATGCCCACCGGTGAGGGCACGGGCGCGGCCCACGCCGCGTCGTCCATGGCGGCCAGGGCCTTGCGGCGGCGGTCGGTGACCTCGCGGAAACGGACCATGAGTTCCGCGCCGGAGAGGGGGCGCAGCGATTCGATCCACTTCTCGTTGAACGCGCCCACCTCGTTGCGGACGTGTTCGTATCCGGTCACATCCGCCTCGGGCGGCATCTCACCGAGCAGCATGGATTCGGTCCCGATGACGTGGGCGATCACGTCGAAGACCGTCCACCCGGGCAGCGACGACGCCGTGCGCCAGCCGCCCTCGTCGAGTCCGTCCACCAAGTGGGCGAGCGCGTCCCACTGATCGGACAGATCGGCGGTGATCCGTTCCCGGTCCGGCACGGTGTCGGTCATGCGTTGGTTTCCTTTTCCTCGTCGGCGAGCCGGTCCAGTCCGGCGCGAATGGCGGCCGCGGTGCTGTCGCGGTCGTGTGGTCGCCGCAGCAGCAGGCCCGTGGCGAAACGGAGTTTGTCGCCGCTGTGCCGGGGCACGACGTGCAGATGCACATGGTCGACGGTCTGGAAGGCGGCCTTGCCGTCGTTGATCAGCAGGTTCGCACCGTCCACCCGGAGGTCGCTGCGCCGCATGGCCTTGGCGAGCCGATGACCGAAGGCGAACAGTCGCGCGCCGAGGGCCGGGTCGAGCGTGTCGAGGTCGCCGGAGTGCCATTTCGGGATGACGAGCGTATGCCCCCGCGTGATGGGCCGGATGTCGAGGAACGCCAGCAGGGTGTCGTCCTCGTGGATCTTGGTGGCGGGTGCGGTGCCCGCCACGATCCGGCAAAAGATGCAGCCACTCACCCCGCTGAGATTACGGCGTAAGAGTGAGCCGCGACACCCCCGGGCGCGGGCGCAGCGCGCTCACCTGCTGGCACACCCGAAAGTAAGCAACCTGCCTGGCAGGTACGTACTTGCCGCTGGTCACCGCTCACCCCACACTGTGACAGCCATCTCCACTAAGCTCACCGCGAGCCGGGTATGGTTGCGAGAATTGTCTAGAACTTACTGCGCAGTAAGTTCGCAGGCGGTCCGGCCTCACCACGAGAAGGAAGTTTGACAAGTGGACACAACGCAGAGCGCACAGCACGATGCGCCCCGCGGTGCGCGCGTCGGCGTGGTTCGCGAGACGAACACGGACGAACGACGCGTCGCATTGGTGCCGAAGATCATTCCGTCACTGCTGAAGCAGGGTGTGGAGGTGATCGTCGAGTCCGGCGCCGGGCTGGGCGCGCTCATTCCCGACGAACTGTATACCGACGCGGGCGCGACCATCGGCGATCCGTGGAATGCCGACGTGATCGTCAAGGTCGCGCCGCCCAATGACGCCGAGATCGCCAAGCTGTCGTCCGGTCAGACCCTGATCGGCTTCCTGGCCCCGCGCAACGCCGACAACAAGATCGGCGCGCTGAAGGCCGCGGGCGTACAGGCGTTCGCGGTGGAGGCCATTCCGCGGATCTCGCGCGCCCAGGTCATGGACGCGCTGTCCTCGCAGGCGAATGTGGCCGGATACAAGGCCGTGCTGCTGGCCGCGTCGGAATCCACCCGCTTCTTCCCCATGCTGACCACCGCCGCGGGCACCGTGAAGCCCGCGACCGTGCTGGTGCTCGGCGTCGGCGTGGCCGGGCTGCAGGCGCTGGCCACCGCCAAGCGCCTGGGCGGGCGCACCACCGGTTACGACGTGCGCCCCGAGGTCGCCGATCAGGTGCGCTCGGTCGGCTCGCAGTGGCTGGACCTGGGCATCGACGCCGCCGGTGAGGGCGGGTACGCCCGCGAGCTCACCGACGAGGAGAAGGCCCAGCAACAGCAGGCCCTCGAGGACGCCATCAAGGGCTTCGACGTGGTGATCACCACCGCGCTGGTGCCGGGCCGTCCCGCCCCGCGCCTGGTCACCGCCGCCGCCGTGGAGGGCATGAAGCCGGGCAGCGTGATCGTGGACCTGGCCGGTGAGACCGGCGGCAACTGCGAGCTCACCGAACCCGGCAAGACCGTGGTCCGCCATGACGTCACCATCTGCTCGCCGCTGAACCTGCCCGCCACCATGCCCGAGCACGCCAGCGAGCTGTACTCGAAGAACATCTCCGCCCTCCTGGAACTCATGCTGAAAGACGGTGCGCTGCAACCGGATTTCGAGGATCAGGTGCTGGCGGATTCCTGCGTCACGCGTGAGGTCGATGCCTGATGTACACCGAACTCCTGGCGAATATCGCCATTCTCGTACTGTCCGGATTCGTGGGCTTCGCGGTCATCTCCAAGGTGCCCAACACCCTGCACACCCCGCTCATGTCCGGCACCAATGCCATTCACGGCATCGTGGTGCTGGGCGCCCTGGTGGTGCTGGGCAAGGTGGAGGATCCCTCGATCGGGATGCAGATCATCCTGTTCGTCGCCGTGGTCTTCGGAACCCTGAACGTCATCGGCGGTTTCGTGGTGACCGACCGCATGCTCGGCATGTTCAAGGGCAAGAAGTCCGCCGCGTCCGGCGAGTCTGCGAAGGCGGGTAAGTAAGCCATGGACAATCTGGTCAATATTCTCTACATCATCGCCTTCTCGCTGTTCATCTACGGCCTGATGGGCCTGACCGGCCCGAAGACGGCGGTACGCGGCAACTGGATCGCCGCGGCCGGTATGGCCATCGCCGTGGTCGCCACCCTGATCGCGGTGCGCGACACCGGCAACTGGATCATCATCGCCGCCGGTCTGATCGTCGGCGTGGTACTGGGCGTGCCCCCGGCCAAGTTCACCAAGATGACCGAGATGCCGCAGCTCGTCGCCGCGTTCAACGGCGTCGGCGGCGGCACTGTCGCCCTCATCGCCTGGGCGGAATTCCTGGATACCAGCGGCTTCTCGAACTTCCAGCACGGTGAGGAACCGACCGTGCACATCGTGATCGGCTCGCTGTTCGCGGCCATCATCGGTTCGGTGTCGTTCTGGGGTTCGCTGATCGCCTTCGGCAAGCTGCAGGAGATCCTGCCCGGCAAGCCGATCGGCATCGGCCGACTACAGCAGCCGCTGAACCTGCTGCTGCTGGCTGGATCCATCGTGGCCGCGGTCGTCATCGGCATCTCCGCCGCCGACGGCGGCGCGTCGGGCTGGTGGATGGTCGCGGTGCTGGTGCTGGCGGGCGTGCTCGGCCTCATGGTGGTGCTGCCCATCGGCGGCGCGGACATGCCCGTGGTCATCTCGCTGCTCAACGCCTTGACCGGGCTGTCGGCCGCCGCCGCGGGTCTGGCGCTCAACAACACCGCCATGATCGTGGCGGGCATGATCGTCGGCGCGTCCGGCACCATCCTCACCAACCTCATGGCCAAGGCCATGAACCGGTCCATCCCCGCCATCGTCGCGGGCGGATTCGGCGGTGGCGGAACGGCTCCCGGCGCGGGCTCGGGCGGCGAGGCCAAGACGGCCAAGGCCACCAGCGCCGCCGACGCCGCCATCCAGATGGCCTACGCCAACCAGGTCATCGTGGTACCCGGCTACGGTATGGCCGTGGCCCAGGCCCAGCACGCGGTCAAGGAGATGGCGGCCCTGCTCGAGGCCAAGGGCGTCGAGGTCAAGTACGCCATCCACCCGGTCGCCGGTCGCATGCCCGGCCATATGAACGTGCTGCTGGCCGAGGCCGAGGTGTCCTACGACGCCATGAAGGAAATGGACGACATCAACGGCGAATTCGGCCGCACCGACGTCGCCCTGGTCATCGGCGCGAACGACGTCACCAACCCGGCCGCCCGCGAGGACTCGTCCTCGCCGATCTACGGCATGCCGGTGCTCGACGTCGACAAAGCCAAGAGCGTCATCGTGCTCAAGCGCTCGATGAACTCCGGCTTCGCCGGTATCGACAACCCGCTGTTCTACGCCGACCACACCTCCATGCTGTTCGGCGACGCCAAGAAGTCCGTCGGTGCGGTCACCGAGGAGCTGAAGGCGCTCTAGTTCGGCACGGCGCGGCAGTTCGACACGACGCAGGCTCGGAAGGCCCGTATCCCAGTGGGATGCGGGCCTTCCGGCGTCAGGGCCGGACCTGGCGGCGGTAGGTGAGCTTGTCGAATTCGCGGCCGTATTCGTCGACGGCGACCACGTCCATCTCGCTGGCGAAGAAGCCGGGACGCACGTCCACTCGGATGAAGGAGTAGTTGCGGAAGCGGACCCGGGACCACGGGGCCGCTTCGTCGCGTGTGCCGCCGTCCGCCGTCCAGACGTAGCTGTTCGGCACCGCGGTGTCGGGAAGTTCGTTGCCGCGGTAGGACTCCCGGGAGCCGGGCTGGAATTCGTAGCGGGGCCGCCCGCCGCCGCCGACGGTGTAGTAGACGGTGCCGTCGGTCTCCGGATAGACGATGTCGTGGTCGGCGGCCACCCGGGTAGCCGCGCCGCCGCGGATGGGGTCGGTGCGCTCGAAGACGTGATTGTGGCCTTGGAGCACCAGATCCACCTGGTAGCGGTCGAACAGGGCGCACCAGGCGTCGCGGACGCCGCCGTCGCTGGCGTGCGCCTCGGTGGTGGAGTAGGCGCAGTGGTGGAAGAAGCAGACGATGAAGTCGATGTTCCGGTCGGCACGATAGGACGCGAGAGTGCGCTGCACCCATCCGGTCTGCGTGCCGTCGGAGTAGCCGGTGTTGGCCTTGATCTCGTAGGAGATGTCATTGGCGTCCAGCGACAGCACCGCCACATTGCCGTAGGTGAACGAGTACGCCGAGGGGCATCCGGCCGGACCGTTGCCCGGGAAGTCCAGGCGCGCAAGGTGTCCGCCGTAGCCGTGGGTGTCGTAGGCGGCCTCCATGTCGTGGTTGCCGGTGGCGAACATCCACGGCGTGGTCGCCGCGCTGGCCTCGATGGCGCCCAGGTACACGTCCCACACGTACGGGTTGAACCTGTCGAATCCGCTGGCGGGCTTGCCGCCCGACGGCACGAACTGCGCCCGCTTGCCCGCGCCCGAGGGGTCGGCGTAGGCGATGTCACCGGCGAGCACGTGGAAATCCGGTCGGGCGGCGGCGATCTGGCGCACGATATTGTCCGCGTGCCGCACCGTCGGGTCGTTGTCCGCCTGGTAGTACATGTCGTCGTAGTCACCGGGTGCGAGACCCGCTGGCCGCGAGGGCGTCTCGTCCGAACCCTGGTCGCCCATCATGGTGAAGCGGAAGGGCAGCACCGCTTCTCGGGCCGTGGGCATGGCGGTGGCGGCCGAGCGGATGTCGCCGACGAAACCGTCCGAGGTGCGCCAGCGGTAGAAGTGCGGCATCCGGCCCGGCAGTCCGTCCACGGGCGCGTGCACGTAGAACTGCTCGGCCGCCAGCACGCCCCCGTCGCTGCTCGGGATCTGGGTGACCAGGTTGCGCACCTCGGCCTCGGCGCTCGACCCCAGCGCGGGTGTGCTCCCGTGGTCGAGAAACACCTTGGCCCCGTGCGGATTCCGGGACAGCTGCGCGGCGAACCGCAGTTGGCTGGCCGCGTCCGCGCCGTAGCCGACGTGCAGGCCGCCCACCCCCAGCCGCGCTTCCTCCGCGTAGGCGCGCGCCCCGAACGGTGACGCGCCCACGGCCGCCACCGCGGCGGCCGCCGCCGACCCGCGCAGGAAGTTGCGCCGCGAGACCGCGTGCCGTCGCAGATAGCTCCGATGCCACTCGTGCTGCTCGGCCATGGTCATGGTGGCGGCGAGCGGCTCGGGAATGCCGGTATCGGGGATATCTCCGGCCGGGTTCAGGCGTGTGCGCGACATGGGATCGGATGCTGGCCGACGCCGATGACCGGAGCAATCGCCCGCGCCCGCACAATGGCAAATGTTTGGTTAACAGTTGCCGAGAATGCGGCGAATCGGACGCAAGCGGAGGAAACGTAAGTGGGCTGGCGGTACCCGCGGCTAGAGGTATAGACCGGTGCCGTGCTCCGGGCGCTCGTTCGCCACGGCATGCAGGTCCCGTTCCCGCAGCACGTAGTACGCCTGCCCCTGGATCTCCACCTCGTACTGATCCTCGGCCCCGAAGAGCACCCGGTCGCCGACGCTCACCGCGCGCACGTGCGAACCCACGCCGCACACCTCGCCCCAGGACAGCCGCTTGGCGACCTGGGCGGTCGCCGGGATCAGAATGCCCCCGCTGCTGCGCCGCTCCCCCGCGTCCTGATTGATCTTGACCATGACGCGGTCGTGCAGCATTTGGATTTCGAGCTTGGGATCGGACACGGCCCGCAGTGTACTGCGCCCGCGCCACCGGCCGGACGAGGAGCATGGACATGGGACCGGTTCCCCACTTCCGCGCGCTCGCCACGTAGTTTCTCCACTGTGGACCCGCACAGCTCTGCCCCCGATCTCGACTCGCTTCGCGCTCTGCTGCCCGACGGCATGGTGGTCACCGATCCCGACGTCCTGGGCGGCTACCGCCAGGACCGGGCCTTGGACCCCGACGCCGGAATCGCCCTGGCCCTCATCCGACCCACCGAGACCGCACAGGTGGCCACGGTCATGGGCTGGGCGCATGAACACCGGGTGCCGGTGGTGCCGCGCGGCGCGGGCACCGGACTCTCCGGCGGAGCCACCGCACAGCACGGCGCGCTGCTGCTGAGCACCGAACGTATGCGGGCCATCACCGTCGACACCGTCACCCGCACCGCCGTGACCCAACCCGGACTGCTCAATGCCGAGGTCAAACGCGCCGCCGCCGACCACGGCCTGTGGTATCCACCCGACCCGTCCTCGTTCGAGATCTGCTCCATCGGCGGCAATGCCGCCACCAACGCCGGGGGCCTGTGCTGTGTGAAATACGGCGTCACCACCGACTACATCCTCGGCATGGAAGTCGTCCTCGCCGACGGCACCACGGTGCGCCTGGGCGGACCCCGATTGAAGGACTCCGCCGGGCTGTCGCTGACGAAGCTGTTCGTCGGCAGCGAGGGCACCCTCGGCATCATCACCGAACTCACCCTGCGGCTGCTGCCCGCCCAACCGCCGCAGTCCACCGTGGTGGCCACCTTCCCCACGCTCACCGCCGCCACCGAGGCCATCCTCGCCATCACCGGCGCGCTACGGCCCTCCATGCTCGAATTCATGGACTCCGTCGCCGTCAACGCCGTCGAGGACGAACTCCGCATGGGCCTGGACCGCACCGCCGCCGGGCTGCTGGTCGCCCGCTCCGACGCCCCCGGTGAACACGCCGGACACGAAGCCGACCTCATGCTCACCGCCTGCGAACAGGCCGGAGCCACCGAGGCGTTCCGCACCGACGACCCCGATGAGGGCGAAGCCTTCTGCGCGGCACGCCGCTTCGCCATCCCCGCCGTGGAACGCAAAGGCCCGCTGCTGCTCGAGGACGTCGGCGTCCCGCTGCCGCGTTTGGGCGACCTCGTCACGGGTATCGCCGATATCGCCGCCCGCCGTCAGGTGCTGGTCTCGGTCATCGCCCACGCCGGCGACGGCAACACCCACCCCCTCATCGTGCACGACCCGAACAACCCCGACGAAACCGAACGCGCCCACCAGGCCTTCGGAGAGATCATGGACCTCGCCATCGCCCTCGGCGGCACCATCACCGGCGAACACGGCGTCGGCCGCCTCAAGAAGGCCTGGCTACCCGACCAGGTAGGCCCCGAGGTCATGGACCTGACCCGCCGCATCAAACACGCCCTCGACCCGCACGGCATCCTCAACCCCGGGGCCGTGCTCTAGTCCGATCCGGCCCAGCGGAACAATCCTCGTCACAAGGGAGTTCACTCGAACATGACCACCAGGCTCGAACACAATGTCGCGGCCACCCGCTACGAGATCTACCTCGACGACACTCTCGCGGGTTACGCCGACTACGCCGAACGCGTGGACGGGGACGTGCGGGTCCGCGATTTCCAGCACACGCTGACCTTCCCGGAATTCCGGGGACGCAAGGTGGCCGCGCAGGTGGTGGAATTCGCGCTGCGCGATTCCCGCGAGGCGGGATTCACCATTATTCCGACCTGCTGGTACGTGGAGAAGTTCATCGCCGAGAACCCGGAGTACGCGGATCTGGTGGCCTAGGTCAATGCCGGTGGCGGCGGGACGCCGCGCGTCGCCAGACCAGGAATTGCCGGTCGGTGGTGCTGACCATGGCCTCGATGACCTTCTCGTTGTCGAAGCCGGGTAGTGCCTGCAGGCGGGCGAGGAATGCGGTGTCAGCCGCCGAATGCGGTACCACGCAGCCTTTTCCGGACGCACTGATCAGCACGAAGAACACGTCCTCGGCGAACGGTCCGTCCGCCGTGGTGATGATTCGTACCTCCGACAGTTCCGTCCACGAAACCTCTTCCACTCGCCCGTTGTCCAACGTGCGCCGGACGAACCTGTCGTTGATTTCGACGCCGGCCATGAAACCATACTGCTCCCCTCACCCCGGCCTGGACAGCCCTGAAATCGAGCCCCGCCACCCGAAGGATAAAAAGGAAAACTCCGGCTAACCGCCCACCCCGCAGTCCAGCGGCGGGTCGGCCACCGGAGTTATCCCATGGCTACACAAGAGATTTCAGCTGCACGCGCGGATTCTCAGCCGCGCGTGCGAAATCCCGCGCGGTCCGCTCAGCGCAGAATGGCGCGCGACATGACCAGGCGCTGAATCTGGTTGGTGCCCTCGTAGATCTGGGTGATCTTGGCGTCGCGCATCATGCGCTCCACCGGGAAGTCGGTGGTGTAGCCCGCACCGCCGAAGAGCTGCACGGCATTGGTGGTGACCTCCATGGCCACATCCGAGGCGAAGCACTTGGCGGCCGCGGAGATGAAGCCGAGGTTCTGCTCGCCGCGCTCGGCGCGGGCGGCGGAGGTGTAGACCATGAGGCGGGCGGCCTCCACCTTCATGGCCATATCGGCCAGCATGAACTGGGTGTTCTGGAAGTCGGCGATGGCCTTGCCGAACTGCTTGCGGTCCTTGGTGTAGGCGATGGCCGCGTCCAGCGCGCCCTGAGCGAGGCCGACGGCCTGCGCGCCGATGGTGGGGCGGGTGTGGTCCAGGGTCTGCAGCGCGGTCTTGAAGCCGGTGCCGGGCTCGCCGATGATGCGGTCGCCGGGAACCTTGCAGTTCTCGAAGTACAGCTCGGCGGTCGGGGAGCCCTTGATGCCCAGCTTGTGCTCCAGCGGACCCACCACGAAGCCCTCGTCGTCGGAGTGGACCATGAACGCCGAGATGCCGTTGGCGCCCTTGTCCGGGTCGGTCACGGCCATGACGGTGTACCAGTCGGACTTGCCGCCATTGGTGATCCAGCACTTGGAGCCGTTGATGATCCAGCCGTCGCCGTCCTGGCGGGCGCGGGTGCGCATGGAGGCGGCGTCGGAACCGGCCTCCCGCTCGGACAGGGCGTAGGAGGCCATCTTGCCGGCCACGATGTCGGCGAGCACCTGCTGCTTGAGTTCCTCGGAGCCGTTGAGGATCAGGCCCATGGTGCCGAGCTTGTTCACGGCCGGGATGAGCGAGGAGGATCCGCAGACGCGGGCGACCTCTTCGATCACGATGCAGGTGGCGACGGAGTCCGCACCCTGGCCGCCGTAGGTCTCGGGCACGTGCACGGCGTTGAAACCGGCGGCGTTGAGGGCGGTCAGCGCCTCCTCCGGGAACCGGGAGTTGCCGTCGACGTCCTTGGCGTAGGGCGCGATCTCCTTCTCGGACAGACCGCGAATGGCCTCGCGCAGCTCGTGGTGGAAGTCCTCGAGCTGGAACAGATTGAAGTCGGGGTTGCCCGCCATGAGTTCACTCCTGGTTCGTGGTTTCGGATCGCCGCTGCTCGCCAGCGCCATCTCCAGCATCTCGGCACTCAGTGCCAACCGTCGCCGAGTATACGCCGCCAAATCGCGGCCACATGCGGTTACTACCCCATCAGGCGGTGGCACGCAGTGTCAGATTCGACACGTGCGCGTCAGTCCAGGGTATCCAGGCGACGGGCCAGCAGATCGGCGACCTGCCGGGGCGACATGGCGCGCGGAAAGACCGCTACGACCAACTGGTCGGATTCATCCCCGTGTTCGGCACGACCCCGGGGTATGGCATCGAGTGCCGCCCGCAGATCGGCCGGGCTCGCGTCGGACTCGCCGCGCACCATCCGGCGCAGCAGATAGTTGTGCGTCGCCGTCACCGCCGCCGTGAACTGCACCAGCGCCAGATCCGACTCCCCGCGCAGGCGCTCGCGCAGATAGTCGGTGAACAGCCGCTCGTACCGGAACACCGTCACGATCTCGCGCTCCCGCAGCGCGGGCACCTGCCGCACCACGCGATACCGCCGCGCCGCCAGCTCCCGCCACTGCGTGAACCGCTCGAACACCCCGACGACCGCCGCGAGCACGCCCGCCCACGGATCGCCGTCCCACCCGTCCAGGAATTCCCGCGCCTGCGCCAACTGCGATTCGTGATCGGCGAAGACCACATCCTCCTTGGCCCGGAACTGCCGGAAGAAGGTGCGCCGGGAGATCCCCGCCGCCTCCGCGATCTCATCGACCGTCGTCGCCTCGTACCCCTTCTCGGCGAACAACCGCAACGCCTGATCGACCACGGTCAACCGCCGCGCGGTCGCGATGGCTCCCCCGCCGCCGCGTGCCTTCGCCGCACCGGCGGTCGCGTCGCGAACCCGCGCCGCGGTGCCTTCGCCACGCTCGGGCGTACCCCTGGATTCACCCATGCGGTCTCGAACTCAGCTGTCGCGGACCGGAGTTCGCGGTGTGGTGGCCACCGCGCTCATCCCAGCAACCGGGTGCGCAGGGCGTCGTCCTTCTCCAGCACGAGCTTCTCCAGATCGGCCTGGAACTGCTCCATGCGCACGCGCAGGTCCGGATCGGCGGCGGCGAGGATACGGACCGCCAGCAGGCCGGCGTTGCGCGCGCCGCCGATGGAGACCGTGGCGACCGGGACGCCCGCGGGCATCTGCACGATGGACAACAGTGAGTCCATGCCGTCCAGGTACTTCAGCGGCACCGGGACGCCGATCACGGGCAGCGGGGTGGCCGAGGCGACCATGCCGGGCAGATGCGCCGCACCGCCCGCGCCCGCGATGATCACCTGGATGCCGCGGCCCGCCGCCTCCCTGGCGTAGTCGAGCATGCGCTGCGGGGTGCGGTGCGCCGACACCACACCTACCTCGAAGCGAATGCCGAACTCCGCCAGGGCTTCCGCGGCCGCCTGCATGGTCGGCCAGTCGGAGTCGGAGCCCATGATCAGGCCGACCTGTGGCGCGGTGCGCTCGGTATCACTCATGATGCGGATCCCATCCGTCGGTCCATACCGCGTGCGACATCCAGTGCGCCGCGCGCTCGGCCTGCTCGCGTGTGGCGGCGACATCGTCGCCGAGGATATTGATGTGTCCGATCTTGCGGTCGGGCCGCTCACCCTTGCCGTAGAGGTGCACCCGGGCTTCCGGCATGCGGGCGAACAGGTGGTGCAGCCGCTCGTCCATGGACATGGCGGGGGCTTCGGGCGCGCCGAGGATATTCGCCATCACGGTGACCGGGGCCAGCGGCGCGGTATCGCCCAGCGGATAGTCCAGCACCGCGCGCAGATGCTGTTCGAACTGGCCGGTGACCGCCCCGTCCATGCTCCAGTGGCCGCTGTTGTGCGGGCGCATGGCCAGCTCGTTCACCAGCAGCTCACCGGCATGGGTCTCGAACAGCTCCACCGCCATCGCGCCCGTGGTGCCGAGTTCGGAGGCCAGCCGCAGCGCCAGCGCCGACGCCTCGGTCGCACGCTCCTCCGGCAGCTCCGGCGCGGGCGCGATCACCACGGCGCACTGGCCGTTGCGCTGCACGGTCTCCACCACCGGCCAGACGGCGGCCTGCCCGAACGGCGAGCGCGCCACCATGGCCGACAGCTCACGCTTCAGGTCCACCTTCGCCTCCGCCAGTAGCCCGACGCCGTGCGCCAGCTGGTCGTCCACGATGCGGGTGGCCTCAGCGGCGTCGGCGGGCATCCACACGCCGCGGCCGTCGTAGCCGCCGCGCACCGCCTTCAGCACGAAGGGCCAGCCGTGCTCGTCACCGAACGCGACGGCGTCGGCCGCCGACGCCACGGCGGTGAACGCCGGGACCGGCACGCCCAGCTCCGCCAGCTTGCGGCGCATGGCCAGCTTGTCCTGGGCGTAGACGAGCGCGCCCGGCGGCGGCTGCACGTTCACGCCCTCCGCGATGAGCGCCTCCAGGTGCTCGGTGGGCACGTGCTCGTGGTCGAAGGTCACCGCGTGCGAGCCGACCGCGGCCTTGCGTAGCGCGGCCAGGTCGGTGTGGGTGCCCAACACCACCTCGGGTGTCACCTGGGCGGCCGGGTCGTCGGGCCGTTCGGCGAGGACGCGCAGCCGCTGCCCGAGCGCGACCGCCGCCTGATGGGTCATCCGTGCCAGCTGCCCGCCACCGATCATGGTGACCGTGGGCATGGCCGAGGAATCGAAGGAACGTGCGCTCACGTTCGACAATATTGTCATGGTGCCCGGGGGCCCCGTGCCTGCGGGTTGCCGACCCGGTATCGCGGGCACGTAGACTCGGCCTCGTGTCATTTGTCGACGACGTGGTAAAACTGCTGCCCACACCGCTGCGGGATCTCGCGATCCGCCATCACGAACTGATCAAGTTCGCGATCGTGGGCGCCACCACGTTCGTCATCGACAGCGGCATCTTCTACTTCCTGAAATTGACCATTCTGGAACCGAAGCCGGTAACCGCCAAGATCATCTCCGGGGTGATCGCGGTGATCGCCTCCTACATTCTCAATCGCGAATGGACGTTCGAGAATCGGGGCGGACGGGAGAAACACCACGAGGCCCTGCTGTTCTTCGCGGTCAGCGGTATCGGCGTGGTGCTGAGCTTCACACCGCTGTGGATCTCGCGGTACATGCTGCACCTGCAGGTGCCGAATATCAGCCTCACCGCCGAGAACATCACCGACTTCATCAGCGCCTTCATCATCGGCAATATCCTGCAGATGGTGTTCCGATTCTGGGCCATGCGGCGCTGGGTCTTCCCCGACGAGATGCGCCAGATCGAAGCGGAACTCGAGGATCTGCTCGGCGAGGAACAGCTCGGCCACAGCTAGCCGCTACCGCGGTTCGGCGACCACCTCGCCCTGGACGCGATTCGCGGCGGGCGCGCCCAGGAAGACCGCGAACAACGCCGGGCGGCGACGCTGCAACTCCAGCCGGCCGCCGTCGGCCTCGATGAGGGCGCGCGCCAGCGCCAGCCCCACACCCGTGGAACCACCCGCCGAGAACCCGCGGTCGAAGATGTGCGGGGCGAGCTCGTCGCGCACCCCGTGGCCCTCGTCGGCCACCTCCACGCACACCAGTGGCTCCCGGTCCCGCCCGCCCGTCACCGTGCGCACCGACACCGTGCAGGTGCCGCCGCCGTGCATGAGGGCATTGTCGACCAGCACCGCCACCGCCTCCCGTAACCGGGAACCGGTGATGGGCGCGCGCAGCGTCGGATCGCCCGCCAGCACCAGTTTGCGACCCGCCTCCGCGAACGGATGCCGCCATTCCGACACCACTCCGCGCAGTTCGTCGATCACCGGCACCGGATCGCGCTCGGCCGCGCCCTCGTCCCGGGAGGCGCGCACCAGATCGTCGATGGCGTCGGTGAGGCGATCCACCTGCGCCATGGCCTCCTCGGCCTCGTGCACCACATCCGGATCCGAGTACTCCGACAGCTCGTCCAGACGCAGGCGCACCGCGGTCAGGCGGCTGCGCAGCTGATGGGAGACGTCGGCCACCAGGGCATGCTCGCGTTGCAGACGGCCCGCGATCTCCACGGTCGCCGAATCCAGCACATCGGAGACCCGGTCCAGTTCGGTGATGCCGTGGCGGCGCGGGTCGGCGCGGAAGTCGCCCATGGCCAGCCGGGCGGCGCGGGCGGCCACGTCGCGCAGCGGATCGGCCACCCGGCGCGCGGTCACCGTGGCCACCGCGATGCCCGCGCCCAGCGACAGCAGCACCAGCCCCGCCACCGCGCCGAGCGCCTTGCGCTGCATCGAATGCATCGGGGAGGCAGGGGTTTCCAGGCGCAGTGAGACCGAGGTGCCCATGGACAACGACTCCACGATGGGATCGTCGACGTAGTCGACGCCGACGTCCACACGGTGCGCGACGGTCCGCTCGGTCGGATAGATGATGGTCAACCGGCCGCCCGCCGGAATGAGCGGCCGCACCGAACGCAGATCCAGCTCACCGTGCACCAGACCGTCCGGTTCCTGCGCGATCACCTCCGTGGAGATGCGTTCGAGGCGGCCGCGCAGATCGTTGCGGGTCATATCCTCGACCCACTGCCACGCCGTGTACGCCAGCGGAATGCCGAGGACCAGCGTCGTCAGCGTCAGCGCGGCCACCATGGACATGAGAATTCTGCGCCGCATCGTCGACATGCCTCGCTTCACTGGGGGCTGCTCGGTGGTGCGCGCCTGCGCACGGACCAGGCTGTTCACCTAGTCGGTATTGAAGCGGAAGCCTACGCCGCGCACCGTCACGATTCGGCGTTCGGCCACCGGCCCCTCGTCGCCGATCTTGCGGCGCAGCCAGGACATGTGCATGTCCAAGGTCTTCGAACCGCGCAGGTCCGCGTCACCCCACACCTCGCGCAGGATGGTCTCGCGCGGCACCACCTGTCCGGCCCGGTCGATCAGCACCTTGAGCAGTTCGTACTCCTTGTTCGCGAGGTTCACCTCCACCCCGTTCACCAGCACCCGGCGCGCGGCGGGCTCCAGGCGGATACCGCCGACCTCCACCGCCTCGTCCCCGATTCCGCTGCGGCGCAACAGCGCCCGCACCCGGGCCAGCAACTCGGCCAGCCGGAAGGGTTTGCCCACGTAGTCGTCGGCGCCCGCGTCCAGGCCCACCACGAAATCGACCTCGTCGGTGCGGGCGGTGAGCATGAGCACGGCCAGATCCGCGCCGCGCGCCCGCACCTGCCGGCACACCTCGAGGCCGTCCATCCCGGGTAGCCCGAGATCGAGGATCAGCAGGTCGTGCTCACCCTCCAGGGCGCGCTGCAGGACCGCGGGGCCGAAGCTCTCCACGGTCACCGAATAACCCTCACGCCCCAGCGCCCGCGACAGCGGTGCGGCGATGGCCTCGTCGTCTTCGGCCAGCAGTACGGCGGTCACGGACCAAGACTACGGGTAGAACCGTGCCGAACGCGCTAACGACCGTTGCCGTCGCGCGGGTCCTGTTGCACCACATCGAAAACCTGGTGATACACCAGCCCGTGCACCTGCTGCACCCGCGGGATGTCGGTGAACTCGAGCGGCTCCTCCGACGCCGAGGTGATGGTCAGGGTGCCCGCGCCCAGCAGCCGGTCGGTCAGGCCGTGACTGAACTGCACACTGGAGATGCGCGTCATCGGGATATCGATACCGGTGTGGGTGAGCACGCCTTCCCGGACCAGGACCCGGCGGTCGGTCACGATGAAATGCGTGGTTCGCCAGGCGATCAGGGGGACGATGCACCACCAGATCACCAGCAGCACCCACGCCACCGGCACCGCGATCATGAACCCGGTGCGCAGAATCCCCAGCGGAGCGCGCGAGGCCAGGCCGAAGCCGAAACCGGCCAGCGCGGTCACGAAGATGAAGGCGACAGCGGGTAGGAACAGCATCTTCCAGTGCGGATGGCGATGCAGCAGCAGCTGTTCGTCCGGTGCCAGCGCTTCCTCCGGGTAAGCCATACCGGCAGATTACCCCGGAAGGATGCTTCGAATACGGCACGCGGGACCTTGTTCTGCGGCACAATCGTTCGGCTGTAGGGGGAACCATCAGCTAGTCCCGCGCATGTGCACAGTCCTGCTCCACCCCGCATGACATCAGGAGGCGTGTGTGACCAAGGATCTGACCCAGCTCGAAATACTCATGGCGCTCGAACCAGTGGCCGAACAGAACCTGAATCGGCACCTGTCGATGGCCAAGGACTGGCATCCGCACGACTACGTGCCCTGGGACGAGGGCCGCAACTTCGCCGCCATGGGCGGTGCGGACTGGGATCCGGAGCAGTCCAAGCTCAGCGAGGTCGCCAAGGTCGCCATGGTCACCAATCTGCTCACCGAGGACAATCTGCCCTCCTACCACCGGGAGATCTCCGAGAACTTCTCCATGGACGGGGCCTGGGGCACCTGGGTCGGGCGGTGGACCGCCGAGGAGAACCGCCACGGCATCGTGATCCGCGACTACCTGGTGGTCACCCGCGGCGTCGACCCGGTCGCGCTGGAGCAGGCGCGCATGGTGCACATGACCAACGGCGCCAAGTCGCCCGCCGAATGGGGCGGTTTCCTCGACAATGTCGCGTACGTGACCTTCCAGGAGTTGGCCACCCGGGTCTCGCACCGCAATACCGGGCGGGTGTGCGAGGACCCCGTCGCCGACCGCATGCTCCAGCGCATCGCGGCCGACGAGAACCTGCACATGATCTTCTACCGCACCCTGTGCGGGGCCGGACTGGATCTGGTGCCGGACCAGGCCATCGCGGCGATCACCAAGGTGCTCACCAACTTCGTGATGCCCGGCTACGGCATGCCCAACTTCCGGCGCAACGGCGTGCTCATGGCCAAGCACGGCATCTACGATCTGCGCCAGCATCTCGACGAGGTGGTCAAGCCCGTGCTCAAGCAGTGGAACGTCTTCGAGCGCACCGACTTCGGGACGCGCGGCGAGCAGGCGCGCGATCAGCTCGGCACTTGGCTGGAGAAGATGGAGGCCGATGTGCTCAAGTTCGAGGAGCAGCGCGACCGGCTGCTCGCCCGCGAGGCCGCGCGCGGCGAACTGCAGCCCGCCTGAGCGTTTTCCAGCCGTTATAGCCAGGCCGTAGGGTGTTCCCCCAGTGAGACTTGTCCGGTACGAGAGGATCTGGCGTGGGGGACGGTCAGCTGGGTCGGTACCGCCTCGACGAGCTGCTGGGCAGTGGTGGGTCGGGGCAGGTCTGGCGTGCGCACGACACCCTGACCGACCGCACCGTGGCACTGAAGGTGCTGGCCCCGGCTCTCGCCGCCGACCCCTCCTATCGGCGGCGCTTCGAACGCGAAGCCCGCGCCGCGGCCCGCCTGCGCGGGCCGCACGTGGCGCTGCTGCACACCTTCGGGGAGCTGGAGGGACGGTTGTTCATCGAGACCGGTTTCATCGACGGGGTCGATCTCGAGGCGCTGCTGGAATGGGAGGGTCCGCGCCCGCCCGCGTCGGCCGTGACGCTCATCGCGCAGGTGGCGACGGCACTCGACGAGGCGCACGCGGCCGGGGTGATCCACCGGGATGTCAAGCCCGCCAACATCATGGTGGCGCTCGACGACATCGCCTACCTCATCGACTTCGGCACCGCCCAGCAGGACGGGCAGACCCCGGTGACGCTCTCCGGCATGGTGGTCGGCACCCCCGCCTACATGGCCCCGGAACGGTTCACCGGCACCGCCTCCGCACGCTCCGACATCTACTCGCTGGCCTGCGTGCTCTACGAATGCCTCACGGGCGAAAGACCTTTCCGAGACCGCAACCCGGCCCGCCTCATGTACGCCCACGTCAATGCCGACCGCCCCCGCGCCTCGGCGATCCGCCCGGAGCTACCGGGAGCGCTGGACGCCGTCATCGCCCGCGGCATGGCCCGCGACCCAGCCGAACGCCATTCCAGCGCAGGAGAATTCGCGGCCGCCGCACACTCGGCCCTCGTAACCCCCGACCCCGGTGCCCCGACTCTGATCGGACGGGTCAAGAGGTTGCTCAGGCTGGGCGCAGGTGGGTGACGTCGCCCGCGGTGACGGCCTGGTCGCCGATGCACAGGCGGCCGTGGTCGTCGATGTCGGTGGCGATGCCGGTGAGCGCCTGGCCGTTGGGGAGTTCGGCGCGGACCTCGGCGCCCAGGGTGGCGCAGCGTTCGCGATAGGCGGCGGCAAGGTCGGTGACCGACCAGTTCGCGGCGCGCCAGGCGGTGAGGCGGCGGGCGAATTCGCGGAGGATGGCCAGGGCCAGATCGGTGCGGTCGGTGTCGGCGGCGCCCAGCAGGGCGAGCGAGGTGGCATGCGGGACCGGGAGTTCGGCCTCGGTGAGGCTCACGTTCAGGCCGATGCCCATCACCACGGCGGGATCGGGTGCGCCGGCCGCGACCTCCGCCAGTATCCCGGACAGCTTGCGCCCGTCGACCAGCACATCGTTCGGCCACTTCAGCGCGGCGTCGACGCCCGCGACCGCACGCACGGCGTCCACCACCGCCACCCCCGTCAGCAGCGGCAGCCACCCGAGCACCTCCGGATCGATCCCCGGCAGCCGCACCAGGATCGACATGGCGATCTGCGCCCGCGCCGGACTCTCCCACGCCCGCTCGTGCCGCCCCCGCCCCCGCTCCTGCGCCTCGGCGAGCAACACCACCCGATCCACCCCCGGATCCGCCGCCCGCGCGACCAGATCCGCATTGGTCGACCCGGTCGACTCCACCACCTCGATCCCGGTGAAGAACCCCAACTCCGCCGCCCCGGCGATCTCCCGCCGCAGCCGCTCCACATCCACAGGTGCCCGTTCCATGCCGGGCACGCTACTCCCCCACCCCCGCCACGTGATCCGGCCGCACTCCGTGCGAGTCCCTCCCCGGCATCACCGGACGCGCTGGGTCGATGCCACGCATCACTTCCTCACCAACCCGCTCAGCCGCTCCGGCTCGGCAACGCACGCCCGAGAACCACGCGCTCGCCGCATCTGGTCGCCGGGGCGAATCGCGGGCCGAGAACCGGCGACGCATCGACGGCCACAGCCCCCGCAGTCCGAGTCGCGCACGCGGAGGCCGCCTTGGCTACGGCGCGCGGGGATTCACCGGCGGTCGCGAGCGCGGCGGTAGCCGAGCGCACATCGGCTCGCCGCTCGACGCCATCGGCCGGAGATCCGACCGCGGGTTCGGTCCGCTGCGGTTCGGTCCAGGGTTGTGGTTCGGTGACGGTCGGTTTCGGCGTGCGGGTCCGCCAGGTTGTCCAGCTCGCCGCGGCCGCGTGTTCGGCGTGGTGTTCGCTCCAGGCCCACATGTGCGTCTCCGCTCGGCTCGGTATCGGGTGGTGCTCCGAGAGTCCCACCGCGACCCGGGTGAGCACGAGCGATTATTTCCGCCCAGACGGACGAATGCGCAGGTGACGCAGGGTTTTTCGACGTTCAGGAAATGTCCGGACCGGACGGGGTCAGCGGTCGACGGGGACGTCGCGGGGTTCGAGGCCCAGCGCGCCCTGGACGAAACGCCGCACCGCCGTGCGGCCGTCGGCGAGAGCGGTGTCGTAGCCGTCGCGGGCCCAGCCGGAGATGACGGCGGTGCCGTCGCCCTCGGGCGTAGCGCCGATCTCCGCGACCATCTCGGCGGTGGTGGGCACGCACACCGCCCAGGAGAAGTGCGTCTCGTCATCCCATTCCAGTGCCCGCCGCACCACATAGTCGGGATCGGTGATGCCGCCGTCGGCCAGCGCGGGCCGGTCGTCGATGCGCTCATCGGCGCGCAGGGCGCGCAGATACCATCCGCCCGCGTTGATCTCGATGGGTTCCATACAGCCTTCCCGTTGTCAGTGCCAGCGGCCGTGCCCGTACCGATGCCCGCGCCGATCCCCGAACAGCAGCGCACCCGCCAGCGGAATGGCGAGGAAGAACCACCACTGCTGGGTCACGAGAAACAGGATCAACGCGAGAATGGTGACCACCGGCATCGCCCGCTGGGCCACCCCCGCGGGCAACCGGAATCCGCGTTCGGCCGGTACCTGCTTCTCCAGCGACACCGGCGCGGGCAGGTCCGTGAACACCTGCTCGAGATCGCCCCGCGTCACCGCGGCCGCCACGATCGCACTGCGCTCGTCGAATTCGGCCACGCTCAACCGCCCGGCGGCGAAGTGATCCGACAGCCGCCGCATGGCTTCCTCGCGTTCGGCGGTGCCGATGCGAATGTCGGGTGGTTCAGCCATATACCGACCTTAGCGCGCGCCGACCGGTCGAACGTCCGCCGCCGGATGTAGATTCGCGGCCGCCGCGGCACGTACGCGACCGTACCCGGCCGCCGCGCCCGCGACAGCGCGAACGGGCCGCGCACACTGGCGCGACCCGTTCGAGAAGCACTGCCGGACTACGGGATCCGGCGCGAACTCACTTGATCTCGGCGAGTACGGTGCCCTGGGTGATGGCCGCACCGGCCTCCACCGTCAGCCCGGTGATGACACCGGCCTTGTGCGCGGTCACCGGGTTCTCCATCTTCATGGCCTCGAGCACCACCACCAGGTCACCGGCCTCGACCGACTGACCCTCCTCGACGGCGACCTTGACCACGGTGCCCTGCATGGGTGCGGTCACGGCGTCACCGGAGGCGGCGCCGCCACCGGCCCCGCCGCGCTTGCGCGGCTTCGGCTTCTTGCGGATGACGCCCGCGCCGTTGCCGCCGCCACCGGTCGCGGCCGCGCCGACGGTGAACTGTCCGGGCAGCGACACCTCCAGGCGACGGCCGCCGACCTCGACGACCACCTTCTGGCGGGGCTCCTCGTCGTCCGCCTCGATGGGCTGGCCGCCGGTGTAGGGCTCGATGGGGTTGTCCCAGTCGTTCTCGATCCACTTGGTGTAGACGTCGAACGTGGTGCCGTCGCCGATGAAGGCGGGGTTCTCCACGATGTGGCGGTGGAAGGGGATGACGGTGGCCAGGCCCTCGACCTGATACTCGGCCAGGGCGCGGCGGGCGCGCTGCAATGCCTGCTCGCGGTTCTCGCCGGTGACGATGAGCTTGGCGAGCATGGAGTCGAACTGGCCGCCGATGACGCTGCCCTCGACCACGCCGGAATCCACGCGCACGCCGGGGCCGGTCGGCTCCTTGTACACGGTGACCGGGCCGGGGGCGGGCAGGAAGTTGCGGCCCGCGTCCTCACCGTTGATGCGGAATTCGAAGGAGTGCCCGCGCGGCGTCGGATCCTCGGTGATGCTCAGTTCGTGGCCCTCGGCGATGCGGAACTGCTGGCGCACCAGGTCGATGCCGGCGGTCTCCTCGGTGACCGGGTGCTCGACCTGGAGGCGGGTGTTCACCTCGAGGAAGGACACGGTCTCGCCCTGCACCAGGTACTCCACGGTGCCGGCGCCGTAGTATCCGGCCTCGCGGCAGATCCGCTTGGCGGATTCGTGGATCTTGGCGCGCACCTCGTCGGAGAGGAACGGGGCGGGGGCCTCCTCGACCAGCTTCTGGAAGCGACGCTGCAGCGAGCAGTCGCGGGTGCCGGCGACCACCACATTGCCGTGCTTGTCGGCGATGACCTGGGCCTCGACGTGGCGGGCCTTGTCCAGGTACTGCTCGACGAAGCATTCGCCGCGACCGAAGGCGGCGGTGGCCTCGCGCACGGCGGAGTCGAACAGCTCCGGAATCTCCTCGATGGTGTGCGCGACCTTCATGCCGCGACCGCCACCACCGAAGGCGGCCTTGATGGCCACCGGAACGCCGTACTGCTCGGCGAATGCGACGACTTCCTGCGCGTCCTTGACGGGGTCCTTGGTGCCCGCGGCCATGGGGGCCTGCGCGCGCTCGGCGATGTGGCGCGCGGTGACCTTGTCGCCCAGATCGCGAATGGACTGCGGGGAGGGTCCGATCCAGATGAGGCCCGCGTCGAGCACGGCCTGCGCGAAATCGGCGTTCTCCGACAGGAAGCCGTAGCCGGGGTGGATCGCGTCGGCGCCGGACTTGGCGGCGGCATCGAGGATCTTGTCGAACACCAGGTACGACTCGGCCGAGGTCTGACCACCCAGAGCGAACGCCTCGTCGGCGAGCTGCACGAACGGCGCGTCGGCGTCCGGTTCGGCGTACACGGCGACGCTGGCGATCCCGGCGTCCTTGGCAGCCCGGATCACGCGCACGGCGATCTCGCCTCGATTGGCTACGAGGACCTTGGTGATCTGCGCGTTGGCATGGTTGGGCACTGAGCCTCCTGTGCTCTCAAAGCTTTCGTCTTGGGCAGTGTAGGCAGTCTGCCAACAACCACCGAGTCGGGATAGGGCTACCGAGGAGTAGGCCCGAAGAGTGACCGATGCGACACTCTACAACGCCCGTGGGCGCTACCTGCGCGCGGCGATCTCGGGTGCGGTACCCGGCTCGGCTCCCATGACGATCGGCATTCCGACCGCATTACCCCATTCGGTCCAGGAGCCGTCATAGTTACGCACCCCCTCGATGCCGAGCAGGAAGGTGAGCACGAACCAGGTGTGCGCGGACCGCTCGCCCACCCGACCGTAGACGATCGGCGCCGCGCCGACCGCACCGTAGACGACGTCGAGTTCGGCGCGCGGCCGGAAGCGCGAATCGGGGCCGACGGCGGTCATCCACGGAATGTTCACCGCCGTGGGGATGTGTCCGCCGCGCAGTGCGCGTTCCAGTTCGTGATCGGTGAGCAGGGTGTGTTCGCCCGTGTACTCCGCCAGCGGCCGCACATCCACCAGCGATCCGCCGAGGCCGTCCACCACGTCCTCGCGGAACGCCCGCGCCGTGCGGTCGTCCCGGTCCACCTTCGGGTAGTCGCCCGCTCCGGCGAAGGGCACCTCGAAGGTGGTGTCGCGAGCCTCGGAGATCCACGCGTCGCGACCGCCGTCGAGCAGTCGCACATCCTGATGCCCGTACAGGTGCATGGTCCAGACCGTGGCGGCGGCGGTGCCGTTGCCCTTGTCCCCGTAGACGACCACGGTGTCGTCGCGTTCGATGCCCTTGATGCGCATGAGTTCGGCGAACCGTTCCGCGTTCACGACATCGCGGGTGAGCGGGTCGATGAGCTCGGTTCGCCAATCGATCTTGATGGCTCCGGGGACGTGACCGATGTCGTAGAGGAGAATGTCCTCATTGGTCTCGATGATCTTGAGTCCCGGCGCGCCGATGTTTGCCGACAGCCATTCTGTGGTTACTAGTCGGTGAGGATATGCGTAGGTGCCGAACGAGGGATTCGGGTCCGGGGCGACGGGCAAGGTGTCGGTCCTTCACGCTCGGTGGGTAGGTTGTGACGGTTGAAGATCTCTGCACCGATCGTAAGCGGGTGGCGGTAACGAAACTCGTTTCAGATCACGAATCAGATGATTGAACGAATAAAGCGCAGCTTCATCCGATAAAGTCTCCTGGGAGGAGGGGTGAGCTATGTCCGATTCTTGGCCACGACGGCGTCTGCTCGCGATCCTACGTGGCGCCAGCGAGCCTCTCGACGCACAGGAACTCGCCCGGGTCACCGGCCAGCATGTGACTACGGTTCGTTTCCATCTGGACGTGCTCACCCGCGAATCGCTCGTACGCCAATTCCAGCAGCCGCCGCGCGGTCGCGGACGCCCGCGCATCGGCTACACCGCCGTACAGCGATCGGTGGGTTATCAGGAGCTCGCGCAGGTGCTGGCCGACCAGCTGGGCACCGACCCGCGGCGACGCTCCGATGCCGCCGTGGCGGCGGGCCGGGTATGGGGCGCGAAGATGGAATCGGTCGACCAGCCCGTCGAAACGCTGGACGACGCCAAGGACCTGACCATCACCCTGGCCTCCGAACTCGGCTTCGCACCGGAACGCGATCCGGCCAGCGAGACCGACGAACAGGCCCTGGTCCGGCTCACCGCCTGCCCGCTGCGCGAACTCGCGCGTACGCATTCGGAAGTGGTGTGCGGCGTGCACCTGGGCCTCATGCGTGAAGTGCTGGACCGCAACGGCGCCCGCGATCACGTGCAGGTTCGGCTGCATCCGTTCGTGGAGCCGGAACTCTGCGTGGCACGTCTGGAGCTGCTGAAACCCCCTGCGGGCGAACCGGTCCCGGCCACCGCCGCGGAGGAGCCGCCGACCGAGGCCGACGAGGTGGAACCGCGCCTGGCAACGGCCACCAGCCGGGTGGCGCCACAGTTACGCAGTGTCGATCCCCAGCTCCGCGGCACCGACCCACAGCTCCGCAATTCCGACGCCCACCTCGGCAAGCAGTCGACGAACCAGCGGTAGCCCGATACCGATGACGCTGGACGGATCGCCCTCGATCCGCTCCACGAACCAGCCGCCCCGGCCGTCCAGGGTGAACGCCCCGGCCACCTGCAACGGCTCGCCCGACGCCAGGTACGCCTCCAGCGCCTCGGGTTCGGGTTTGGCGAAATGCACTGTGGTACCGCTGCAATCGGCGGCATCGGCGACGATCTCCCCGTCGCGCAGTCGCAGTACGCAGTGTCCGGTGAGCAGATCCGCGGCGCGCCCGGCCATCTCGGCCCAGCGCGCCCGCGCCACCTCGACGGTCAACGGTTTGCCCTGTAGCTCACCGTCGATCAGCAGCATCGAATCGCAGCCCACCACAACGGAATCGGCGAAGTCGACGGGATCGAGAGTGGCGGCGACGGCGCGCGCCTTGGCTCGCGCCAGCTCCACGACCACTCGTTCCGGGGTGGCGCTGGCGGGCAGTGCGGCGGCGACCGCGTCCTCGTCGACATTCGACACCCGGACCACGGGCTCGATACCCGCGTTGCGCAGTACGCCGAGCCGGGCCGGGGACGCGGAGGCCAGTACGAATACGGTCACGGCGCTCAGTATTCCATCACGCTCGCCGCTCCTCGGGCGCGGGCGAGTCGCGCGACGCCCCCGGGCGGAGGTTGAACCGCGCGTGGTCACGGCGGATGCCGTCACACCCGATCGGTCGACCTCCCGCGCAGGTGCGACAGCCGACTAGTCGCGCAGATGCGACAGGGCCGGGAACGCGTAGGGCGAGAATGGCGAAGTGCCGCGGTGCAGCAGGGTCGGGCGGCCCCACATATCGGCCGGGCCGGTGGCGGCGGGAGCGGCGGCGGCATTGGCCGCGGCCGCGGTGAGCACGGCCACCAGGGCGGCCAGCTCGTCGTCGGTCGGATTACCCTTCAGCACCTGCACCACCGGGCCCGCGTGGGCCGGTTCGGCCGCGGCGACGGGCGCGTCGACCACCTCGACGAACTCGTCGACCGCCAGATCCAGTTCGGCGGCGCGCAAAACCTCTTCATCTGCCATGGTCGTCACAGCGCCAGTCCTCCTGTCCGTTCACCGCTCGTGGCGGCTGGTTCGCGTCCGGATCGGTTCCGGTCCGCAAACGGTATTCGTTGGTTCCCTCGACGGCGAGGGTTTGGCCATAACCATTTTCACTCGGATGGGGCGATGGTGCGCGGTATGGAATTGCACGTCCGTACCCAACTCAGTGTGCGCCCCATACCGCGCTTATCGCCGCATCAGAGCGGAATGTTGCCGTGCTTCTTCGGCGGCAGCGTCACCATCTTGCGCTCGAGCAGGCGCAGGGCGGAGACGATCTGACCGCGGGTGTGCGAGGGCGGGATAACCGCGTCCACATAGCCGCGCTCGGCCGCCACATAGGGGTTGACCAGGGTGTCTTCGTACTCGTTCTGCAATTCCAGGCGCAGCGCGTCGACATCGTTGCCCTCGGCGGCGGCCTGCTGCAACTGCTTGCGGTAGACGAAGCCGACCGCGCCCGACGCGCCCATGACGGCGATCTGCGCCGTCGGCCACGCCAGATTCACATCGGCTCCCATGTGCTTGGAGCCCATGACGTCGTAGGCGCCACCGTATGCCTTGCGGGTGATAATTGTGATCTTACCCACAGTGGCCTCGCCGTAGGCGTAGAGCAGTTTGGCGCCCCGGCGGATGATGCCGTTGAACTCCTGGCCGGTACCCGGCAGGAAGCCCGGCACGTCCACCAGGGTGATGATCGGAATATTGAAGGCGTCGCAGGTGCGCACGAAGCGCGCGGCCTTCTCCGAGGCGTCGATGTCCAGGCAGCCCGCGAACTGGGTGGGCTGGTTGGCCACGATGCCGATGCTGCGGCCGTCGATGCGGGCGAAGCCGACGATGATGTTCATCGCGCGCTCGGCCTGCACCTCCAGGAACTCGTCGTCGTCGACCAGGCAGCGAATGACCTCGTGCATGTCATAGGGCTGGTTCGGCGAGTCCGGGATGATGGTGTCGAGCTCGAGGTCCTCCTCGGTGAGGGAATCCTCGATCGCGCCCTCGATCGGGTCCGATGCCGGGAAGCGCGGGGCCTCGGCCCGGTTGTTGCTCGGCAGGTAGGACAGCAGGTCCTTGACGTAGTCGAGGGCGTCCTGCTCGCCGGAGGCGACGTAGTGGGCGACACCGGACTTGACCATGTGGGTGTGGGCGCCGCCCAGCTCCTCCATGGTGACCTCTTCACCGGTGACGGTCTTGATGACGTCCGGGCCGGTCACGAACATCTGCGAGGTCTGGTCGACCATGACGACGAAGTCGGTCAGCGCGGGCGAGTACACGTGCCCACCGGCGGCCGGACCCATGATGAGCGAGATCTGCGGGATCACGCCGGACGCCTGGATATTGCGGTGGAAGATCTCGCCGTAGAGGCCCAGGGAGACGACGCCCTCCTGGATGCGCGCGCCCGCGCCCTCGTTGATGCCGACGAGCGGGCGACCGGTCTTGAGCGCCAGATCCATGACCTTGACGATCTTCTCGCCGTACACCTCGCCGAGGGAGCCGCCGAACACGGTGACGTCCTGGGAGAAGATGCAGACATCGCGACCGTCGACGGTGCCGTAGCCGGTGACCACGCCGTCGCCGAGGGGACGGTTGTTCTCCAGGCCGAAGTTGACGCTGCGGTGCCGGGCCAGCGCGTCGAGTTCGACGAACGAGCCCTCGTCCAGCAGGGCGAGAATGCGCTCGCGCGCGGTCATCTTGCCCTTGGCGTGCACCTTGTCGACCACGGCCTCACCCATGGGGTGCTTGGCTTCCTCGAGGCGACCGCGCAGGTCAGCCAGCTTGCCGGCGGTGGTGTGGATATCTGGGGCGCCCGCCGACCCCGGCGAAGGCTGCTGCTGGACACTCGTCATGGCCGCGAGTGTAACCAGTACCAGGCCCCCTTTGTAATCCGCCGGGTGCTACTGACCGGTATCGCTATTGGCTACCCGCCAGTAGAAAATGGCTGGTCGGAACGGGTGAATTGCCTGCTGGTCACCGATTCTCGACGGCCGCGAACCCAACTGTTCCGCGCGCGGAACAGTTGCCGGATTCGGTGTCGAATAGGGGTTTCCGCGCGCGGCGGAACAGGCCGGTGCGACATGCGGTCGACACCGGCCTGTTCAGGATCGAGCGTTAGCGGGTCAGTACGCGATCCAGGGCGTCCACGGCCTCGTCGAGTTCGGCGACGGTGACGGTGAGCGGCGGCCGGAACCGGATGCCACGCTCGCCGGTGCCGAGGATCAGCACCCGCTCCTCCTCCCGCAGGCGCGTCAGCACCTCGTCGCGCAGTGCCGCCGACTCCAGGGTGACGGCGCACATGAGACCGCGCCCGCGCGGATCGCTCACCGCGGCGTGATCGACCGCCAGGGTCGTCAGCCGCTCCAGCAGATGCCCGCCCAGTCCCTTTGCGGCCGTGACCAACTCGTCCCGGTCGATGACCTCGAGAATCCGCCGCGAGCGCACCATGTCGGTGAGGTTGCCGCCCCAGGTGGAGTTGAGCCGCGAGCTCACCCGGAAGACATTGTCGGGCACGTCGTCCACCCGGCCGCCCGCCATGATCCCGCACACCTGGGTCTTCTTGCCGAAGGCCACCACGTCCGGTTCCAGCCCGAGCTGCTGGTAGGCCCACATGCTGCCGGTCATACCGACGCCGGTCTGCACCTCGTCGAGGATGAACAGCGCGTCGTTGTCGTGGCACAGATCCTGCATGGTGCGCAGGAATTCCGGCCGCATATGCCGGTCACCGCCCTCGCCCTGCACGGGTTCGGCGATGAAGCAGGCGATATCGTGCGGATGCGCGGTGAAGGCGCGGATGGCCTGGTCCAGCGCGCGACGCTCGGCGGCCTCCAGATCGCGCCCGGGGGCCTGGTACGGGGTGTCGATGCGCGGCCAGTCGAACTTTGGGAACCGCGCCGTCTTCACCGGATCGGTGTTGGTGAGCGACATCGTGTAGCCGGTGCGCCCGTGGAAGGCTCCGGTCAGATGCAGCACCTTGGTGCCGAGTTCGGCTGGGCGACCGTGCATTTCGTTGTGGCGGCTCTTCCAGTCGAAGGCCGTCTTGAGGGCGTTCTCCACCGCCAGGCCGCCACCGTCGATGAAGAACAGGTGCGGCAGCCGGGGATCGCCGAGCACCCGCCTGAAAGTCTCCACGAAGCGGGCCATTTCGACGGTGTAGATATCGGAGTTGCTGGGCTTGTTGATCGCCGCGTCCGACAGGCTCGCGCGGAAGGCGCGGTCGTCGGCCAGCGCGGGGTGGTTCATCCCCAGCGCGTTGGAGGCGAAGAACCCGAACATGTCGAGGTAGACGTCACCGGTGCGGGCGTCGACCAAACGGAGACCGCGGGATTTCCGCAGGTCCAGGACTATGTCGAAACCGTCCGCGAGGATGGACGCGGAGAGGATTTCGTGCACCCGGGCGGGGGTGACCAGTGTCGTTTCGGCAACCGCCCCGAGCCGATCGAATTCGAGGGTCACGCCACCCACTGTAAAGGAAAATTAACGGCGAGACCTGTAAACAACGAAATAATTACGCTCCAAGGCTACTTGTCATAGAATGTCTGCAGAATGATGGTGCTTCGTGTCCTGACGTTCGCGGTCGCGCGGATCTCTTGCAGCAGTTGCTCCAGGTGCCGGGGGGACGCCACCCGGACCAGCAGCATGTAGCTCTCCTCGCCGGCCACCGAATGACATGCCTCGATTCCGGGTACATGTTGCAGGAGAGCGGGCGCGTCATCGGGTTGCGACGGGTCGAGAGGAGTGATCGCGACGAATGCCGACAGCATCTGGCCCAACGCCTCGGGATCCACATTCGCCGTGTAGCCGCGAATCACGCCACGCGCCTCCAACCGCCGTACCCGCGACTGCACGGCGGAAACCGACAGGTTCGCCTTCTCGGCAAGGTTGGACAGGGTGGCGCGACCGTCGGCAATCAGTTCGCGTATCAGCAGTCGATCGATATCGTCGAGTACGGGTTTCGCCGGTGTATCCGCCATCAGCGAAGACTAACGCGGCGAACCGAACTCGGTGGTGGGAACCCAGGAGGTGCAGATGACCCAGGCATTGACCGAGCGCAACACTCGCGAGCTGAGGAACCGCGCCGAGGCGCTGTTGCAGCGGCTCGGCGTGGCCATGCCGGAGCCGGGTCCGCTACCGGCCCGCACTCCCATCACCGGCGGCGACTTGGCCAGCCTGCGACCGAGTTCCCGCGCGGAGGTGGACGCGGCCGTCGAGCGGGCGGCGGCGGCCTTCCGGGACTGGCGCACCGTGCCCGCACCGGTGCGCGCGGCCGTGGTGCGGCGGCTGGCCGCCCTGCTCGCCGAGCATCAGGAGGAACTCGGCGAACTGGTGACGCTGGAGGCGGGCAAGATCCCGGCCGAGGCGCGCGGCGAAGTGCAGGAGATGATCGACATCTGCGAATTCGCCATCGGCCAGTCGCGCCAGCTGTACGGGCGCACCATGCCGTCGGAACGCCCGGGGCACCGGCTGATGGAGACCTGGCATCCGCTCGGGGTGGTCGGGGTGATCTCGGCGTTCAACTTCCCCGTGGCCGTGTGGGCCTGGAACACCGCGCTGGCGCTGGTGTGCGGTGACACCGTGGTGTGGAAGCCGTCGGAGACCACGCCGCTCACGGCGCTGGCCTGCCACACCCTGCTGCGCCGCGCGGCGGTCGAGGCGGGTGCGGATCCCGAAGTGCACCAACTGATTCAGGGCTCGGCCGAAGTGGGCGAGCAGCTGGTCGACGACTCCCGGGTCGCCCTGGTGAGCGCCACCGGATCGGTGCGCATGGGCCGCACGGTGGCCCCGCGGGTGGCGGCTCGGTTCGGCCGCTGCCTGCTGGAACTGGGCGGCAACAACGCCGCGGTGGTGACGCCGTCGGCGGATCTGGATCTGGCCGCGCGGGCCATCGTGTTCGCCGCCGCCGGAACCGCCGGGCAGCGCTGCACCACCCTGCGGCGGCTCATCGTGCACGCCGACGTGATCGGGCCGCTGCTGGATCGGGTGGCGGCCGCGTACCGGCAACTGCGCGTGGGCAATCCGCTCGACGAAGGGGTGCTGGTGGGTCCGCTCATCAACAGCGCGGGCTACCTCGGCATGCAGACGGCGCTGCAACGCGCGCTCGAGGACGGCGGTGAGCTGATCTGCGGCGGTGAGCGAGTGGAGGGGTTCGGCGAGGACGCCTTCTACGTGCGGCCCGCACTGGTGCGCATGCCCGCCCAGACCGCGGTGGTGCGCGAGGAGACCTTCGCCCCCATCCTCTACGCGCTCACCTACCACGACCTGGACGCCGCCATCGAGCTGCACAACGGTGTGCCGCAGGGCCTTTCGTCCGCGATCTTCACCCGCGACCAGCGCGAGGCGGAACGCTTCCTGGCCGCCGACGGCTCCGACTGCGGTATCGCCAACGTCAATATCGGCACCTCGGGTGCGGAGATCGGCGGCGCGTTCGGTGGCGAGAAGGAGACCGGCGGCGGTCGCGAATCCGGCTCCGACTCGTGGAAGGCGTACATGCGCCGGGCCACCAATACCGTCAACTACTCGACCGAACTACCGCTGGCACAGGGCATCCGCTTCGAGTAGTCGCCGACCGTACGAGGGGTCACCCCTCCTCGTCGGTGGCGATGGCGCGGATCTGCGCCTCGTAGCGCTCGCGGGTGGCGGTGTCGGCGGGATGCAGGGCGCGGTCGCCACCGAACAGGCGGCGGACCAGGCGGACCGCCGGTTCGGGGGCGGCGGCCAGGGCCACGTCCACCGGTCCGAGGTAGTTGGGGACGGCCACCTCCGCCTTGCGGGTGCGGACGGTCTGGACGACGGCGGCGGCCACATCCTCCGGGTCGACGGTCGGAAGGCCGTGTCCCAGCGTCAATCCCGAGGACAGGCGGGTGCGGACGGCGGAAGGCAGGACGCAGCTGACGCTCACGCCGTGCTCGGCGAACTCCAGCCGGGTGGCGGCGGAGAGGCCGACGGCGGCGAACTTGCTGGCGTTGTAGACGGCCAGGCCGGGCAGCGGGATCTTGCCCGCCAGCGAGGCGACGTTCACGATGTGGCCGACGCCGCGGTCGATCATGCCGGGCGCGACGGCGCGCATACCGTGGATGAGTCCCCAGACGTTCACGTCCATGGTGGTGCGGCCCACCGCGTCCGGCTCGTCGAGGAAGGCCCCGGCCGGCATGACACCGGCATTGTTCACCAGGATGTCGACGCGGCCGAATTCGGCGACTACCCGGTCCCACTGCGCGCGGTAGCGCACATCGAGTTCGAATGCCTTGCCCCCCAGGGCCGCCGCGGCGGCTTCGGCGGCGGCGCGGTCCACATCGGCGATGGCGACCTGTGCCCCCTTGCCTGCGAACAGTTCGGCCGTGCACCGCCCGATCCCCCGCCCGGCCCCGGTGACCAGGACCCGCGCGCCGGTCGGATCGATTGCGGGATAGCCGTTTCCGAAGATGCTCACGCTGTTTCCTTCCTCGCCTGATCGGACTGATCCTCAGCCTGCCCGCCTCCCGATGCCGCCTTCGACCGGCATCCTGGCGGCTGGCCCGCTCCGATCCCGTGCCGCCGCCGTACCTGACCGCTCACGCGAATTCCCCTCGCTCCATTGCCTTACGGGTGCTGACCAGGCTGTGCTCGAAGGTCTCTCGGCGGCGGCGGCCGTCCATGAAGTTCGGCCCCATCACCGCCAGGTCCTCGGCGTCCGCCCCGAGGCACAGCACCTTGGTGCCGGTGGCGCGCACGCGTGCGATCTCGTCGTCGAGCCGCGCGCTCATCCGCTGGCGCAGTTGGCGTTCGAGGAGGTGTCCGGGACCGGTGGCGGGCACCGGGGTGGCGGAGGCCATGGGGGTGAGCACCACGATCTCGTCGAGGTGATCGGGGATGAGCAGGTCCACCGAGGCGGTGGAGGCCGCGCCGCCGTCGATGAAGCGGCGTCCGGCGATGGGCACCGGCGGGAACCAGCCCGGCACCGCCCACGAGGCCCGCAGGGCCGCACCGAGATTCGCCTCCGGCGCGTCGGGCGCGCCGAAGGCCACCCGTTCCCCGGTGGCGTAGTCCATGGCCACCAGCCGGGCCGCCGGATGCGGCAGCCACCCGCCGTCCGGCCGCAGCCGGTCGGCCAGCCGCTGCAACCAGCCCGGATCGCCGCCGCCGACGGGCAGCAGTCCGCTGGCGACGGTCAGCAGGCGCTGACCGCCGGAGACCCGACCGCCGCGCACGGCCCGCAGCGTGCTCGCGGGCGCACCGAGGCGCGGTCGCGGCAGCGGCGGGAACCGGCCCGGTTCCGCCCGCAGGTGCGCGGTCAGCACCGGATCGCTCGACGTCCCCCGCTGCATGGCGACCAGGTCGTCCACCGCGATGCCGCTGCCGAGCAGGGTGACCATCTCGGCCCCCGCGGAGGTGCCGATCATGACGTCCGCCGTGCGCGGATCCCAGTCCAGTACGTCGCGCGCCGCGGCCAGCGCGGCGACGATCCACGCCGCGCCGAGCGTGCCCCCGCAGCCGATGGCCAGGCCACGCCGCTGTGACCCGTTGCTGTTACTCATGGTTTCGAACACTAGCAGTTCTCGGATACTGGCGGTATCCCAAATCCGACGGTACATAGAATCGACGCATGCCACGTCTCACCCGGTCCGAGAGCCAGGCCCGCACCCGCGCGGAGCTGCTGGCCACCGCGCGTGATCTCTTCCTCACCGACGGCTACGCCAAGACCAGCCTGGAGCGCGTCGCCGAGGAAGCCGGATACTCCAAGGGCGCGGTGTACTCCAACTTCCGCACCAAATCCCAGCTGTGCCTGGAGGTGCTCGAACTCATTCACGAGACCAAGTTCGGCGAGGTGAGCGCGCTGCTGGCGGCGCACGAGGCATTCGACGAGCGCATGGCGGCCTTCCAGGAATGGGCCGAGCGCACCCTCGGCGATGTCGGCTGGACCATGCTGGAATTCGAGTTCGCCATCGTGGCGCGCGACGATCCGGCGCTGCAGGCCGCGCTGGTGTCCAATCTGTCGCTGATTCGCGGCACCGTCGCCGCGCAATTGCAGAGCCTGGCAGGCTCGCTGGGCATCGCGCTGCCCATGCCGCCGGAGGACGCCGCCACCGCGGTGCTGAGCCTCGGCCTGGGGCTGGGGATTCAGCGGGCCATCGACCCGAGCCTGTCGGCGCGGCTCATTACCGATGCGGTGCGGGCCATGATCACGCCCGTTGGCGTCGGCGCGTCCGGTAGCGCGGTCACGCCTGGTGAGTCGGTCACGCCCGGAAGTGCAGGGTCCACTCGCCTCGGTAGTGCAGCCGGGTAATGCTCACCGGCGGAATGTCGATGCGCCAGAACGACTTCGCGGGCGCGTCCAGCGCCACCAGCAGCGCGCACCGGATGACGGCGGGATGGGTGATGGCGATGGTCGGCTCCCCGTCGGCGGCGATGTCGGCCAGCCACTGAGCCGTCCGCTCGATCACGTCCACCACGGACTCGCCCCCGTGCCCCTTGAAGGTGGGGTCGGTGAGCCAGGCGTAGAGGTCCTCCTTGGGCACCGTCATGAGTTCGCCGCCGCGCCACGCGCCCGCGTCCAGGTCGCGTAGTCGGTCCTCCTCGGCGCCCAGCAGTCCCATCAGGGCGGCCGTTTCGACGGTGCGGCGTTCCGGCGCGGTCAGCACCCGGGCGGTATTGAGACGTCCGCAGGCAGAGGCGGCCCGCCGTCCGGCTTCGGTGAGCGGTTCGTCGACGGGGAATCGTGCCTTGCGCATCGCCTCGGTCATGCCGTGACTGACCAGGTCGAGTCTTAGCACCTTCTGCACGGTTGGAAAGCGTACGCGCGGCATCGGCGGGCGTACTTCGATTGCCCGCCGTTGTCTCGACTGTGACCGGGTGATATCCGGACGATGTCGGTGCCCGGGTGCAGACTGGGGGCATGGATCGGTTCTCCCCCGCCACCCGGCAGTGGTTCGACGGCGCGTTCCCCGCGCCGACGGCCGCGCAGTTGGGGGCCTGGGAGGCCATTTCCGCCGGGGAGCACACGCTCGTCGTCGCGCCGACCGGGTCGGGCAAAACGCTGTCGGCGTTCCTGTGGGCCATCGACCGGCTGGCCGCACGCGAGCCCGTGGAGGGGCCGCGCACCACCTCCGTGCTGTACATCTCGCCGCTGAAGGCGCTGGCCGTGGATGTGGAGCGGAATCTGCGCGCGCCGCTGGTGGGGGTGACGCAGACGGCCAAGCGGTTGGGGTCGGAGCCGCCGGAGATCCGGGTGGGGGTGCGGTCGGGGGATACCAGCGCCGCGGATCGGCGGTCCATGCAGCGCACGCCGCCCGACATCCTCATCACCACGCCCGAGTCGCTGTTCCTCATGCTCACCTCGGCGGCGCGCGAGACGCTGCGCGGGGTGCACACCGTGATCGTGGACGAGGTGCACGCCATCGCCGGGTCCAAACGCGGTGCGCACCTTGCGCTTTCACTGGCCCGACTGGATTTGCTGACCGAACGCCCGGCACAGCGGATCGGGCTGTCGGCCACGGTGCGCCCGCCCGCCGAGGTGGGGCGGTTCCTGGTGGGCAATGCTCCGATCACCATCGTGTCCCCGCCCGCACCCAAGACCTTCGACCTCACCGTGCGGGTGCCGGTGGCGGATATGACCGAGCCCGACGAGTCCGGGGAGGCCGCCTCCATCTGGCCGCATGTGGACGAAGCCATCGTGGACCTGGTGCTCGAACACCGGTCCTCCATCGTGTTCGCCAATTCGCGGCGGCTCTCGGAACGGCTCACCGCCCGGCTGAACGAGGCGTACGCGGCTCGGCTCGGGGAGGCGGTGGATACCGAGCACGCGCCGCCCGCCCAACTGGGTCCGTCGACCGAGGTGGTGCACGGTGCCGCGCCGCTGCTGGCGCGGGCGCACCACGGCTCGGTCAGTAAGGAACAGCGGGCGCTCATCGAGGACGATCTCAAGAGCGGGCGGCTGCGCTGCGTGGTGGCCACCAGCAGTCTGGAACTCGGCATCGATATGGGTGCCGTGGAATTGGTGGTGCAGGTCGAAGCGCCGCCCTCGGTGGCGAGCGGGCTGCAACGGGTCGGGCGGGCCGGACACCAGGTGGGCGAGATCTCGCGCGGCGTGATCTTCCCCAAGCACCGCACCGACGTCATCCACTGCGCGGTGGCGTCGATGCGCATGACCGCCGGGCAGATCGAGGAGCTGAAGGTTCCGGCACACCCCCTGGACATCCTCGCCCAGCAGACCGTGGCCGCGTGCGCGCTGGAACCACTGGACGCCGATGCCTGGTTCGAGGTGGTGCGGAGTACGGGAAGCTATGCGGCACTGCCGCGTTCGGCCTACGAATCGGTGTTGGATCTGCTGTCCGGGCGGTATCCGTCCGACGAGTTCGCCGAACTGCGGCCGCGCATCGTGTGGGATCGCGACGCCGGGACGCTGACCGGACGGCCGGGGGCGCAGCGACTGGCGGTCACCTCCGGCGGGGCCATTCCGGATCGCGGCCTGTTCCCGGTGTTCATGGTGGGCGAGAAGGCTTCGCGCGTCGGCGAACTCGACGAGGAGATGGTGTACGAATCCCGCGTCGGGGATGTGTTCGCGCTCGGGGCCACCAGCTGGCGCATCGAGGAGATCACCTTCGACCGGGTGCTGGTGACTCCCGCCTTCGGCCAGCCGGGGCGACTGCCGTTCTGGCACGGTGATTCGCTGGGCCGCCCGGCCGAATTGGGCGCGGCCCTGGGGGAATTCGTGCGGCAGGCCGGGCAGGCGGTCGAACGGGCGGGCCGACGCGGCGCAGCGGACACACCCGACCGGACATCCAGGAGCCCGAGTGCGTCCGACAGCGGGCTACGGGCGGCCGAGGTCTCCTCTCGCGTCACGGCGTCCGACCCCAGCGCCGCGACACCTCCCGAGTCCGGCGCGACCGACACCGCACACGGGGCCGACTCGTCCCAAGCGTCGCCGGTTACAGCACGGCGGGACGGCTTCAGGACGCTCGCTGCCGCACACAACGAGTCGGATACGGACGACGGTGCGGGCCACGCCGCCGCCCAGGCGCGCGCGACCGGTGGCAAGGTGGGAAAGCAGGCCACCGGGCGGCAGGGCCGGACACGCAAGGCGTCAGCTGCGGGCGGCTCGGAGCTGAGCTTGCCGGATGTTTCTGCGGCGGCGGGGTTGGATGAGAATGCCACGGCGAATCTCGTTGCGCTGCTGGAGGAGCAGCGCACGGCGACCGGGCAGCTGCCGACCGACAAAACGCTGCTGGTGGAGCGGTTCCGGGACGAGTTGGGTGATTGGCGGCTGGTGCTGCACTCGCCGTACGGGCTGCCGGTGCACGCGCCGTGGGCGCTGGCGGTGGGGGCACGGCTGCGGGAGCGGTTCGGGGTGGATGCCGCGCCGACACCGTCGGATGACGGGATCGTGGTGCGGCTGCCGGACACCACCGACGAGCCACCCGGGGCCGAGCTGTTCGTCTTCGAACCGGATGAGATCGACGATGTGGTGACCGAGCAGGTGGGCGGCTCGGCGCTGTTCGCCTCGCGGTTCCGGGAGTGTTCGGCGCGGGCGCTGCTGCTGCCGCGCCGCGATCCGGGCAAACGGGCTCCGCTGTGGCAGCAACGGCAGCGGGCGGCGCAGCTGCTCGATGTGGCGCGCAAGTTCCCGGACTTCCCCATGCTGCTGGAGACGGTGCGCGAATGCCTCCAGGACGTGTACGACCTGCCCTCGCTGCGCGATCTGCTGAGCCGGGTGGCGCGGCGGCAACTGCGGCTGGTCGAGGTGGAGACCGCCACGCCGTCGCCCTTCGCGAATTCGCTGCTGTTCGACTACATCGGGCAGTTCATGTACGAGGGTGACAGCCCCCTCGCCGAACGGCGGGCGGCGGCGCTGTCGCTGGACTCCAGCCTGCTCGCGGAGTTGCTGGGCCGAGTGGAGCTGCGCGAGCTGCTCGACGCGGCGGTGCTGGAGCTTACCGAGCGGGAGTTGCAGCGGCTCACCCCGGAGCGGCACGCCCGCGATCTGGAGGGGCTGGCGGATCTGCTGCGGCTGCTGGGGCCGCTCACCGCCGCGGAGGCCACCCTGCGGTGTGTCGAGGATCCACGCGAATGGTTCGCGGAGTTGGTGAAAACCCATCGGGCGCTGGAGGTCTCCTTCGCGGGATCGTCGTGGTGGGTGGCGGTCGAGGACGCCGCGCGCCTGCGCGACGCGCTCGGCGTACCGCTGCCCATCGGCGTTCCGGCGGCGTTCGTGGAACCGGTGGCCGATCCGCTCGGTGATCTCGTCGGCCGCTATGCCCGCACCCACGGGCCTTTCACCGTGGACGCGGTGGCACACCGCTTCGGACTCGGCCCGGCCGTCGCGGCGACCGCCCTGCACCGTTTGGCTATCGAAAAGCGGGTGGTGGAAGGCGAATTCACCCCCGGCGCGGCGGGGGCCGAATGGTGCGACAACCAGGTGCTGCGCCGCCTGCGCCGCCGCTCACTCGCCGCCGCCCGCAAGGAGGTGGAGCCGGTCGCCACCGCCGCCCTCGGACGTTTCCTGCCCGCCTGGCAACATATCGGCACCGGGGAGCTGCGCGGCGTGGACGGTGTCGCCGCGGTGGTGGAACAGCTTGCGGGCGTGCCCATTCCGGCGTCGGCCTGGGAATCGCTCATCCTGCCCTCGCGGGTGCGCGACTACGCCCCGGCCATGCTGGACGAACTCCTGGCCACCGGCGAGGTCCTCTGGTCCGGCCACGGCGCGATCACCGCCAAGGACGGCTGGATCGCCCTGCATCCGGCCGAACAAGCGCCCCTCACCCTGCCGCCGCCCGACGACTTGGAACTCGGCGAGGTACACATCAGCCTGCTGACGGCCATGGGCGCGACCGTGATCGGCGCGGACACCGCACCGGGTGTGGACGGACCCGCCACCGCCCAGGTGGTGCCGAGTTCCGGTGGGGCGTACTTCTTCCGGCAGTTGGCGGAGGCCACCGGGATCGAGGACGAATCCCAGGTGGTGACGGCCCTGTGGGAGCTGGTGTGGGCGGGCCATGTGGGCGGCGACACCTTTGCCTCGGTACGCGCGCTGCTCTCCGGGACCACCCGCACCACCACGGCGCACCGCACGCCGCGCCGCGCCCCGCGCGGGCGCATGTACCTCCCCCGCGCGGGCGCACCGGTCCGCACCAGTTCGCCCCGGGTGGCCGGACGCTGGTCGCTGCTTCCGGAGCGCGTGGCGGACAATACGATTCGCGCCCACGCCACCGCCGATGTCCTTCTGGAACGCTATGGCGTGCTTACCCGCGGCTCGGTGCAGAGCGAAGGCGTGCCCGGCGGCTTCGCCCTCATGTACCGGGTGCTCACCGAATTCGAGGACCGCGGCCGCTGCCGCCGCGGCTATTTCGTGGATTCCCTTGGCGGCGCGCAGTTCTCGACCACCGATGTGGTGGACCGGCTGCGCTCCTACGAAACCGACCGCATCCGCTACCCGGGCGACGGTGTCGAGGGCGCACCCTCCGCCGAAGCATCGGGTGCCGCCGTCGCGCTGGCCGCCTGCGATCCGGCGAATCCGTACGGGGCGGCACTGCCGTGGCCGAAGGCGGCGGCCGAAGGGGCGGGGCATCGGCCGGGACGCAAGGCCGGGGCGCTGGTGGTGCTGGTGGAGGGCGAGCTGGCGCTGTATCTGGAGCGCGGGGGCAAGACACTGCTGACCTTCACCGAGGATCCGGCGGCGCGCACGGCCGCCGCCGGTGCCCTGGCCGGACTGGTACACGCCCGGCGCGTGGATTCGCTGGTCATCGACCGGGTGAACGGGGAATCCGTGCACGGCAACACCTTCGCCGACTTCCTGACCTCGGCGGGCTTCGCCCCGACCCCGCGCGGCTTCCGACTACGGAGCCGTCCGTGACCGTCCCACGGCAGCGATATGCCCGAGGGTGACACCGTCTACCTCGCGGCCGAGCGGCTGCGCGCGGCGCTGGTCGGAAAGACGCTGACCCGCACCGACTTCCGAGTACCCCGCTACGCCACCCTCGACCTGCGCGGCGATCCGGTGGACAGTGTCGGCAGCTACGGCAAGCACCTGTTCGTCCGCACCCCGTGCCTCAGCATCCACACCCACCTGAAAATGGAAGGCACCTGGCGCGTCTACACCCCCGGACAACGCTGGACCAAGCCGGGTTTCACCGCCCGCCTCATCCTCGCCACCGCCGACACGCAGGCGGTCGGCTTCTCCCTCGGCCTGGTGGAGGTACTGCCCCGTCCCGACGAACACACCGCCACCGACCACCTCGGCCCCGACCTGCTGGGTCCGAACTGGGACGCCGACGAAGCCCTCCGCCGCCTGCGCGCCCACCCCGACCAGCCCATCGGCCTCGCCCTCCTGGACCAACGAAATCTCGCCGGGATAGGCAATATCTACCGCAGCGAGATCTGCTTCCTCCGCAGGGTGCACCCCGCCACCCCGATCGCCCATATAGACGACCTTCCGGCGCTCGTCGACGAAGCACACCGAGTCCTCACCCGGGCCGCTCACCACCCTCCATGGCGCGCCTTGGCCTACGGCCGCCACCACCGCCCCTGCCCCCGCTGCGCCACCAACCTGATCGCCCGCCACCTCCCCGACCCCGACGAGCCCACCCGCGCCGACCGCAGCATCTACGTCTGCCCCCGCTGCCAGCCCCGGCCATCCGACTGAGGAATTGTTTTCGCTTCCGACTGGCGTTGTCGCCGCAGACCTGTTACCTTACATGCATGTACATGCAACCAACTGAGACGAGTCGGATGCCGCAGGGTCACGTCAGCGCCGCCTGGTCGAAGGTTGCCGCACTGACCTCCGCCGTGGACGCGAACCTCGATCGGTGGCTCGCCGATACCTATCGCGTCGGGCTGACGGAGTTTCGTGCGCTGAGCCTGGTGAGCCAGTCGCCCGAAAAGGAGTTGCGTGTCAATGATCTCGCGCAGAGCGTCGGCCTGAATCAGAGTTCGGCAACGCGCCTGGTGACTCGCCTGGAGTCGAAGGGTTACGTCCGTCGCGACCTCTGCGCGGACGACAAGCGCGGTGTCTACGCGGTCATCACCGAGCAAGGCGAGGCATTGGTCCGCGATGCGCGATCCCCCTACGAAGATCGCATCACCGAACTCCTGACCGCGGCCTCAGCCCACTTCCCCGGTGTCGACATCAGACAACTCGGGGCGGCCCTGCGGGAGATCGAAGCGTTGCTCGCACCCTGAACCACCCGCTGTCACGGCATCGGCTTTCACTGTCCATATACCTGCATGTACATGCATTTATACTCCCGTTGAAAGGAATATCGTCATGAGCTGGCTCTACTTGGGCATCGCGGTCATCTTCGAGGTCGCCGTCGGCATTGCCGCGGGCAAGGCACAGGGCTTCACGAACCTGCGGTGGACGATCGGCACGCTCGTCAGCGGCGCGATCGCCACCTTCTTCCTCAGCCTCGCCCTGCTGACCTTCGACGTCGGCGTCGGATACGCCCTGTGGACCGCACTGGCCGGGGTCTCGATCGTCGTCATCGGCGCGCTGTTCCTCGCCCAGCGCCTGACCTGGAAGAAGTTGCTGGGCATCGCCATCGTCATCGTCGGCGTAGTCGGACTCAATCTCGCCGGAACCGTGTAACCCCATCCCCGCATTCGCGAAAGGACAACTCCCATGACCACCACCGCAACGCCCCATTCGGCACCCGCAACAGTCGAACAGAAGACCGGACCCTGGCTGGCACTGCTGGCAGCCGGCGGTTTCGAGATCGGCTACGCCCTCAGCGTGAACGGCAGCGAGGGATTCACCAACCCGCTCTGGTCGGCCGTCGCCATCGTCTTCTTCCTCTTCACCCTGTACTTCCTCAGCGTCGCGTTGAAGAAGATCGACGTCGGGATCGGGTACGCCGTATGGGCCGGTATCGGCGCCGTCGGCGCCGCCCTCCTCGGACCGGTCTTCTTCCACGAAACCCTGACCCTGGCCAAAGCATTCTGGCTCGCGGTCATCATCGGCGGAGTCATCTGGCTCAAACTCGCCGACAGCGCCAAACTCGACCGCACCCGAGACGTGCCTGCCGCCGCACAGGCCTGACGCACAGCCGAGCACCGCCGCGTGATCCACCACGCGGCGGTGCTTTTCACTGTCGTGCCGGAGCCATCGTCGTCCGAGGCCGTCATGACAGCCGCCGGGCGCGTCAGCTGGGCCAGGTACCGGTCAGGCGGTGGGTGGTGGTGGCGCCGGCGCGGTCGACGGCGGCCTTGACTCCGGCGAATATCGCGCCTTGGACGACTGCGGCGAGCAGGACCTCGCGCCAGCTTCGATCCGGGTCGGTTGCTTCCGGGACCTGCTCGTCGTGGCGGAGCATCTTCCAGGTCTGCTTGAATACCGCCGCGGCGAGCAGGCCGCTGACCGCGCCCAGGACGAGACCGATCGGCTTGTAGGCAATGTCGACTGATTTCACTGGATCACCCGTTCCGTCGGCGACGAACCGCCCACACCGCGATCACCACGCCCGCCACACCCGCGAGTACGAGGCCGGGGTGACTGCGTGCCTGCTGGGCGGCGTCGGTGGTCTTGTGCTTCAACTGTTCCGCCTTGGCGGCGGCCTGGTGTTTGGCCGCCTCGGCCCGATCCTGTGCGCGGGCCTTGACGTCCGTCTTGGCCGCGAGCGCTTCGACGGTCTGCCCGAGTTCCGCACGAGTGTGCTCGACCTGCTCGCGCAACTCGTCGACGGAAGCCGCGGTCTTCTTCTCCGAGTCCGGCTGATTCATCGGTGTGCGCTTTCCTTGATCTGAGCGATATCGGCTTTGACGGTTTCGATGGTGTGCTCGGGTGTCGGCGGGGTGGCCTGATCGACCTCCTTGCGGCCGACCAGCGCCAGTACCGCGGTGATCACGGCGAGCAGCGCCGTGACGATCAGCGCCGACGCCCACATCGGCAAGGCCACGGCCAGCGCCGCGATCACGGTGAAGACCAAGGCCTGCAAGGTCAGGAATCCGACCACGGCGGCACCGCCGAACAGCCCGCCACTGATTCCGTACCGCTTGCCCTTCTCCCGCATCTCCGCCTGTGCCAGCCGCAGCTCCCCACGCACCAGCTCGGTGAGCTGCTGCGACGCCTGCCGCACCAGCTCACCGACCGGCTCCCGGCTCGGATCGTGGGTGGCTGGCCCGGGTCCGATGTGCTGCGATTGCGCACCCGACACGGCAATCACCTCCGCATTCACGCTCTCTCGATGGTTATGTCCGGGCAGCCCCGAACTCCTCTGTCAACCGGCTACCCAAACCCGTGCGTCTGACACCGGGGCAACCCGCTCGCGGGCGGTGCCACCTCCTCGGACAGGCAGCGTCGCGGGAAGGCGCGCGCAAGCATCGGATCACCACTGCCGTCCCGCCTCAGCTGGTCCCCTCCCGCACCGGATAGTCGATGATGACCACACCGCCGGTCGCGTAGTTGACGACATCGGCGGCCGCCCGCTGGCCTTGCTCCGACGCCGACGCCGCGGCCAACGCGGCGGCATCGGCGAAGTCGGCTTCGAAGACCGCGAAGTACGGTGCTGCTCCGTTGGTCGCCGCCACGTCGAAGCTGTAGCGCCAGGCGAGCAGGCCGGGCATCTTCGTTGCCAGTGGAAGGTGGTTGGTCACGTAGTAGTCGCGGAAGTGGTCGGGGTCGACGGGCTTGGGGTACAGAACTACCAACTTGTGCATGGCCGCCTCTCGGTGTGTGAGTGAATATGCGCAGGTTAGGGCTTGATCCGTGGACCAGGGAAAGACCGGTACGGGATAGACTCAGAACGGATCGTTATCAATCGACCGGGAGGGCATGTGGCTCCGGATACGGTGAGCCTGCGGTACTTTCTGGTGCTCGCGCGGGAGTTGAACTTCACCCGCGCGGCCGCACGGATCGGGATCGCCCAGCCCGCACTGAGCGCCCGGATACGCCGATTGGAGGCCGAACTCGGTACGAGCTTGCTGGTTCGCAACACGCGCAGCGTCGTATTGACCACGGCCGGTGCGGTTTTGGCGGAGTCCGCGCCGCCCGCGCTGGCGGCGCTGGACCGGGCATGGGACACCGCCCGGAAGGCGGGAGCCGGTGAACTGGGCACGCTGCGCATCGGATACAGCCTCAGCGCTGGGGCCGGGACGGCACCGGCCTTGGTGGACAGAATAATTCGCAGCAGCCCAGGTCTCGATGTCAGCGCGGTCCCGATGGCGACACCGGAGATCTCCCCCGCGGTCGCCGATGGCCGCATCGACGCGGGGATCACCCGGGGTGAACAGCCGGGTCGTGGCGTGCGCCGGTTCCTGCTGCGGCGGCTACGCGTGGGAGTCCAATTGGCACAACATCATCCGCTGGCCGAACACCCGGAGATCGCGATCGCCGATGCGGCCGCGTATCCGCTGCGACTCCCCGACCGCACGGCCAACCCCCCGGTCCACGATCAGCTGTCCGCACTGTTCCGCGACATCCGACCACGGCCTCGATCCGTCACGCCCACAGTCTCTTTCGACATGGCTCAGCGCGACCTACTCGACGGCCTCACCCTCGCCCCGGCCGGTGAAGCCGCGATCACGACACAACCGGCCGGTCTCATCTGGCGACCGCTGCGGGGCGCACCTCCCTTGACGATCCACCTGGTCCTCCCGCGCGTGCAGTCGCCACTACACCGCCGCATCCGCGGCGTAGCAAAAACCCTGGCACACGAGCTGCACTGGCTGCCGGACCTAGGCGCGGCAGATCACTCGAGACGAACGTCAGCCGACACTGCGAGCGGGTGAGTTGGCGGAGGCTGCACCAGCAGAAGTACAGGCGCAGAACGGATGTGGTTTGGACCGCCCGAAGAGCGCGCAGCCTTGGCCATTTTCGCCGAGATGGTTCGCGCCCAGGGCGGGGGGCGAGTGGCGAATGTGGGCTGCGCAGCGGTGCGGATCACCGGTACTGGCCGTAGTCGCCGACCGTGGACAACCACATGCGGCGGTATCAGCTGAAGTAGCGTACGTCGACCTCCGGGGCGTAGCGCTTCACGGCGTGCTCCAATCGTGTGCGATTCACTTCCCAGCCGATGATCCGCCGACTCACCGAGAACAGACCGGGCAGCGGAGTGCGGAAATCGGGGCCGCCTTCGCTCCACGAGCCGGGCGGATTCGGCAATGTCGATGATCGCTCTCGCGTGGTCAGGCAGATGTAGGTCAAGGGGTAGCGGCCGGGTTCTGTCACCACCGCGACCGAGGTGACCTGCGCCCACGGAAGGCTCACAGCCCCTTGGCGGTCGCCGAGAATCGGGGACTCGCCCAGAGTGATACCGGTGTGGTCGACACGCAATGCGATACGACGTGACAACGTCATGCTCAGGATCTTGTACAGGTAGACCAATCCGCCCCCGCCGAAAAAACCCAGGCAGGCGATCCGTAGCAGGAGCGGGCAATCGGGAAGGAAACCGACAAGAGCGAATCCTGCGCACACGGCGATCGTCGATACATCCCGCACGGTGAAACCGAACCGAACCTCGTAGACGCTGTCGCTCACCCGCCGATTCTGCTCCGCCACGTCACACTCCTTCACCGGATGGTCGGGCCTGCGATGATCGGCCCTCGCGAAGCACGCTAACCGCCGGGCATTAACGATCCGTTGGCATTCGCTTGGAGCACGGAAGCCGGTGAAACAGAGCTCTTCCGCCCTTCGGACCTCGGCTCATCGCCAAGTGTTCCGTCGGCGGACGCGCGACATCACGCGGGAGCACCGAGCGGCGGGCGTTCGAGGACGCGGGGCCTGTACTCGACCAACTGGGTACGACCGTCGAAGGTACGGTGCTCGATCATCTCGAGGGCAACGTCCGGGTAGCCGTCGTAGATGCGTTCCGCGCCCGTGGCACCGGTGATGACCGGGAACATCACGACCCGGAATCGATCGACGAGCCCGGCTCGCAACAGGGAACGGCACAGGCTCAGGCTGCCGATCGTAGTGAGCAGCCCCGAGCCGTTCGATTTCATGGCGCGAACCGTCTCGATGGCGTCGTCTCGGACAAGCGTGGAGTTGGCCCACGTCAGTGGCTCCTCCAGTGAAGAGGAGAACACCACCTTGGACGCTCGGGTGAGCCCGTCGACGGACGCCTCCTCTTCGGGCCTGAACTCGTCCTGGCCAGCCGGGACCTCGCCGGCGGCGAAGCCCGACATCAGGCGGTAGGTATTGGCTCCCATCAGATAGGTGGGCTCTGGTTGTTCGCCGAGCCATGCGAGGTACTCCGGGCCTTCGAGGCCCCAGAAACCGGGCCACCCCTCCCCTGATGCGTAGCCGTCGAGGGTCGTGATGAAGTCGACGAGAAGCTCCGACATGACGGTGTCCTTTCTACGGTGTCATGAGCTTTGACCGACCGGGGGCGGCAGATTCATCGGCCGATCCTCACACTCGACGAGCTCGGCACTATAGGCCAGTCGCCGCCCGCCATTCATCGGTGACGCAACCTTCCTCAGACGTCCCCACTCTGGCCGAACGGCATCATCGTTCACCGCATCACGGTATCGGCCCACCTGGTGAAACACTGGCATAGATCTCAGCACGCAGCGTTCGGCTAGGGCGTATCGGCAGGATGGTCCCGGCCGCCCGTAAGTGGAATGAGCGGATTCGACAGACGACAGCGGTAGTCTCACCGCTGTGGCATCCCATGGACCGCCACCGATGCGGTAACAGCTACGTCGCGGAGGTTTCGGCCAGCAGGCCAACGCCGAACAACCCCAACACACCTCCGCTGCCACGTAGCAGCGCCCGCGTGACCCGAGTGTTCTTCACCGCTCGCCGCGCGGTCCCGAACACCATCGCGTAAACCAACAACGAGCATAGTCCCACGACGGCGAACGCCAGACCGAGCACGAACGCTTCGCCGGGATGGCTTGTGTTGCTGAGAAATTGGGGGATCACGCTCGCGAACACCATCATGGTCTTCGGATTGGACAGGTCGCACAGCAGACCCTCGCGAAAACTGCGTAGCAGTCCGCCCCGACGATCGGTCTCCGTCCGCGCCTGTGTAGCCGAACCCAAGACCGCGAGGTTCCGCGACAGCGCCAGCCGCACACCGAGGTACAGGAGATACAGCGCTCCAACTACCCGCACAATGTCGAAAGCGATCTGCGAGGAGACCAGCAAGGCTGTTAGCCCGGCAGCAGTGGCCATCGCCCACACAAGATCTGCCACCAGCACGCCGAATGCCACGCCGAACGCTGCCTGTCGTCCCCGCAGGAGCGCACTTTTCAACGTTAGAACTACCGCTGGACCGGGAATGGCGACCAGGAGGACGGCCACGGCGGTGAACGCCAGCAGATTCGGCAGCACAATCCGATCACACCAGAATCGCTGCGGCACCACAACCTAACGGCCCGACACCGTTGGCTACTGCACCTGAGAGTCCTCAACTCGGCAATACGGTCCGTTCGGCCGGTGCCAGATCAACCGTTGCCGCCCGCCCGCGCTGGCCGGTTCGGTCAGCGCGACCAGCGGCATTATGGCGCGTCCGGGCCGACTGCCTTTCCGACCTCGGGGCGGCTCCCATCGTCGAGTTCGGCGCGCTGGGGCTCGACTTGCGTGTCCAATGAGCAGCCGCAGAACCAGTGTTCGATCTCATCGACCTCGGACCAGCCTGTCGGTTCGGCCATGCGTATGCGGTCGCGCGTGACCAGCACCTTGGTAATCCCACCGCACTCGTGGAACAGGATCAGCTCGACATTGTCGATCCATGACGGACTTTCGTTCAACACCCGCTGTAGGTCGAGAAAGAGCTGATCGTCCTTGGATCCGTAGAACTTGCGCTCGAAGCGACTCGCGATCGGCAGACGAGACGAGCCGTCTTCGTTGTTGCCGAAGTGCAGTTCGGGATGGGCCTCGACAAACCACAACGGCAACGTGAGCGGCCGATCCTCAGAGATCACCACAGTTCTGAATCCCATACCAACCCTCGTATCGTCTCGTTCGTGCGCGGGGTCCCCACCGCGGTTGGGTCAATCTTGCAGCCAACCGCATTCACCGGGCATTCGACGTTCCGGGTGGCGGGCAGATTGCACGCCTGTCCCGCGGAGGCGCGGGCGTCGGGCCGGCGGCCGATTCGGTCAGCGCGACCTGCGGCAGCGCAGGACGTTCAGGGAGTGGATTGTCCGATGGCTCTCAGGACGTCGGCAAGCCACACAAGGTGATAGCCGAGCGCACGGTCCTCATGTGCCAGGAGATCACTAAGGTGCTGCCACGATTCAGAGAGTTGACCGACCGTCAGATCGGATGGTCGGTTGTAGACGTCATACACCTGCTCGGGCGGAATAGACCAGAAGTAGTCCTGATCGAGGGTGACGGATTGCGTGCCAACCGCGGCCTCGGCATGGGCAATCGCCAGTTCGAATGCCCTGCGCAACTCAGCAAGCGGCACGGTCAGTGAGTCTGCGGTCATGATCATCATCATGGGGCCCTGGCACCACAATGAGGGGCAATTCGTTCGCAGGTCCCGCGGCTGTCCGGAGCTGTGCATGTCGCGGCATGCACCGATTACCGTCCCACCCGGACGCCAGCGTGTCGACGGTAGAACGAACTCGGTCGTGCCGAAGAATCGGACCATGAGCACATATGGGACAGCAGTGATCGCCGATGTTGCCACCGAAGCCGAGGCACAGGCCCTGGTCACGAACCTGAAGACCCTGGCCGCGATGACGGTCGACCGGCACTCGCTCAATCCGGTTACGCCTGTTGGGTCATGGTGGCGAGCAAGCGGATACGTCGCAATGTCGGTCGCGGAGATGCTCGGAACTGGCCTGTTCGCTGGAGTCGAGACCGCTCGTGCGGTGGTCGCCGACGACATGGATGAGTTCGGTGTCGTGTGGACTGCTTGGAAGATCGAAGGTTCCGAACCGACGATCGTTTACCGCAAGTACCTGTCATCACCCGGAGGCAATGTCGATCCGACGTTGGCCTCCAGCGATCGAACCGGCGCGAATGCTGCGGCAGAGTTGGCGCATCTCTGGAACGCCGACCCTGCAGCGACCGCAGCCGTGGAATCGACATTCGATGAGATGGCGCAGGCGCTGGGCCGAGTAGGCACCCCGTTCATGCCATGGCTCAACGCTCTCGGCCTTGAATGGCCGGTCCGCTGACACCAAGCCACTGCGCCCTCGCGGGAGTTGCACGTCCGCAACTCGGCAGTTCAGTGCGTTCCGATTGCGGCCCTGATGGTCCGAATCGGCCCGGCAAGCGGAGTTACGGTACGTTCGCATCGTTACCTGTAGTGGCAATCGGGATCAGCAGCTCAGTCGGAGAGACAGTCGCCGCCGCCGTGTCATCATCTGGGATCTCGGCCAGGAAGGTGCCGAGATTGGCGAAAACCTCCGCCCAGGGCACATTCGCGTTCCTGAAGATGGACTTCTGGGTCCCGAATTCGGTAATCGCCACCAGCGGCTCGAGCGCGCGTTCGCTACTCAGCCGTATCGGGATTCGGGTGGCTCGCGAGCGGAGGGCAGGAGCGCCCCGATCAAAGACGTTGGAATCGCCCGGTTCCAGCGCGGTCAATATCCTGGCCCGAATATCGAAGTCTCGGGCGTACTCCGGACGGTTCAGCGAAAGGACAGGTAGATCTCCCGCAGGAGGTCTCCTTCTGCCGCCGTGGCCAGATCCTTGCGCGCGATAAGGGAGGCCGCGAGGAACTCGATGCACAGCAACCACTCACCAGCGACTCTGCACTTCCTTCTGTCATGGTCATCATCCAGGACGGCCATCACTCGAAACTCGGAAGTTGGCGCGTTCAGCCGGCCGCAGCACGGCCGGTTCGGTCAGCGCGCCATCCGGCAAGTACGGATGGCGCCGCTGGTCGTCTGCTGCAAGGATCAGCGTGAAGACTCGTCAGGGGATGACCTTCCAGGGAACCCAGTCACCCATGTCCGGCACCAGCTCGAGCCCTATGGTCCTGTTGCTCTCCGGGGTGCCATCCTGGCAACGCTGCATGCCCTCGATTTCGAGTCGATAGATGGGGTGAAGGCGGTCGGGCCGCTCGCCTAGATCCCGCACTTGCAGGATCGTGTAGCGGCAACCGGGAGCGGGGAGGTGCGCGTGCGATGGCGGCTCGTCGTTGTTCGCGTGGTTCGGGTTTGGCATAACCGAGAATCACTTTGTCCGGATCACCGTTGTTGAGGCGGCTGACGATCTTTTTCGCCATGTCGCTCGCATCCAGGTCACTCATGGCGTCGTGGATGGGAGTGGGCACGGAACACGGGGCGATTCAACCCCCAGGATCATTGACTGCACGAGCGCTATGTAATCGGCAGTTGCGAAAGTTCCGCTGATCTCGGGTCAGTTCGGCCCGTTGATCTTCGGCCGACCCCCGCCGACCGATCGGTCAGCGCGATCAGCGGCATGAGAGGGCGTTCGTGTACCCGCAGTTTCTGGAGACCTTGCGTAGCCCCTGTCCAAGGGCCTGCCAGGCATAACGAGAGTGGCCGATATCTCCTGGCAGCGGTGAAACATCGCGTCCCGATGAGCCGATTCGACCACGGTGAACTCCAATAACGCAGATAGCTACCCTATGTACGTCGATCACTCACCTGGCGTAGCTCTGCTCATCGGAATTCTTGTGTTCACCACCCTCGTGGTGGTGACACTTCGGTGGCGCGGCAGGTCCTGGCTCGTAGTGGTGCTCGGCGGTGTGGCCGCGGCGCTCGTCGGCTACGTCGTGGGCCTGGAGATGATCGTTCTGATCTGGAGGCGATCGTTCTGATGTGGTGAAGACCGTTGCCCTCGGAATCAATCCCCCGTGTTCGCGCCCGGATGGCATTCGGCCTCGGCTGCGCGCTAGCAATCACGCGGGCGAGGGGGCGGGGTGGTGCGCTGGTCCGGGGGAGCTGGCCGTCGTCGCGGTACGGGTCGACTGGGGCGGTTCGGGGATCGGGGTAGGGGGTGACGCGGCCGTCGGGCCAGAGGAGAGCCCATGTGCCGTCGTGGAATTGGAGCCAGCCGCGCGGCTGGTCGTCGCCGGTCGGTGCCGGGGTGTCATCGCCGTGGGTCGGCATCGGATCGGGGGTAGGTGTTGTCCGGGTCGATGGTGATCACGGATACGACGTTCAGGAGGGCGGGGGGTACGGTGTCGCCGTCGAAATGGGCTGTGCTGGGGACGAAGACGGCGCTGGCGGCTATGCGGGTGATGGTGGATTTCAGGGCCGCGAGGGGTGGTTTGCCGGTGCGGCCGTCGAGGACGATCATCTTGGCGAAGTCGAAGCCGCGGCGGGCGGCGAGGCTGCGGATCTGGGACTCGTCCCAGGCTTGGCGGACGCCGCTGATGTCGGAGCGCAGGTAGCCGATCGCGGTGGGGCGGAATCTCATGGCGGGGGTCCGTTCTGTCGGGATGTGGGGTGTCGGGATGGTTTCGATGACACACCTCGCGGCAGCGACACGCGGGCCGAAACGGCGGGGCCGAAAGAAGTGCCCGGAAATCGCTGAACGGGCACCGGTGCAGGTGGGAGCATTTCTTCGGAACGGTGAACTCGACCTCCCCGAATCGGAGGATGCGATGACCCAGGCGAACGGTGAGGCGGGGTCGACGCTGCCGCGGCGTCAGCTCGGCCGGTATCTGCTGGAATGGCGCAGCCGCGCCGGATACACGCAGGCGAAGGCCGCGCAGCTCTTGGAGATCGGGGCGACCAGTCTCGGCAGGCTGGAGAAGGGGGAGAATTCGCGGATCAAGTCGCGGGATATCCAGGCCGCGTGCGATTTGTACGGTGTGCCGGAGGATTTGACCGCGGCGTTGGTGGGGTTGGCGAGACAGGCGAATGTCAAGAACTGGTGGCATCAGTACGGGGATCTGATCCCCAAGGACTTCGACGTGTATGTGGGACTCGAGGCCGCCGCGTCGAAAATCATTACGTACCAACCGGAGTTGGTGCCGGGGCTGTTGCAGATCGCCGAGTATGACCGGGCGTTGGTCAGCCAGATCTGGCCAGACGATTCCCCCGAGGAATGGGAGCGGCGAGTGCAGTTGAAGATGCAGCGCCAGAAGGTCGTCAGTCGGCGCACCCAACCGGTTGAGCTGGAGGCCGTGGTCGGTGAGGCCGCACTGCACCGGATCGGGGGTAGTCGCCGCATCATGGCAGCACAGCTTCGACGCCTGGCCGATCGGTCCACCGAGGACAACGTGGAGCTTCGGATACTCCCCTTCACCGCAGGCTTTCCGGGTGGTATCTCGATGCCTCCCTTCGTCCTGCTTCAGTACGGTGAATCAGCGCCCGGGGAGCCCATCGAGCCGCCTGTCGTGTTCCTGGAGGGCGTGGTGGGCAACATGTACATTGAGGACGCCGACGACGTGACGAGCTTCGCACGTTAGTTTCATCGTCTGAGGGACGCGGCACTCGACGGCACCACCAGCCGACAGCTGCTCAGGAAGATGGCGAGGGAGTATGAGGGTGGACATTGACCTGTCCGGCGCGCACTGGTTCACAAGCAGCCACAGCCAGGGCGGTGGCGAATGCGTGGAGGTCGCCTTCCTCGACGACGGAGTTGTCGGCGTCCGTGATTCCAAGAACCCAACCGGCCCCGCGCTGATCTTCACCGCCAGCGAGTGGAGCGCCTTCACCACGCGGGTGAGCACTGGCGAATTCCACCGGCCCAACTGATTTCACTCGGACGAAGCGAACGCGAGCGCCCCACCACAGGTGGGGCGCTCGCCGTATCGCCGGAGCTTTCAATCAGTCGGCGCTGAGTGGAACCGGATCCAGCACCTCCCGGCGCGCCTCCGGCGCTTCCAGGCGCAGCGCGTCGGCGGAGGTGTCGTCGGGCTGGGTCTGGGATTCGATCTCCGCGCGCACGCGGGCCTGGTAGGTGCTCACCTCGCGGGCGATGTCGGCCTCTTCCCAGCCGAGGACGGGGGCGACCAGGCGCGCCACCTGGTCGGCGCAGTCGACGCCGCGATCGGCGTATTCGATGGAGATGCGGGTGCGACGGGCCAGGATGTCGTCCAGGTGCAGCGCGCCCTCGGCGGCGGCCGCGTACAGGGCCTCCACCTGGAGGTAGGCGGGGGCGGCGGTGATCGGTTGCAGCAGATCGGGTTTGCCGTCGGCCAGGCCCAGCACCTCGTCGATGAGGGAGCCGTAGCGGTTGAGCAGGTGTTCGATGCGGTAGGGGTGCACGCCGTACTTCTCGGCGAGGTGCGGAACCTGATTGAGCAGGGCGTGGTAGCCGTCCGCGCCGAGCAGCGGCACCTTCTCGGTCACCGACGGCGACACCCGGCGCGGGATGTCCACCAGCGCCGCGTCGACGGCGTCGTAGGCCATCACCCGGTAGGTGGTGTACTTGCCGCCCGCGATGGCCACCAGGCCGGGTGCGATCCGGGCCACGGCGTGTTCGCGCGAGAGCTTCGAGGTCTCGTCGCTCTCTCCCGCCAGCAGCGGGCGCAGGCCCGCGTACACGCCGGTGATGTCGGCGTGGGTGAGCGGCGTGACCAGCACCTCGTTGATGCGGTCGAGCAGGTAGTCGATATCGGCCTTGGTGGCGGCCGGATGCGCCAGGTCGAGATTCCAGTCGGTGTCGGTGGTGCCGACGACCCAGTGGTTGCTGCCCCACGGGATCACGAACAGCACCGAGGTGGGGGTGCGCAGGATCAGGGCCGCGTCGCTGGCTATGCGGTCGCGCGGCACCACGATGTGCACGCCCTTGGAGGCGCGCACATGGAATCGTCCCCGCACATGCGACAACTCCTGGATCTCGTCGGTCCATACCCCCGTGGCATTGATGACCACGCTGGCGCGGGCCTCGGTGGTGCGGCCGTCCTCGCTGTCGCGCACCTTCACCCCGACCACCCGGTCGGCCTCGCGCAGGAAGCCGACCACCTGGGTGGAGGTACGGATGGTCGCCCCGTAGTGGGCGGCCGTCCGCGCCACCGTCATGGTGTGGCGGGCATCATCGACCAGCGTGTCGTAGTAGGTGACGCCGCCGGTCAGCGCGCTGCGCTTGAGCCCGGGAGCCAGTCGCAGCGCCCCGTGCCGGGTCAGATGATGCTGTCCCGGAACGGATTTCGCGCCGCCCATGGTGTCGTACAGCAGCAGGCCCGCCGATACATAGGGCCGCTCCCAGCCGAAATGGGTCAGCGGGTAGAGGAACTTCAGCGGCTTCACCAGATGCGGCGCGAGCTTGGACAGCGCCAGCTCCCGCTCTCGCAGCGCCTCGCGTACCAGCCCGAACTCGAACATCTCCAGGTAGCGCAGGCCGCCGTGGAACATCTTGGAGGAGCGGCTCGAGGTGCCCGCCGCCAGATCGCGCGCCTCCACCAGCGCCACCTCCAGACCACGGGTGGCGGCGTCGAGCGCGATACCCGCGCCCACCACGCCACCGCCGATCACGATCACGTCGAACGGCTCCTTACCGAGCCGTTCCCAGGCAGCGGCACGCTGCTCCGGGCCCAGGAACTGAGAGTGCGGGTGCTTCGCCATGCTCGACTCCTCCGGCCGACCGGTGCGCCGGAGGCTCCGGCGACGCGGCATTCGTATCGATGACGCTCGTGGCTCTGGTGCAGTTGCCCATGGGTAACCAGACACCAGCCTAACGCGGTCGTTCGCGACAGGAAGCAACGACGGGGCCTGTGTCATCCGCCCGTATCGGCCCGTTCGCACGGTAGCCTGCTCCAATGCGTCGCTATGTGGCCGCCATCGATCAGGGTACGACCTCGAGCCGGTGCATCGTCTTCGACCAGCGCGGGGCGATCGTCGGCGTCGCGCAACGGGAGCACGAGCAGATCTTCCCGCAGCCGGGCTGGGTCGAGCACGATGCCGAAAGCATCTGGCGCAATACCGAATCCGTGATCGCTGAAGTCTTGGAGAAGACCGGCCTGAGCGCGAGTGACATCGCCGCCGCCGGAGTCACCAATCAACGCGAGACCACCGTGGTGTGGGATCGCGGCACCGGCAAGCCGATTCACAATGCCATCGTCTGGCAGGACACCCGCACCGCCGCGCTGGTCGGCGAACTGGGTGGCGGTGACGGCCCGAACCGGTACGCCGACCGCACCGGCCTGCCGCTGTCCACCTACTTCGCCGGTCCCAAACTGCGCTGGATTCTCGATCACGTGCCCGGGGCGCGGGAACGCGGCGAGAACGGCGAACTCTGCTTCGGCACCATCGACAGCTGGGTGCTGTGGAACCTCACCGGCGAACACATCACCGACGTCACCAACGCCTCGCGCACCATGCTCATGGATCTGCGCACCCTGCAATGGGATCCGGAGATCTGCGCGGAATTCGGGGTGCCCGTCGCCATGCTGCCCACCATTCGCAGCTCGTCGGAGGTGTACGCGGACATCACCTCCGGTGCGCTGCGCGGCGTGCCCGTCGCGGGAATCCTGGGCGATCAGCAGGCCGCCACCTTCGGACAGGCGTGCCTGTCACCCGGCGAGGCCAAGAACACGTACGGCACCGGCAATTTCATGCTGATGAACACCGGCACCACCCCGGTGTTCAGCGAGCACGGGCTGCTCACCACCGTCTGTTACCGGCTCGGCGCGGAACCGGCCGTGTACGCGCTGGAGGGCTCCATCGCCGTCACCGGCTCCCTGGTGCAGTGGCTGCGCGACAATCTCGGCCTGATCAGCACCGCCGACGATGTGGAAGAACTGGCCCGCTCGGTGCCCGACAACGGCGGCGTCTACATCGTGCCCGCCTTCTCGGGACTCTTCGCGCCACGCTGGCGGCCCGACGCCCGCGGTGTCGCGGTGGGGCTGACCCGGTTCGCCAACAAGGGCCATTTCGCCCGAGCGGCCTTGGAGGCCACGGCTTTCCAGACCCGCGAGGTCCTCGACGCCATGCGCGCCGACGCGGCCGCCCAACGGTTGGACGTGGAACTGGTGACCCTCAAGGTGGACGGCGGCATGGTGGTCAACGACCTGCTCATGCAGTTCCAGGCCGATATCGTGGACGCTCCGGTGGTGCGCCCGGTGGTCACCGAGACCACCGCGCTCGGAGCCGCCTACGCGGCCGGATTGGCGGTCGGCTACTGGGCGAGCACGGAGGACATCCGCGCCAACTGGTCGGAGGACAAGCGCTGGAAGTCCACCATGACCGACACCGACCGCGACCGGCTCATAGCCGAATGGAACAAGGCCGTGGAACGCACCTACGACTGGGTGTGAGCGCACCGATCACGCTGGTATGAGCCGGAATCCGGCTCCGGCACCACCCCGGCGGTCGAGGTCGGCCACGATCGCGGTCATGGCCGTCGCGCCGCCGGTGAGCCACTGACTGGCCACCAGCGCGTCGCCGACCACGATGGGGGCGCCGGAGTCGCCGATGTTCTCGGTCACCGAGTTCACCACGTAGGGGCCGACGGTGCCGAGCATGACCCCGCACGTCAGACCGGTGGTGATGCCCAGCTTGCACAGCGTCGTACCGGGCGGCGGCGGTGGGGCGATGCGGCGCACCGGATTTCCGACCACCGTGGGCAGCGGCGTCACCACGGACCGGTCGAAAACGACGACGGCGTAATCGAGTCCGGGTCCGTTCGGACCGGGCACGAGCGGATTACCCCCGCTGATGAACGCCACCCGGCCGACCACGGTGTCACCGGCGGGCGACACCGCCACCACCTCGTCACCGGGCCACTGCCGCCCCTCCCGGTCGTAGACGCAGTGCGCGTTGGTGATTCCGACCAGATCGCCGTGCCGGTCGTAGCCGACCGCGGTGAGGGTGCAGAACCACATCCAGGTCGCCTCCGCCAAGGGCACGCCGTGCAGCATGGCCACCCCCATGCCGCCGCCGAGGGCGATGACGGGGCGCGGAGCCGCCTCGGCGTGCGCGGCACCCGCGCAGAGCAGCGCCGCGACCGTCAGCGCCGTGGCGAAGCGGGAGCGTCTCATGCGGCCGTCGAGGCGAGCATGGGAGCGCCGGGACTGCCGGGCATCAGATCGCCGAAACCGCCGGGGACAGCACCGAGTCGCAACACATTCCTTCCGTCGACCGCACGGGAGCAGCCGTGATCCCGTGTCGTGGAAGACCATACGTTCCGGCCCCGAGGCCGTGGACGGTCAGCCCCGCACGGCGGCGTGCGCGGTGGCCAGGCGGTCGATCGCGCGGCCCAGGGTGTCCGCGTCGGAGGTGGTGAAACACAGGCGCATGGCGTGGCTGTAGTCGGTGGCGACCGCGAAGGCCGAACCGGGCATGTACGCGACGCCCGCGTCCAGGGCGGCGGGTAGCAGGGCATCGGTATCGGTGCCGTCGGCGAAATCCACCCAGACGAACATGCCGCCCGCCGCGTCGGTGCTGACCACGGCGTCGCCGAAGCGGGTGCGCACCGCGTCGACGAGCGCCTTGGCTCGCGCGCCGTAGGCGGTGCGCACGGAATCGATGTGCGCGGCAAGCCATTCGGCGTCGGTGAGGAGGTCGGTCACGATCTGCTGGGTGAGCGCGGAACCGCAGAGGTCCGCACCCTGCTTGAGCAGTTCCACCGCGCGGCACACCCGGGTCGGGGCGACCAGCCAGCCCACCCGCAGCGCGGGCGCGAGAATCTTGGACGAACTCGACAACCGAATCACGTTGGGCGAGTAGGTGGCCACCGGCTCGGGGGACGGCCGGACGAACCAGAGCTCACCGTAGGGATCGTCCTCGATGATCCAGAAGCCGTACGCCTCGGCGAGTTCCGCCAACTCCCGCCGACGCTGTGGCAGCAGCGTGACACCGCCGGGATTGTGGAAGTTGCTGACGGTGTGCACGACGGCGGGCCGCTCACCACGAGCCAGCAGGTCGCGCAGAGCGTCGAGACGCATGCCGTCGGGGTCCAGGGGAACGGCCTCGATCCGCGCCCCGGCGGCACGGAAGACCTGGAGCGCGCCGACATAGGCCGGATCCTCGACCACCACCAACGCACCCGGATCGAGCAGCACCTCGGCCAGCAGGGACAGCGCCTGCTGCGAACCGTGTGTGACGAACACCTCGTCTACGGGCACCGGGCGGGCGAGGCGCGTGGATTCACGCGCCGCCAGCACCTCACGCAGCGGACCCCAGCCCGGCGATTCGGTGTATTGCAGGCGCGAGCGGTCCGACAGGGCGGTGTCGGCGGCGCGGGCGATACGGTCCCGCGGCATGAGCTCGGCGTCGGGCAAACCGCCGGCGAGGCTGATGATGTCGGCGCGCGCGGTGAGTTTGAGCAGGTCGCGAATCGCCGAACTCCGCAGCCCGTCGAGACGCCGGGACAGGGGTGGGGTGAGCGGCGACATGGACACCTCCGAGGGAAAGCCGGGGTTCGCGGAACCTCCACTGTTTCACAAGGCGACCAGAATATGAAATTTGATTCTCATATACTGGTATGAGCAGTGTGGTCGGTGCCCCGGCACCGGCACACGTTCGTCCGATGACCCGCGCACCACCTGTGGCGGAGCGGCGGTGCGGTCCGCCACCACCGCCCAGGCACGCACCGTCACTCAGGGACGCGCTGTCACTCAGGGACGCGCCGTCACTCAGACGCGCACCGTGACTCAGGGACGCACCGTCACTCAGGCACGCACCGCCACTCAGGGACGGACCGTCACTCAGGCACGCACCATCACTCAGGCGCGCACCGTGACTCAGCCACGCACCGTCACTCAGGCACGCGCCGCCCCAGGGACGCGCCGTCGCTCAGGGCCGCTCGTTGATGGCGACGATCAGGTGCCTGCCGTCACGGTCGACCGTGGTGATGTGCTGCCGGTACACGGTGGTGGTGCCGTCCGGGCGGTGCTCGGTGAGGTCGGCGTCGAAAATGTCCGGGGTGATCTCCACAATGCGCAGGCAGTAGGTGGTGCCCATCGGAATCACCTCGTCGATGGCCTGCTGAATGGTGTCCGCCGGGGAGATGTTCAGCGCGTCCGGGGCCACGAACTCGCGCGCCTTGGTGCCGCTGCGCTGCGCGTAGAAAGCGTGCTGGAAGCCCAGGATGGCCTCCGCTCCGGAGGCGGTGGACCCCGCGCCGTTGCCGACCGTGACCCTGCCGTCCTTGCGGGCCGGACAGCTCAGCGCGGCACTGCTCGTCACCGCCGCCCCGGTGGTGGCCGGGGCCGGATCGGCCGACACATCGTCCTCGGGGCCGCCCCGGGTGATCAGAGCGACCGTCACCACGACTGCGATCAACACCACGACCGCGCCCGCCACCAGCAGCAGACGGCCCCGCCCGCGGCTCTCCGGCTCGGGCGGTGGCGGCGGCGCGGCCTTCGGTGCGAGCATCTTGCCGATGGGGTCATCCGCCCACGACAGCGATTCCCGTTCCGGCCCGGTGGATTTCGCCGCCGAGGTGGACGAGCGCGCCGGTTCCGGCGTGGCGGGCGGGTAACCCGTCTCGCCGCCGCGCAGCCACGACGACTCGCGGCCGGAGTTGGACGTGTTGATCCCGCCCGCGGCCGCCCACCCCGACGACTTCTTCGGTGCGGGCGGCACCTGGTCGCTGGACAGGCGCACGGTGGTGTCCGGGGCGGGCGTGGGGTCGAACCGCGCGGTCGGCGGCGCGGGAGCCGATTCCGGTGCGCGATAGTCCGGCGCGTCCACCGGCCGCCAGCCGATCTCGGGACTGGGCGAGGGCGGCGCGGCCGGAGTCCACGCCGCGGCCCCCGCATCGGGGGCCTTGCCGAAGTCCGACAGCGGTGGTCCGAAATCGGAGAGCGGCGGCCCGAAATCACTCTGCGGAGGCCCGAAATCACTCTGCGGCGGGCCGAAATCACTCTGCGGCGGGCCGAAGTCGGAGAGCGGTGGACCGAAATCACTCTGCGGAGGCCCGGAATCAGGATGCGGCGAGCCGACGTCGTTCCGCGGTGAGCCGGCATCAGCGTGCGGCGGACCGGAGTCGTCCGAGGCTCCACCGACCTGACCCGCACCCGGGTCGGTAGCACCCCGCGCGGACACCGGGTCGGCCGTCGGCGGGCCGAAACCGGCGACCGGTGGGCCGAACTCCGTCAGCGGCGGGCCGAAACCCGCGTCCCCCGGACCGTTTCGCGTGCTGTCGGCGAGATCGCGGCGCGACAGCTGCTCGGTCTCTTGCGTATCCGGATCGGCGGCCGGCTCCGCGTCGGCCGTCACCGCATCGCGCGACAGCTGCTCCGTGGGGCGCGACTCCAACCCGTCCGACTCCGGCGGGAGCCCGGACCGCGCGTTCGCGGCGTCCGCGGTCTCATCCTTGCCGGAACCCATCACCGGTGTCCTTTCCCCACGCATGCACTGAGGGCGGCCGCGAACGACCGCCCCCACGCGACAAACTCAGCTGCCGGATTCGACCCCGAGGTCAGTACTGGACCGAACCACCCCACTGGGTGGTCGCACCGCCGACCTCGATCGTCTGGGCGGGCAATTCGCCCTGCGGGAGCTTACCAATTTCACCCAGCGCCGCCAGTGCCGCGGAGCCACCCGGCTGCAGGCGGATCCAGCCCTCGGCGGCCGCCTTGGCCGCATTGGCCTGGGTGGTGTCCACGGTGAACTCGACCTTGCGGTCCTCCGCGCCGCCGCCGCCGACGAAGCCGGTCACCTTGATGGTGTTGGCCTCGATGAACTCCAGCGAGACACCGGCCTCACCGTAGCCGCCCGGGGTGCTGTAGCCGACGGTGCCGACGTAGCCGTCCAGGTTGCTGAAGTGGTGGGTGTTGGCCGCGAAACCGGGCAGCAGCGCACCGCCGTCGACGTTCGCGCCGACCTCGGTGTGCGGACCCGTCATCTCCACCACGGGCGCGGCGGGAGCGGTCTCGACCACGGGGGCCTCCCAGCGCGGCTGCACCGTCTCCGGGCTCGTCAGGGTGTCGACCGGGGTCTCCTCGTCCGGCTGGACCGCCTCCGCGTCGGCCTCGGGGGCCTGCGCCTCCGGCTGCGCCGGAACGGTGGTGCCCGGCTGGCGCGGGGTGTTCACGGCGGGCTCGGCCGGATTCTGCTGACCCGGCACCGGCAACGGCGCCACCCGCGGGGTGGTCACACCGGGCTGCGACGGCGACGGCTGCGGGGTCTGGGCGCCGGGCTCGGCCGGCGCGCCGGGGTCGGTCTGAGTGCCGGGCTGCGTCGTGCCGGGCTGCGTGGTCCCCGGCTGCGTGCCCGGGGTCTCCCCCTGCGGTACCGGCTGCTCCGGATTGATGCCCGGCTGGCTCGGCGTGGGCCGGTTCTCGGGCTTGCGGGTGTTGTCCGGCTGCGGGGCCGGGGCGCCACCCGTGCGGGGCTGCACCTCCGGGTTCTCGGCCTCACCCGGCTGCGCCGGCGCGGTCGGCGAGGCGTTGGGATCGTTCGGAACGGCATTGGCCGGGGTGGACATCAGTGTGGCCGCCACGGCCGCACCCGCCACCGTTAGGGAGGTGCTCACCTTCATGCGGTTCGGCTTGCGGTGCTTCACTTCTCGTGTATCCCTTTCGATCCCTCATCCCGCGCGCGTCACGCGGGTGACCGCGAGTTCGCACCGGTAGGGACCGGAAAGGGTTGCACCCCCGACAATCTCGCGATCGCCCGACCGATCGCTTTCCCGCCGCGAAGTGAATCACACTGCGCGGCCAGCGGCAAGGCGGCAGGTGTTCCCAACACCGGATGTTCACCCGTCAGTCGAGATCATCATGACGCATGAGCTGCCGCGCCGCCTCGGTAACGGAGCCGGTAAGGGAGGGATACACCGAGAATGTCTGCGCCAGATCGTTCACCGTGAGGTTGTTCTGCACCGCCAGCGCGATCGGCAGGATCAGCTCGGACGCGATCGGGGCCACGACCACGCCGCCGATCACCACACCGGTCGCCGGACGGCAGAAGATCTTGACGAAACCGCGGCGCAGGCCCGACATCTTGGCGCGCGGATTGGTGTTCAGCGGCAGCATGACCGTGCGGGCCGGGACCTCGCCGTTGTCGATGGCGGTCTGGCTGACGCCCACGGTCGCGATCTCCGGGCGGGTGAACACCGCCGAGGCGACCGTCTTGAGGCGGATGGGCTGCACGCCCTCGCCCAGCGCGTGATACATGGCGATGCGGCCCTGCATGGCGGCCACCGAGGCCAGCGGCAGCAAGCCGGTGCAGTCGCCCGCGGCGTAGACGCCCGTCGCGGTGGTGCGCGAGACGCGGTCCACGCGCAGGTAACCCCCCTTGTCGAGTTCGATGCCGAGCCGCTCCAAGCCCAACCCCTGGGTATTGGGCACCGAACCCACGGTCATCAGGGCGTGCGAGCCGGTGACGGTGCGGCCGTCGGAGAGTTTCGCCACAATGCCGTCCGCGGTGCGCTCGACCGCGTCGGCGCGGGCGTGCTTGACCAGTTCCACACCGCGCTCGGCGAGGGCGTCCTCGAGCACGAGCGCGGCGTCGGCGTCCTCACCGGGCATGACGCGGTCGCGGGAGGAGACCATCTTCACCTTCACGCCCATCTCGGTGTAGGCGGAGACGAATTCCGCGCCCGTGACACCGGAACCGACCACCACCAGGGTCTCCGGGAGTTCCTTGAGGTCGTAGAGCTGCCGCCAGGTGAGGATGCGCTCGCCGTCGGGCTCCGCGCCGGGCAGCACGCGCGGGCTCGCGCCGGTGGCGATCAGCACCACCTCGGCCTCGAGCACGCGCTCCTGACCGTCGAACGTGGTGGCCTTCACCAGGTGGGTGGCCAGACCCGGGGCCTGGTCGATGATCTCGCCGCGGCCGTGCAGCACGGTCACGCCCGCGGTCTGCAACTTGGTCTTGATATCCGAGGACTGCGCCTGCGCGAGCGCCTTCACGCGCGAGTTCACCTCGGCCAGCCGCACCTGCGCCTGCGACGGGTGCACGGTGATGCCCAGATCGCGGGCACGCCGCAGATCGGTACGCACACCGGTGGACGCGATGAAGGTCTTGGACGGCACGCAATCCCACAGCACACACGCGCCGCCGATGCCGTCACTGTCGATCAGCGTGACCGGCGCCCCGTGTTGGGCCGCCACCAGCGCCGCCTCGTATCCGGCGGGGCCGCCTCCGATGATCGCAATGCGGGTCATTGTTCCTCCGCTTCAGCTCGGCAACCGGGATCTCCGGCGCCTACCAAACTGTATTTTCCGCCCTCCGCCACGTTCCCGGCGGGTGCGGGCCGGTCACCCCGCCTGTCGAACGCGTCACACGCACACCCCGCCCCGCCCGTCGAACAATCGGATACCGCGGGGATCGGAACACCGGGTGGCTACATTCGATAGGCTCATACGGTGCCGATTTACGCCGCCTATGGATCCAACATGGATCCGGAGCAGATGCTCAAGCGCTGTCCGCACTCCCCCGTGTACGGAACCGGCTGGCTGGAGGGGTGGCGCCTCACCTTCGCCGGAGACGACATCGGCTGGGAGGGACCGCTGGCGACGGTGGTCGAGGAGCCCGGTTCGCGCGTGTTCGTCGTGCTCTACGACGTTCCCGACGACGACGAGGTGAGCCTGGACCGCTGGGAGGGCTCGGACTTCGGGATCCACAAGAAGATCCGGCTCCGCGTCACCCCCAGCCCCGGCACCGGCACCCAACCGGTGTTGGCCTGGCTCTACGTGCTGGACGCCTACGAGGGCGGGCTGCCGTCGGCGCGGTACCTCGGGGTCATCGCCGACGCCGCCGAGAAGGCGGGCGCGCCGGAGGAATACGTCCACGCGCTACGCACCCGCAACAGCAAGAACGTGGGACCCGGCACCTTCGGGCTCTGATCCGCACGCCGCCCGAACCTTTCCCGTTCCAGCAGGATCGGCCCTGACCCGGGCCGTTCCCCACTCCAGCACGCTCAGCTCTACCGCCGCTCTCGGCCCTACGTCGGCGAGCGGGCCCACCACAGCGAGCGGGCCGCATCCGAATTCGGAGGCGGCCCGCTCGCCTGGAATCTTCGTGCGTCAGTGCGCGTTCAGCACCAGGTTGCTCATCACCCGCACACCGACCGCCAACGCGCGCTCGTCGATGTCGAAGGTGGGCTGGTGCAGGTCCAGCTGCTCGCCGTGCCCGGACCAGACACCCAGCCGCGCCATGGCGCCGGGCACCTCCTCCAGGTACCACGAGAAGTCCTCGCCGCCCCCGGACTGGGGCGTATCGGCCAGCGCGTCCGGTCCGAGCGCCCGGATCGACTCCTCGAACATGCGCACGGCGGTCTCGTCGTTCACCACCGGCGGCACGCCGCGCTTGTAGTTGAGCTGATACCGCACGCCGGTCGGGGCCAGCAGCCCGTCCACGATCTCGCGGACCATGGGCTCGAGCAGCGACCAGGTCGCGTGGTCGCCGGTGCGCACGGTGCCGGTGAGCATGCCCGTCTGCGGAATGGCGTTGGGCGCCTTGCCCGCCGACACCGCGCCCCACACCATGACGGTGCTGGTGCGCGGATCGATGCGGCGACTCAGCAGCCCCGGCAGACCGGTGATCACGGTGCCGATGGCGTACACCAGATCGCTGGTCAGATGCGGCCGCGACGTGTGCCCGCCGGGCGAATCCAGCACCAGTTCGACGGTATCGGCGGCGGAGGTGATGGCACCCACCCGGATGCCGACACGCCCGACCTCCAAACGCGGATCGCAGTGCAGCGCGAACATCCGCGACACGTCCTCCATGGCGCCCGCGGCGACCATGTCCAGCGCACCGCCGGGCATGACCTCCTCGGCGGGCTGGAACACCAGCCGCACACCGACCGGCAGGTCCGGCACCTCGGCCAGCGCCAGCGCGGTGCCGAGCAGGATCGTGGTGTGCGCGTCGTGCCCGCAGGCGTGCGACACGCCCGGCACGGTGGAGGCGAACGGCAGTCCGGTGTATTCCTGTAACGGCAGCGCGTCCATATCCGCGCGCAGGCCGATACGCGGGCCGTCATCGGGGCCGATGTCGCAGATCAGCCCGGTGCCGCTGGGCAGCTTCCGCGGTTCCAGCCCGGCCTTGACCAGCCAGGTCTCCACGAATTCGGTGGTGCCGAACTCGGTGCGCGACAGCTCGGGGTTCGCGTGGATGTGCCGTCGCCAGGAAATGAGGTCTTCCATGTGCTCCGACAGCCACGCGTCGACCGCGTGACGCCCGGTCTGTACTGCCGTGGCGGCGCTCGCTCTGCCCGGTCTGGTCACGCAAGCCGCCGCCTCCGGGCCTGCGGTTCGTGCTGCGCCCGAAGCGGTGCTCGCGGATCCGTCCGTGGTCACGCAAGCCGCCTTCTCCGGGCCCAACCCTCGCACCGGGGACCGGCCGGTTGTACTCACCGAATGTCCTCCTGTCGCTGAAACTGCCGTTGCTTGACGCGTTCCGACAACCTGTCTCTGTGTAATTCATCGCTCGCGACCTGTATCGCCGTTCTCGCCAGCGCCGTTGCCCCGTCGAGGACGGCGCGATCGGCCGAGGCGTTCACGGCGGCGGCCGCGAAGGCGGGCTGGTGCGTGACCGCTCCACCGGCATCGATGCCGATAATCGGGTGAATGCCGGGAATGACATTGGTGACATTGCCCATATCGGTACTGCCCAACGGTCGTGCCGCCTCGAGTTCCGGGGCAATCGGAGCGCGTCCCAGACCGACGATCTGTTCGCGATACGCCAACAGTAGTGCGGCATCGGGCGTGAGCTCGGTATATGTGGGCGCGAGCTGCCGGATGTCGTGTGTGCATCCGGTAGCCAGGGCACCAGCCTCGAAGCACGCCGATGCGCGTCGCATCAGATCGTCGAGGGCCGCGGAGTCCTCTGCTCGTAGGTAATACAGCAGTTCCGCGTGTCCGGGCACGATGTTGGGGGCCACGCCGCCCGATCCGACTATACCGTGGAGTTGCTGTCCGGGGAGGAGATGTTGACGCAGCAATCCGAGGGCAACTTGCGCGACGGTGGCGGCGTCCCCCGCATTGCGCCCGTATTCCGGGGCCGCGCTGGCATGCGCCTCGCGCCCGTGGAAGACCACCTGCAGATCGGCGAGGGCCAGCGAGCGCGCGCCCGCGATGTCCTCCGGACCCGGATGCACCATGAGCGCCATCGCCGTGTCGTCGAACACCCCGCGCTCGAGCATGAGCACCTTGCCGCCGCCGCTCTCCTCGGCGGGCGTGCCGTAGACCTTCACCGTGATGCCGAGCCGGTCGGCCACCGCGGCGAGCCCCAACCCCGCGCCCACCGACGCGGCGGCGATGATGTTGTGCCCGCAGGCGTGGCCGATCTCGGGAAGCGCGTCGTACTCGGCGAGAAAACCAACCACCAAGTCTCCATGGCCGTAGCTGGCCGTGAAAGCGGTGGGCAGCTCACCCACGCCGGTCTCGATCTCGAAGCCGTACTCGGCGAGCGGTTCGATGACCTTGGCGGCGCTGCGCCGCTCCTCGAAAGCCAGTTCCGGTTCGTTGTGAATCGAGTGCGACAGCGCCACGAGGCGCTCCCGCGCCCCCGCGATCACCGCGTCCGCCCCGGTCAGCAGCGCCGAATCCGCCGATGCCACGGCAGCATGCACCGATAGGTCGGCAGTGCGCTGCCGACCATTCGAACTCGGGTCATCGCCGCCGCTGTGCGCTGACATGGGAGACAGTCTCGCATTGTGTCACCCGAATGTCGCAGCGGCCGACCCCGGACGACACCCCCAATACCGCCCGGCCTGCCATCCGGGGAGTTCGGACGCGGATGCGCCGCCTGCCTGATTCCAGGAGTAATCCCGAGCTCAACCGCAACAAACACCTTCCCCGTAGCGGCTGCGCCCGGGCAGTCGGCGCCAGAGCGCGGGGTGGGCAAGTGCGGCACCCTCCGGCACCCACCACCCCCGAGCAGCAGCCGACGACGCCTTCGCCCGCACCACCCCTCGGCCGGGGGCCTCCATGCACACCGCTCCAGCACCGCTTCGCAAGCGCGCCTGGAACGCCGATGCCCCGCGCACCACTGGCGCGCGGGGCATCGACCACAGCCACTCACCCCAGGCTGAACGCGAGATTCTCCGCCGTCGTCGGCGTCGTCAACCCTTCGAGCGTGCGCGCGTGCAGCGCCTTCTTGATGACCGCGAGGTTGGGCTTGCGGTTGCCCGCGAGTGCCGCCGCCCGCGCCACCGCCGCACCCAGCAACTGGTCCGCATCCGCTTTGTCGTCCACGATGCCCGCCGCGATGGCGTCATCGGCCGCGTACCGGCGTCCGGTCGTCATGGCCTCGACCGCCACCTGATTGGTCAGCCGCCCGGTGACCAGCGCATTCATCGCCACGGTGAACGGCATGCCCAGATGCACCTCGGGCAGGCACCAGAAGCCGCGGTCGGCGCGCATGACCCGGAAGTCGTGCGAGGTGGCCAGCATGGCCCCGGCCCCGAAGGCGTGGCCGTTCACCGCCGCCACGGTCGGCATGGGGAAGGCCAGCAGGCGGGTGTAGAGCGAGTGCACCCGGTCCAGGTACCAGTGGTTCTTGTCGAAATTGCCGAACAGCCAGTCGGTGTCGAGTCCGTTCGAGTAGAACTTGCCGGTCGCCACCGTCACCAGCGCGCCCGGTCCCTCGGACGCCTCGACCTCATCCAGCTTCGCGTGGACCTCGTCGATCCAGTCCGGGTGAAAACGGTTCTCGCTGTCGGTCTGCCCCTCATTGCCGAGGTACAGCACGAACACGTCCCCGTCACGCTTCAAATACGGCATGCGTGCAGCGTAATCACCCCCCACCCACTACCTACTCGCGGGTAGCCACACGGTTCCCGGTGCAGAGGAACTGGCGGCGGAGGGCTCTCGTATTTCGCCGCCACCGGGAAGCGGGCAAAGGGGGCGGGGGATGGATGGGAGACTGCGCGGGAGATCGAGTGGGACTAGGGTGGGCGGCATGCTAGCCGCGCAGGCCGCCGAGGCGATCGCCGAACGAACCGGAGTGCAGGAGCACCGAGTCGCGGTGGTGCTCGGGTCGGGATGGCAGGAGGCAGCGCTCGAGATCGGGGAGCCGGCCATCTCCATTCCCATGAGCGAGGTGCCCGGATTCGGGTCGCCGACGGCGCAGGGACATCAGGGCACGATCCACTCGGTCAGCGTGGGTGATGCGCCCGTATTGCTGCTCATGGGGCGGCAGCACCTGTACGAGGGGTACGAACCCGCGCAGGTGGTGCATCCGGTGCGCACCGCCATCGCGGCGGGCGCGCGGACCGTGCTGCTCACCAATGCGGCGGGCGGCATCCGCCAGGGCTTGCGGGTCGGCGAGCCGGTGTTGATCGGCGACCACCTCAATCTGACCGGTCGGACTCCACTGGTCGGCGCGGACTTCGTGGATCTGGTCGATGCTTGGGATCCCGAATTGCGTTCTTTGGCAAAGGAAGTCGATCCGAGTCTGACCGAAGGCGTGTACGCGGGGCTGACCGGGCCGCAGTACGAGACCCCGGCCGAGATCCGGATGCTGCGTACCATCGGCGCGGACCTGGTCGGCATGTCGACGGTGCTGGAGGCCATCGCCGCGCGAGCGGCGGGGGCGCGGGTGCTGGGCATCTCGCTGGTGACCAACCTCGCCGCCGGGGTGACCGGCGCGCACCTGTCGCATGCGGAGGTCCTCGCCGAAGGCCATGCGGCCGCACCACGATTGGGGAAATTGCTGCGCGGCGTGCTGGAACGACTCTAGGAGGCGCTCGTGCTGCGCTTCGGCACCGCCGGTCTGCGCGGACCCCTGCGGGACGGTCCGGACGGTATGAACGTGGAGACGGTGACGCGCGCCAGCGCCGGAATCGCGGACTGGCTGCGCGACCGTTGCCTCGGCGGCGGTCTGGTGATCGTCGGCCGCGACGCCCGGCACGGGTCGGCGGAATTCGCCGCCGCCACGGCGGAAGTCTTCGCCGCCGCCGGTTTCACGGTGCTGCCCCTCCCCCGCCCGCTGCCCACCCCGATCGTGGCCTACGCGGTACGCGAACTGAAAGCGGTTGCGGGCGTGCAGATCACCGCCTCACACAACCCGGCCACCGACAACGGCTACAAGCTCTACCTGGATGGCGGCTCCCAGCTCGTCCCGCCCGCCGACACCGAGATCGAGCACCGCATCGAAGCGGTCACCACCCCCGTCCCCCGCTCCGATCCCGCCTCCGCCGCACCGGATCCCGGCCTGCTGTCGCTCCCCGCCGATGCCAGTGTCGCGGACATGGGCGAGGAGATCGTGCGCCGCTACCTCACCCGCGTCGCCGAACTGCCGACCCGCATCGGTGGTGCGGCACCCGCCACATCACGCAGGGCACCGACGATCCCGGCCGGGGCCACTACACGGCCGCCAGCAGCAGAAGCGCCGCCCACCCCCGGCACCGACGAACTCAGCACCCCGACCAGCACATCCAGCACCGGGGGCTCCTCCATCTCGGGTGCGACCGCGCGCATCGGCGGTACGACCGCGGGCGGCGACCAGGTGAGCGCCCACATGCGCGCGACGCCGACCACCGGAGCTGCCGGTGCATACGGCCCGGAGTCCGCCGTCGATACCGTGGGGACGTCCGGTGGCGACGGTGCTGAGCGGTTGTGGCGCAGGCCCATTCGTATCGCGTTGACCGCCATGCACGGTGTGGGCGGTGAGCTCGCGGTGCGGGCGTTGCGGGCGGCCGGGTTCGCGGATGTGGAGGTGGTGACGGAGCAGTTCGCGGCGGATCCCGACTTTCCCACCGTCGCGTTCCCGAATCCGGAGGAGCCGGGGGCCGCCGATCTGCTGCTGGCGCTCGCGGAGCGGGTCGGGGCGGATGTGGCCATCGCGCTGGACCCGGATGCCGACCGGTGTGCGGTCGGGGTGCCGGGGCGCGGGGGCTGGCGCATGCTGCGCGGGGATGAGACCGGGGTGCTGCTTGGCGATTACGTGCTGCGCACGGCCGCTCCGGGTGCGCTGGTCGCGACCACCATCGTCTCGTCACGACTGTTGAGCAAACTCGCTCCGGCACGCGGGGCGCGCTACGCGGAAACGCTCACCGGGTTCAAGTGGCTGGCCCGTGCGGGCGACGGGCTGGTCTACGCCTACGAGGAGGCCATCGGGCACTGTGTGGACCCGGCCGCGGTGCGCGACAAGGACGGTATCTCCGCCGCCGTCGCGGCGGTCGATCTGGTGGCGCGGCTGCGGGCCGCCGGACGCACCGTCGACGACGTACTAGACGACTACGCGGTCGAATTCGGCGTGCACGCCGGTGCCCAGGTGTCGCTGCGCCTGGCCGACCCCACCGAGGCCGCGGCCGTGGTGGCACGGTTGCGCGCCGAGCCGCCCACCGAGATCGCCGGGGAGCCGGTCACTTCCACGGATCTGCTCCAGGTGCGCGGGCGCATGCGCACCGACGCCCTGATCTTCGAGAGCGACGCCCTGCGCCTGGTGGTCCGCCCGTCCGGCACCGAGCCGAAGCTCAAGTGCTACCTGGAGACCTTCGAACCGGTCCCGGACCCGGCCCAACTCGCCACCGCGCGCGCCGCCGCCGAGCAGCGGCTCGCCGGAATCCGAGAGTACTGCGAAAAGCTGTGAACCACACCATGAACGGTCAGCGCTGCGCCTCGTGCGGACACGACGAGCTGGAGCCGGGCCGGAAAGTGCTCAGCGGGGGCCGAATTGGCGGTCTCCGGCGTCACCGAGGCCGGGGACGATGAAGGCTTCGGAGTTGAGGCCGCGGTCCATCGAGGCGGTGACCAGGCGGATGGCGTGGCCCGACTTCTCCAGGGCGGCAATGCCCTCGGGGGCGGCGACCACGCACAGCACGGTGATGTCGCGGGCGTTGCGGGTAGCCAGCAGGTCGAGGGTGTACACCATGGAGCCGCCGGTGGCGAGCATCGGATCCAGCACGATGACCGGGGTCCGGGACAGATCGTCCGGCAGGGATTCCATGTAGGGCGTCGGCTGGTGGGTCTTCTCGTCGCGCGCCAGGCCGACGAATCCGATGCGAGCGTCCGGGATCAGATTCTCGGCGGTCTCGACCATGCCCAGCCCCGCGCGCAGCACCGGGACCAGCAGCGGCGGTGCGGCCAGCCGGGTGCCCTCGGCCGCGGCGACCGGGGTGGTGATGGGGAAGGTCTCCACCGGCGCTTCCCGCATGGCCTCGTAGACCAGCAGCGCGGTGAGATCACGCAGCGCTGCCCGGAATGTCGGATTGGGGGTGCGGGCGTCGCGCATGGTGGTGAGCAGTGCGGCCGCGAGCGGATGATCGACGATCTGGGTGCGCATGTACGAAGAGGATACGGCGAGTTGCCACGCGCCACGCCGACGGCCTGCGCATTTCCGCGCCGACCGGAACCGGCCCGGGTCGGCCCGCGTCCAATCCCATGAACGAACCACTCCGCCGTCGGCAGCCCGCCGAGACGTCCCGACGTACCCCGGCTGCCCGTGGCGGCCGAAGCGTGATTGGGGGATTCGGATGTACGACCTCACCGTCGACCCGACCGGCATGACGACCTACGCCACAGCCACGAACCTCCGGGCGGCCGACCTCACCGCCGCCGCCACCCGAGCTGCCCCCGCCAGCCCACCCCTACTCGCGCCGCGCTTCGGCCTGCTGGCCCCCGACCTCCTCGCCGCCTACACCGCGGCCCACACCACCCACCTCACCACCATCAGCGCCCTCGCCGCCGTCCTGACCACCATGGCGGGCACCGCGACCGGCTCGGCCACCACCTACACCGCCCTGGACGGCGCCCGCGCCGCGGGACTGCGCCCGACCACCGGGGAGATGAGCGCATGAGCACCGAACGAGGTACCGGCCACCTCCACACCCGGGCGACCACGACCCGCCCCCGCGGCGAGCGCATGACCACCCGGCACGGCACGAACACCAGCCTCGAGCACTACCCGACCACCGTGGACGGGAGCGCACGAACACCGAGCCGAACGCGGACCGCACCCCCTCCGAACACCACACCCACCACGACGACACCCTGGACGACCACCGGACACGGGTTCCTCCGCGCCTGCGCTGAAACCACTTTCGGTCACCTCGGAGGCGGGGGTGGGAACGCTCGGCACGGCGCGGCAGGACACAGATCGAGAAGCCGGGACCGATCGCACCGCGGCTGTGGGCGCGACAGCTCGACAGGGCGGGACGGATACCTGTACGGGGGCCTTGCGACCGAGCACGGTGGAGGTGGTCGCATGACTATCCGGCAGGACGCGGACCGCATGCGTGAGGATTCGCGGCCCAGGTTGTCGGGGGTGGTCGCATGAATACCGGGCACGGTGCCGGGCGTGCGCGCGGGGAGAAGGTGTGTGCGCGGTGGTCGCGGCGGGCGGTCGGGCCGACCGGGTGCCGGGTGCGGGCGGGGCGGTGGGGTCGATGCTCGGGGCGGCGGGGGTCGCCGGGTGACGCGGGCGGGGGTGCGCGGTGAGCGGGGTCGATGTCGGGGCGTTGGCGCGGCCGATCGTCGAGTTACGGGCGAGTCTCGGGGACGCGGCGCAGGTGGCGGCCGCGGTGGAGGCGTTGCGGCGATTGTCGGATGAGCTCGACGGGCTGCTCGGCTCGGGGCGGGCCGGTGTCGACCAGCTGGCGGACGCGTGGCGGGGTGAGGCCGGGGATGCCGCGCTGGGCACCGGGTTGCGGGTGCAGACGGCGGTGGCGGAACTGGCCGATCGCGGCCGGGCGGTGGCCGAGGTGGTGGAACGCGCGTCCGGGGAGGTGAGCGCGGGAGAACGCGAGCTGGAGGAGATTCTGCGGTCGTTCGGCACGAGCGTGACCGCGCTCGGCCCGGCGGTGGCGACACCGCCGGGCGTCAGCCTGATCGTGGCGGCCGCCATCGAACATCTGGGGCGGGCGCTGGCGGTGGTGGGCCGGGTACGGGTGGACCTCGAAGACGAGACGGCGGCACTGCTCGACCTGGCCGAGCCGATACCCACTCCCCTACCGGTCGAGGCGGAGGCGTCCGCGACCGCACCGGCGAGCACGGCCGGTCCGCCGAGCACGGCCGGTCCGCCGAGCACGGCCGGTCCGCCGAGCACGGCCGAGCCGATGGGTGGCGCTACGACCCCGGCCGCGCTCGGACCCGCATCGAACAGTCCGGTTCGTTCGGGAGCCGGGATGTTCGACACCGCATCGCGATTCGCCGACTCCGCACGCACCGTCCCGGCCGCGATGAGCACCCCGGGCACGGGCGCGCTGTCCGAGGACCGCACCGAGCCCAGTTCAACCGGACAGGGGGTGAAGCTCACCCTCCCCGACGGCAGTACCGTGGAAGCGCCCAATCAGCAGGCGGCGGATGCCGTACGCAATGCGCTCGGCGCGGTCGGCACCCCGTATGTCTGGGGCGGCACCACTCCCGGCGTCGGCCTGGATTGCAGCGGACTGACGCAGTGGGCCTACGCGGAGGCGGGCGTACCGCTGCCGCGCCTGGCCCAGCACCAGGGCGATGGGCATCTGCGGGTGGGTCCGGGAGAATTGCTGCCGGGCGATCTGGTGGTATGGGACGGGCACGTGGCCATGGTGATCGGCAACGGCCAACTGGTGGAGGCGGGCGACCCGGTCCAGGTGGGTCCGATCCGCACCGAGAACAGCGGGATGCGGTTCCTCGGTTTCTACCGCCCGACCGCCTGACGAGCCGAAACCGCTGGCGGCTGGCGTCCGGTGGAAAGCACGACCGGCGGAGCGCCACCAGCGGAGCACAACCGCCAGAGCACGATGGGCGAAGCACGACCGAGCGGAACACGATGGACGAGCGGGGTACAGCAGCGCACTCGACCGTGGAGGCGACAGCATGAGTGGTCAGGCGCTCGGCAGACGGCGCGGGTTCCGGGCGAGCCGAGCGGCAGGCTGCCGGGCGAGCGCCGGGCGGGCCGCATACCGCCCCGCCCTCGCCCGAATGGTCCTCGCCGACGTCCCACCGGCCCCGGCCCACGCCCCACCCGTCCCCGCTCGAACGAGCACAGCCCAGGGCCGACAGGTCACCACCCACTTCCGGAAGGTCACCGCATGAGCGAAGCACAGGTCCCGAACGTGACCACGGCGAGCAGTTCCAATCGCGCGGGCACGGTCACGGTGCGCGCCACCGATCAGGGGATGCCGGTGGAGATCTCCTTCGAGCGCGGCGAATACCGTTACGGTGCACAGGCTCTCGCCGACGAGATCCTGCGGCTGACCAAGCGGTCCGCCATCGCGGCCAAGGCGCGGCGGCGTGAACTGCTGGCGGAGGCGGGCCTGCCCGACGACGCGCTCGACCGGCTGGGGCTGCCCAGCCGCCGGGCCGCGGTCGAGGCGCTGGATCTCCTCGACGACGCCGACACCGGGCAGACGAGCTGGGTGAAGCCGGTATGAGCGCCGAGATGGACGCCCTGGTCACCGGGGTTACCAACCAACTGGAAGCGCTGGAGGCCGCGCTCTACGACCTGAAGCGGGTGCGCGGCCGATTCACCGCCGAGGATGGTTCGGTCACCGCCGAGGTGGACGGCGACGGCGCGCTCACCGGCCTCTGGCTGGCCGAATCGGTGACCTCCCGACCCCCGGCGGAGGTCGCGCAATCGATCCTCTGGGCATGCGGGCGAGCGGCCGCGGAGGCCGGTACGCAGCGGTCCCGAATCGTTGCCCGGCTGAACGAGTCCTTCACGCCGGGAAATGTTGCGGGGAACCCGGATAGTGCCTGACGCCACCACTGGCTAGGCTTCCGGTCATGGCTTCTGGAGACATCGTCCCGATCGAGCTCGGTCTGACAAATGGCGACCTCGTCACCCTGTGGGCGCCGCGCTGGCGGGACGGTGACGACGAGTGGGAGGCGTTCCTCGGTCACGAGGACTCCCTCTACGGTTTCGACTCGGTCGCGGAGCTGGCCGCGTTCATTCGCGCCGACTCCGACAACGACCTCGTAGACCACCCGGCGTGGAAGATCATCGCCGGGCTGTCGGCGGCGGAACTGGAGCCCGAGGAGCAGTACGTCTTCGACCTCGTCGGCGTGCTGGAGCTGGCGGCGGGCGACCCGGATCCGGAGGTCGTCGCCGAGCTCGAGGAAACCCTCGACATGGTGCGCAATATCGGCGAGGTCTGCGAACTCGACGTGATCACCAAGTTCTTCGGCTCGCATCCGGTGCTGGGCGCGCTGCCCGCCGGGGTGAGCGCCTTCACCGGCCAGGAGGGACTCGAGCTCTGGGACCAGATCGGCGCGGCCATCGCCAAGGACTGGGACTCCGTGCTCGACGCCGTCGACTCGGTGGTGAAGACGCCGGAGGTGGATGCCGACGCGGTCGCGGTCGCGGAGGCCGAACTGCTTGCGGCGGAGGAGAACATCGTCGACGCCGAGGACGCGGCCGAGACCGACGAGGACATCGAGCCGGTCGACCTCGACGAGGAGGACGACGAGGACGAGGACGAGTCGTTCTGGCACGAGGTCGGCATCGACCCGGTCAAGATCGTCACCTCCGAGGGCGTCTACTTCACGCTGCGCTGCTATCTCGACGACGAGCCGGTCTTCCTGGGCACCGACGGCACCATCACCGTCTTCGGATCCGAGCGCGCGCTGGCCCGCTACCTGGCCGACGAGCACGACCACGACCTGGCGCAGGTGAGCACCTACGGTGAGGTGCAGACCGCCGCCGTGGACGGCTCGCTCGAGGTCGAGGTGACCGACGAGAACGTCTATGTGCTGCCCGGACTGGCCGACGACCTCGCCGAGGGCCCGAAGGCCGTGGATGTGGACCAGCTCGACCTGGCGGTCGAGTTGTTCACCGACGCCGCCGATTACGCCGAGGACGACGCGGTGGAGACGGCGCTGGCGGTGTCCACCCCGCTGGGCTGGTACGTGTCCTACCTGCTCAACCCGGACCCGACCCGGCTGGCGCCGAACCCGCCGTTCGCCGCCGAGGCGGAGGCGTGGAAGGCGCTGGAGCAGGGCTTCGAGAGCCGCCTCAGCGTGCACAAGGGCTGAGCGGCAGCAGGTTTCACCGGGTGTGCCCGCCTTCCGGAGGTCTTGGAAGGCGGGCACGGCTGTGTGTGCGACAGCCCGCGCCGATCCGACCAGCGTCCGCGGGCGGCCGTCGGGCGTCGGGCGCTAGTCCGTGTCGGGCGGGCGGCGCGGGGCATCAAGCGGGCGGCGTGTGCGTCAGAGGCGTCGAGCGGGCGGCGCGTGGCGTCAGGCGGCGTTGAGGCGGATCCAGATCTGTTCGGAGCGGCCCAGCAGACGGTCGTCGGCCCCGTAGAGGGCGGTGGAGGTGTGCGCCTTGCGGCCCTCCTCGCCGTGGAAGGCTCCGATCACCACGCACTGTTCACCCGGTTCGGGCCGGGCGGTGATCGTGGCGGTCATGGAGCCGAGAACCGCCGGACGGTCGAACATTCCGGGAACCGCCCAGGCGCCGGGGCAGTCCATGGCGGCCCAGAGCAGCGGCGCGCCGATGGGCACGGTGCCGTCCGGGGTCCAGGGGGCGGCCACGATGCCGTCGGCGACCGGGCCGGGTTCGATGCGCAGGCCGTCGGAGCGCAGGCTGCCGCAGACGAAACAGTGGCCGAACAGGTCGTTGTTCCGGTATTCGCTGGTGGCGGTGGATGCGGTCGCGAACGCCACCGGGTCGGGTGCGGTTCGGTCGAAGTCGCCGGGGGTCGACTGCGCGACCAGGGTGTCGCCGTTGAACAGGTCACCGTCCGCGAAGCGCAGATCCACCTCCAGCGGCGGCGGGCTGCGCAGGATGACGCGCACGGTGGCGGCGTCGTGCTGGTCGGCCAGCAGGCCCGCCACATAGCCGCCGTTGCCGGAGCCGGGCGGGCCGTTGAAGCGGCCCGGAATGCGCACAGTCTTCATAGTTCGCCACGGTAACGAAGTTGGGCGCGGTGCGGTGGATCGGGATACCGGTACTCCTTTTCCCCGCCGAGCCGAGGCGCAGAGGGGATTCCGCGCGCCGTGCAACGGGCCCGTGGGGCCGCGAGCGCACCGAGGCGCGGTCGCGGCGGCGGGAACCGGCCCGGTTCCGCCAGCAGGTGCGCGGTCAGCACCGGATCGCTCGAGGTCCCCCGGATCCGTCCGTACACGGCCGGAGTATGCCCGGCCGACGCATGGTCGGCCGGGCCGGTGGATTCGCCGACACGAGCATGATCGAACGCCTCCGAGCGACGCCGACCGACCGGGCCGACGGTTCGCATGGACTCGGCCGGGCACCAACCACGGACTCGACCGGGCACCAACGCTGCGAGGATCACGGCCACCCCGGGCAGCCGTCGCGGAGCGGACGCCCTCGCGAGCGGCTCAGCCCAGCAGTACCGCGTACCCGGGTTTGATCACCTCGTCGATGATGCGGAGGCGGTCGGGGAACGGGATGAACGCCGACTTCATAGCGTTGATGGTGAACCGTTCCAGATCGCTCCAGCCGTAGTCGAAGGTTTCGACGAGCTTGAGCATCTCGCGGCTCATGGTGGTGTCGCTCATGAGGCGGTTGTCGGTGTTCACGGTGACGCGAAAGCGCAGCCGGGCCAGCAGGTCGAAGGGATGCTTCTCCAGCGACGGCACCGCACCGGTCTGCACATTCGAGGACGGGCACAGCTCGAGCGGGATCCGCATGTCTCGGACGTAGTTCGCGACCAGGCCGAGCCGGGGGCCGTCCGTCGAGTCGACGATGTCGTCGGTGATGCGCACCCCGTGGCCGAGTCGGTCGCAGCCGCAGAAGGCCAGCGCCTCGTGGATGGACGGCAGTCCGAACGCCTCACCGGCGTGAATCGTGAAGTGCGCGTGGTTGGCCCGCAGGTACTCGAAGGCGTCCAGGTGCCGGGTGGGCGGGTATCCGGCCTCGGCCCCGGCGATGTCGAAGCCGCAGACGCCGCGGTCGCGCCAGCGCACCGACAACTCCGCGATCTCCCGCGAGCGTGCCGCGTGCCGCATGGCGGTCAGCAGGCAGGTGACGCGGATGGGATGGCCCTCCTCCGCGGCCAGTGCCTCACCCTCGCGGAAGCCCTCGAGGGTGTACTGCACCACCTCGTCCAGCGTCAGTCCGGCCTCGAGGTGCTGCTCGGGTGCGAACCGCACCTCGGCGTAGACGACGCCGTCGGCGGCGAGGTCGAGCGCGCATTCGCGGGCCACTCGCCGCAGCCCGTCCGGGGTCTGCATGACGGCCACGGTGTGGGCGAAGGTCTCCAGATAGCGTTCGAGCGATCCGCTGTCCGCGGCGTCTCGGAACCAGCGCCCGAGGGTTTCGGCGTCGTGTGCCGGAAGCTGGTCGTAGCCGCAGTCGCGCGCCAGCTCGAGCACGGTCGCGGGCCGTAACCCGCCGTCGAGATGATCGTGCAGCACGGCCTTGGGCGCTTGGCGGATCGAAGCAAGGGTAAGGGGCGTCGGTCCAGTCATGTACCCACGTTAGTCGGGAAAACGTGCGGCGTCAGGGTAGTCGCGGTACGGCCATCCGCACTGTGGCGTGTTGTTGCCCGCCCGTTGCTCCCGGGTCATCCCGGCGTCAGTTGCAGGCGATGCCGTCGTTGTCCTTGTCCAGGCCGCGGCGGTAGCCGGGCTCACCGCGCATGAGGGGGCCGTTGGTCTCGCGTCGCACCTGGGTGCAGTTGACGTAGTAGGGGTGGCGGTCCTCCGATTGGGTGGTCTTGGTGGAGTCGCCGTCGGGGTTGTCGTCGATTCCCGCCGCGGCGGGGGCGGACAGCGCCAGCGTCGCGCCCACTGCCGCGGCGGCCAAGGCGGTGGCCAGGCTCGCCCGCCGGAAATGTGTTCTGTGCATCACGCCTCCCGAGCGTAGGTCGATATCGATGTCACGGCAGATGTCTCGGCCGCTCGATTCGACATACGACGGAGGCCGGGTCAGGGTTCGATTCGATCGAGAACCAGTGGTGTGGAGGTGAATTCGTCGGGGGTGCCGATGGTGTAGGCGTCGCGGAGGTCGTCGAGGGCGGCGGGAATGGCGGCGGGGGTGTCGGTGTGCAGGGTGAGCAGAGGCTGGCCCGCGGTCACCGGATCGCCCGGCTTGGCGTGCATTTCGATGCCCGCGCCCCATTGCACCGGGTCGCCCTGGCGAGCGCGGCCCGCACCCAGCCGCCAGGCGGCCAGGCCGATATCGAGGGCGTCCAGGCGGGTGAGGGTTCCTGTCGAGGGGGCCGGCACCGTTTCGGTGTGCGCGGCCCGGGGCAGGGCGGCATCGGGATCGCCGTCCTGGGCGGTGATCATCGCCCGCCAATGATCCATGGCGCGCCCGTCGGCCAGCGCGTCCGCGGGGTCGATATCGTGGATTCCGGCCTGCGCCAGCATCTCCCGCGCCAGGACGAGGGTGAGTTCCACCACATCGGCCGGGCCGCCGCCGGACAGCACTTCCAGCGATTCGGCCACCTCGAGCGCATTGCCCGCGGTGCGGCCCAGCGGCGTGTTCATATCGGTGAGCAATGCCACCGTCCGCACGCCCGCGTCGGTGCCGAGTTCCACCATGGCCGTTGCCAGTTCGCGGGCGTTCGCGAAGTCCTTCATGAACGCGCCGCGCCCGACCTTCACGTCCAGCACCAGCGCGCCTGTGCCCTCGGCGATCTTCTTGCTCATGATCGAGCTGGCGATCAGCGGGATGGATTCGACCGTGCCCGTCACATCGCGCAGCGCGTAGAGCCGTTTGTCGGCGGGGGCCAGGTCCGCGCCCGCCGCGCACACCACCGCGCCGATCTTCGGGTCGGCGAGGATCTCCCGCATCCGGGCGACCGGCAGCTCGGCCCGCCAGCCCGGGATGGACTCGAGCTTATCCAAGGTCCCGCCGGTGTGACCGAGCCCGCGCCCGGACAGCTGCGGCACCGCAGCGCCGCAGGCGGCGACCAGCGGGGCCAGCGGGAGCGTGATCTTGTCCCCCACGCCGCCGGTCGAGTGCTTGTCCACGGTCGGGCGCGGTAGGTCGGTGAAGTCCATACGCTGCCCGGAGCCGATCATGGCGGCGGTCCACCGCGCGGTCTCCCGGCGCGTCATCCCCCGCCACACCACGGCCATGGCCAGCGCCGCCATCTGCTCGTCGGCCACCTCACCGCGGGTGAACGCGTCGATCACCCAGTCGATCTGGGCGTCGCTGAGCTCCCCGCCGTCCCGCTTGGTCGTGATGACCCCCACCGCGCTCCGCATGTGTCGATCCTATGGCCGCTCAGCCGATCCGCACCCGGGCGAATGCCTTCGCGCACCCCGTGCCGCACCGCGCACCGCCGGTAGCGCCACCCGCCGTCCCGCCACGCCGGCACCGCGACGGGCCGGACATCGCAGCGATGGCCACCGCCGCCCGGCCCGTGGATCGACCGCGAGCCCGCCGCCGATCGGACGCTAGCGTTGCCCGGCGGCGAGATCGTCGGGCCCGAATGCGTCGGGCAGCAGCGCGCGCAGCGCCACCGGCCCGCCGCGATGGTCGACCAGCAGCTCGTTACCGCCGTGCTCGAACAGGATCTGCCGACACCGGCCGCACGGCATCAGGATCTCCCCGCGCGAGTCGCAGACCGACACCGCGGCCAGTCGTCCCCCACCGCCCGAAATCAAGTTACCGACCAGTACACATTCGGCGCAGAGGCCTAGACCGTATGAGATATTTTCCACATTGCAGCCGCTCACAATACGTCGGTCTACGGTGAGAGCGGCCGCCCCGACCGGGAATCGGGAGTAGGGCGCATAGGCATTGTGCATGACTTCGAATGCGTTGCGGCGCAAGGCATTCCAATCTACTTCCGGCATATCGGACCTTCCTCGCATGGGCACGACGGTAGCGCGTTAACAGCCTTGACAACCGGCCTTGCAAATCAGGAAAGGCAAACCTAACTCAGGCAATTCGGCGGCAACGAGCGGCACGCCGAATTAGTTCCCCCAAACGCGTGGGATTAGAGTTCACGACAGATCGGTTCAGGTACCCGGCAGCGGACCGGACCACCGCAACCGGGATAACGATTCCGGCTGTGAGCTGGTGTTATCAAGTAAGCCTACGCGGCTCCGCGAGGGATCTGACCGGGTCCATCAACGACGTTGGAGGCACCGCACTCTATGACCACGCTAGAAGCTCCGGCCAAGCCGAAGCGGACCCTGTACCGAGGCGACCCCGGCATGTGGTCCTGGGCTTTGCACCGCATCACCGGTGTCACGATCTTCTTCTTCCTGTTCGTCCACGTTCTGGACACCGCCCTGGTGCGGGTCAGCCCGGACACCTACGACCAGACGATCGAGACGTACAAGACCCCCATCGTCGCCCTGCTGGAGATGGGCCTGGTCGTGTGCGTGCTGTTCCACGCGCTCAACGGCGTCCGGGTCATCCTGGTCGACTTCTGGGAGAAGGGCCCCCGCTACCAGCGGCAGATGCTCTGGATCGTGCTGACCATCTGGATCCTCCTCGCCGGGGCGGGCATCGGCCGCCAGTTCTTCTACCTGCTGACGGAGCACTGACAATGAGCGCACCTGTTCTCGGTAAGTCCTACGACCGCCCCGCCAGCCTGGACGCGCCCCGCGCGCCGCGCCGCACCTCCGGCAACAACTTCGAGAAGTACGCGTGGATCTTCATGCGCTTCTCCGGCCTGCTGCTGATCGTCCTGGTGCTCGGCCACATGTTCATCATGCTGATGATCGACGGCGGCGTGAAGCGCCTGAACTTCGCCTTCGTGGCGGGTCGCTGGGCCTCCCCGTTCTGGCAGATCTGGGACCTCACCATGCTGTGGCTGGCCCAGCTGCACGGCGGCAACGGCCTGCGCACCGTCATCGACGACTACGCCCGCAAGGACTCCACCCGCTTCTGGCTGAAGACCCTGCTGGTCGTCTCGATGATCCTGGTCATGGGCGTGGGCACCTACGTCATCTTCACCTTCGACCCCAACATCAGTTAGGAACAGGCCACCTCGCATGAGTGAGCGCAGCGAACGAATCAACAGTGCTGGTGAATCTCGCCCTGTTCAGGAGCACCGCTACGACGTCATCATCGTCGGTGCCGGTGGCGCTGGCATGCGTGCGGCGATCGAGGCCGGTCCTCGCGTCCGCACCGCCGTACTGACCAAGCTCTACCCGACCCGCTCGCATACGGGCGCGGCGCAGGGCGGCATGTGTGCCGCGCTGGCGAACGTGGAAGAGGACAACTGGGAGTGGCACACCTTCGACACCGTCAAGGGTGGTGACTACCTGGTCGACCAGGACGCCGCGGAGATCATGGCCAAGGAGGCCATCGACGCCGTGCTCGACCTGGAGAAGATGGGCCTGCCGTTCAACCGCACGCCGGAAGGCAAGATCGACCAGCGGCGCTTCGGCGGCCACACCCGCGACCACGGCAAGGCCCCGGTCCGCCGCGCCTGCTACGCCGCCGACCGCACCGGCCACATGATCCTGCAGACGCTGTACCAGAACTGCGTCAAGCACGACGTGGAGTTCTTCAACGAGTTCTACGTGCTGGACCTGATCCTGACCGACGGCGAGCGCGGCCCGGTGGCCACCGGTGTGGTGGCCTACGAGCTGGCGACCGGCGACCTGCACGTGTTCCACGCCAAGTCGATCGTGTTCGCCACCGGCGGCTCCGGCCGCATGTACAAGACCACCTCGAACGCGCACACGCTGACCGGCGACGGCATGGCGATCGTGTTCCGCAAGGGTCTGCCACTGGAGGACATGGAGTTCCACCAGTTCCATCCGACGGGCCTGGCGGGCCTCGGCATCCTCATCTCGGAGGCCGTCCGCGGCGAGGGCGGCATCCTGCGCAACGCCTCCGGCGAGCGCTTCATGGAGCGCTACGCCCCCACCATCAAGGACCTGGCGCCGCGTGACATCGTGGCGCGCTCCATGGTGCTCGAGGTGCTCGAGGGCCGCGGCGCGGGCCCGAACAAGGACTACGTCTACATCGACGTGACCCACCTCGGCGAGGACGTGCTCGAGGAGAAGCTGCCCGATATCACCGAGTTCTCCCGCACCTACCTGGGTGTGGACCCGGTGAAGGAGCCGGTGCCGGTCATGCCGACCTGTCACTACGTGATGGGCGGCATCCCGACCCGCATCCGCGGTGAGGTGCTGCGCAACAACACCGATATCGTCCCCGGCCTGTACGCCGCGGGCGAGTGCGCGTGTGTGTCGGTGCACGGCTCGAACCGCCTGGGCACCAACTCGCTGCTCGACATCAACGTGTTCGGCCGCCGCGCGGGTATCGCCGCCGCCGAGTACGCGCAGCGCAGCGAGTTCGTGGAGATGCCGGAGAACCCGGCGCAGATGGTGCAGGACTGGCTGGCGCTGATCCTGTCCGACCACGGCAACGAGCGGGTGGCCGACATCCGCACCGAGTTGCAGTACACGATGGATATGAACGCCGCCGTGTTCCGCACCGAGGACACCCTCAAGCAGGCGCTCACCGATATCCACGCGCTCAAGGAGCGGTACACGCGGATCACCGTGCAGGACAAGGGCAAGCGCTACAACAGCGACCTGCTGGAGGCCGTCGAGCTGGGCTTCCTGCTGGAGCTGGCCGAGGTCACCGTGGTCGGCGCGCTCAACCGCAAGGAGTCGCGCGGCGGCCACGCCCGCGACGACTACCCGGATCGCGACGACACCAACTACATGCGCCACACCATGGCCTACAAGACCGGTCCGGAGCTCATCTCCGATATCCGGCTGGACTACAAGCCGGTGGTGCAGACCCGTTACGAGCCGATGGAGCGTAAGTACTGATGACTGCTGTCGCTGAAACGCCGCAGAAGGCGGCTCCGGTCCCCGAGGGCTCGACGATCATCACGGTCAAGATCGCCCGGTTCAATCCGGAGGACGGCCAGGGCCAGCACTGGGATTCCTTCCAGGTGCCGGTGCTGCCGACCGACCGGTTCCTGAACGTGCTGATCTACATCAAGTCCTACCTGGACGGCACGCTCACCTTCCGCCGCTCCTGCGCGCACGGCGTCTGCGGATCCGACGCCATGCGCATCAACGGCGTGAACCGGCTGGCGTGCAAGATCCTCATGAAGGACATGCTGCCGAAGAACGGCAAGGACATCACCGTCACCGTCGAGCCCATCCGCGGCCTGCCCGTGGAGAAGGACCTCGTGGTGGACATGGAGCCGTTCTTCGACGCCTTCAAGGCGGTCAAGCCGTACCTGATCACCTCGGGCAACGAGCCGACCCGCGAGCGCATCCAGTCCCAGCACGACCGCGCCCGCTTCGACGACACCACCAAGTGCATCCTGTGCGCCTGCTGCACCACCTCCTGCCCCGTGTACTGGAGCGACGGCAGCTACTTCGGCCCGGCCGCGATCGTGAACGCGCACCGCTTCATCTTCGACAGCCGTGACGAGGGCGCCCGCGAACGCCTGGACATCCTCAACGACGTCGAGGGTGTGTGGCGCTGCCGCACCACCTTCAACTGCACCGACGCCTGCCCCCGCGGCATCGAGGTCACCAAGGCCATCCAGGAAGTCAAGCGCGCGCTGCTGTTCGCCCGCTGACCGCTCGCCGTCGAGGGCCCGTCCGTGATGCACACGGGCGGACCCTCGACCCGCAACCGGTCGGTTCGAGGGCGGCGTGGCGATCGTCTCGGTCAGGATGTCCCGCAACAAGTTTCACCGACGTGTAGCGGACCGCACGGTCGATGCCGGTGGTTTCCGGAAGGCGCCCCGGCGCGATCGCAAGGCCGACGGCTCGGCGTCGGCGCGGGACGGCCCCGCGCGCTAGGCTGAGTCGATGCGAGGCGACATCGGCCGACAACCCTCATCCGCGAATTTCGACATCGTCGCGGTGGCCTCCTCCGCCGGGGGCATCACCGCGCTGAGCAAGGTGCTGGGCGGGCTGGGAGCCGACTTTCCCCTGCCCGTTCTGGTGGTGCAGCACTTGGACCCGCGACACGAGACCGTCATCGCCGACGTACTGTCCCGCCGAGCTCAGTTGCCGGTGCGCCTGGCCGAACCGGATGTACGCGCCGAGCCCGGCATCGTGTACGTGGCACCGCCCAACTATCACCTGCTGGTCGGCTCGAAGGGAGTGCTGGCATTGTCCAGCAGCGAACTCGTGCATTTCGTCCGGCCTTCGGCCGATTTACTGTTCGAGTCGGTGGCCGGCACGTACGGCGAACGCGCCATCGCGTGTGTGCTCACCGGATCCGGCAGCGACGGCGCGATGGGAGTAAGTGCGGTGAAAGCCCGCGGCGGCACCGTCATCGTGCAGGACCCGGAGGATGCGGAGTTCAGCGGTATGCCGGATGCCGCGCTGCATACCGGTTCGGTGGATTTCGTGCTGCCTTTGGAGGAGATCGCCAGGGTAATCCGCGGCCTGGTCGAAGTGAGGGGATCGTGACGGAATCCAAGCAGTCCGACGGCGTGCCGGAGGTCGACACGACCGCGCGGGTCGACGGACCGCTGGAGGATCTGCTGATCTTCATCCGCGACGCGCGCGGATTCGATTTCACCGGCTACAAGCGCTCGTCCCTGGCCCGCCGCATCCGCAAGCGCATGCACGAGGTACGCATCATGGAGTATCTCGACTACCGCGACTATCTGGAGAGCAACGCCGAGGAATTCCAGTACCTGTTCAACACCATTCTCATCAACGTCACGAGCTTCTTCCGCGATATCGACGCCTGGCAGTACCTGCAGCGCGAGATCGTTCCCGAAATCGTCACCGGCACCTCGGGCGGCGAGATCCGGATCTGGAGTGCGGGCTGCTCCAGCGGGGAGGAGGCGTACTCTCTCGCGATCGCTTTCGCCGAAGTGCTGGGTATCGACGAATGCGTCAAACGTGTCAAGATCTACGGCACCGATGTCGACGAGGAAGCGCTGCGCGACGCCCGCACCGGCCTTTTCACCGCCAAAGCGCTGGAGCCGCTGTCGACCGAACTACGCGGGCGCTATTTCGAACCCACCGGGGACAAGTTCGTCTTCCGCCCCGACCTGCGCCGCCGCGTCATCTTCGGCCGCCACGACATCACTCGCGACGCCCCCATCTCCCGGCTGGACCTGCTGATATGCCGCAATACCCTGATGTATTTCAATGTGGAGGCCCAGTCGCAGATCCTCGATCGCTTCCACTTCGCGTTGCGCGACGGCGGATTCCTGTTTCTGGGCAAGGCCGAGATGCTGCTGTCGGACAGCGAGCGCTTCGAGGTAGCCAGTATGCGCCAGCGTGTCTTCCGGCGTCGAGCGGGGGAGGCCGCATCGCAGCAACCCGTCGTTCCGCCGCGGCTGGACACCGGTCTGGGGCAGGAGGTGCAAGGATTCGTCAAGCGGCGGCAGCTGAGTGAACTCGCGCTGGAAACAGCGCCTTTCGCGCTCACCGGGGTCGATGCCGACGGCAAAGTGACCGTCATCAACAACCAGATGCGCGGACAGTTCGGCCTGAACCAGCACGACCTGGGCCGACCGCTCAGCGATCTGGAGATATCCTACCGGCCGGTCGAGTTGCGGTCATTGATCGAGCAGGCGGTCGCCGAGCGCCGGGCCATCAGGCTGACCTCGGTGGAACGTCGGCTGGGTCCGGACGACAGCCAGTTCTTCGACGTGATCGTGCAGCCGCTGTGGAACTCGGACGGGACAAATATCGGTGCGGCGGTGAGTTTCGTCGACACGACGGTGCCCACCCGGCTCTCACTCGAGCTCAAGGTCAAGCGCGAGGAACTCGAAACCGCCTACGAAGAACTGCAATCCACCAACGAAGAGCTCGAAACCACCAACGAAGAACTGCAATCCAGCATCGAGGAACTCGAAACCACCAACGAAGAACTGCAATCCACCAACGAAGAGCTCGAAACCACCAACGAAGAACTCCAGTCGGGTAACGAGGAACTCGAAACCATGAACGAGGAGATGCGGATTCGCAGCACTGAACTCGACGAGGCCCGGACGTTCCTGGAGGGAGTGCTGTCCAGCGTCGCGGCGGGCGTGGTGGTTCTCGACGCCGATCTGCGGGTGCGTAGCTGGAACCGCGGCGCCGAGGAATTGTGGGGACTGCGCGCTGACGAGGTGAACCAGCAGTACTTCCTGACCCTCGATTTCGGACTGCCCACCCACCGGCTCAACGACGCCATCGCGCAGACGCTGCGCACCGGTCGGCGCACCGGACCGGTCGATGTCCCGGCGGTCAACCGCATCGGCCGTTCCATCGTGTGCGCGGTGACGTGCTCCCGGCTGGATGGTTCCCGAGACGGGGTGGTGCTGCTCATGGAGGAGACGCCGACGACCGCCGCCGCGCAACAGCAGTGACCCACAAAGAAATCCGCTCAGCAGGCCCGGTCGGCCGCGATCGGCGCTAAGCTGTTCTGGTGTCGTCGCCAGTGGCCGCGCACCCAGAGATCGCCGAGGCGTGGAGGTGCTACAGGCAGGCATTGGAGCGCGCTGCCAATGCCGCATCGACCGCTATGCGTTACGAGTCACAGGCCGCCCTTCGGCCCGAGTCGATGCGTCCGTTCCGGCTGCGAATGGCCACGCTGCATCGGCAGACAGAGGCACGCCAGCGCGCCTGCGCGCGGCTCTATCACCTGTACATCCTGCGACTGCTGCGCTGGCGCGCCGGTGGACAGCCGGCGCAGCGGCCCGTTTTCATGGCCGTGGTCGCCGACCAGCTGCACATGGACAGCGCGGCCGTCGTCATCTTCGACGACAAGCGGCACGAGTTGCTCACGGCAGTATCCGACGACACGGCGCGGGCGGCACACGAAGCGGAGTCGGTGCTCGGCGACGGCCCTACCCTCGATATCGCCGCCGGAACCGACCGAGTGCTCGCCACCGGCGCGGAGGTGACCCGGTCCTGGCCCCAGTTCGGCCGGGTCGCAGATGATCTGGGCATTCACACGGTGCTGGCGGTGCCCCTGCGGGTCGTGTCACGCCGGCTCGGCGCATTGTGCGGCTACTCCCGCCGGTCCAGTACGAACGACGACGCGCTCACCCGCGCGGCCCGGGTGGCGGACACACTGTCCAGCACCGTTCTGCTCGCCGAGCAGAACGACTCGAACGAACTCGTGCTGCGCGGCACCCTGTTCGACGACGCGGACTACCCGAGTATCGTCAACCAGGCGACCGGTGTGGTCGCGGCGCAGCACGGCCATGACCTGGATACGGCGCTGGCGCTACTGCGAGCCCGTGCGTTCGCCGAGGGAGTCTCATTGTCGGAGCTGGCGCACAGGGTGCTGGAACGCTGCCGATCGCGGTGACCGAGTACTCTCTGGACCGATCACGGGTGGGGCTAGGCTGACCGTATGGCGGATACCGCCCCGACCGGCGACCGGTCCACTTCCGGCGCGACTGCCCGTGATCGAGTCGAACGACTGCGGTGCCTCGCCGATCTGGCTCGGGAACGGGCGGAGGCGTCGCGGTCCACTGTGACCGACCTGCTGGTGCGAGAGCGGGCGGCGATGCAGCAGCACCGGGTCGATACCGAGGTCAGCGCGACCGAGCGGTTGCTCGATACCCTGGCTGTCCCAGGCCGGACACGGTATCCGGGCATGGAGGCACTCGACCCCTACTTCTTGGCATCCACCGGCCGTGCGCGACTGCTCAATGTGCTGCTGGACACTGCCGTCGCCGGTTCGTCGGCGGATATGGGGAACGTGCAGCTGTTCGATCCCGCCCGGAGCGAGTTGCGGATCGCGGCGTGCCGGGGCTTCGATCAGCCCTTCCCCACCCTCTTGGAGTCGGTGGTCGCGGGGGGCACGGCGGCGACCGCGGCCGTGATCCGCGCGGAGGCGGTATTGGTGCACGATATCGCGCACAGCCAGGTCTTCGACGAATCCAGCCGGACGGTGCTGCTCGACGCGCACGCCTACGCTGTGCTGTCACTTCCCATGATAACGACGAGCGGGCGCATCGTCGGAGTGCTGTCGTGCCACTACGAGTCGGCGAATACGTCAATGGAGCATGACGAATTACTGTTCGCGCTGCTGGCCGACGCGGGCGCCAGATCCTTGCAGTGGCAGGACCGACGTCCCGCGGACAGTAGGTTCCACGCGCGTGTAGCCGACCTCAATCCGCTCGATTAGCAATGCAGCACAAGGTATTTCCAGGCTGCGAACACGAGTTGAACTATTTTCCTACGTAGTTGGCCCCCAGGTCTATGAATTGTATTTGTTTGCAACGTTTTATCCGGTCATATACTCCGAACCAACCGACCCGTTCCGCTACGAGTACACGGGCCCGGAGCCGACCGATTCCGGTCCCGCGGCACGCCATCGCGCGTATAGTTCTTCTCACGTTTCCCCGAGTCCCGAAGCGCGGCTCTGGATCCTTGCCAACCCTTGGAAGGCCAGATGTCCGGCATCGCTCGCACTCTCCGTGTTCCGCTCCCGACCATCGGGTATCGCGACATGTCCCAACCCGCCCCGACGGCCTTCCTGCCGGCGTGTCGATGTGCGCGAGATGCCACGCGGGAAGATGCGACCCGCAGCGGTCGGCGACACACGTGAGATTCACCCGGTACAGGAGGTTCATCATGCCATTCGCCGATCGCCGCGATGCGGGCCGCCGACTCGTCGAACGTCTCCGGGCCTTTCGGGGACCGGACATCCTTGTCCTCGGCATGCCGCCGGACGGTGTCGTCATCGCCGACGAGATCGCCACCGCACTCGGGGTGCCGCATGGCGTCCTCATGATGCACGACGCCCACGCCGCTGTCGCGGGAACATCGGCGAGACCGCTACGGGGCCGCACCGTGGTGCTGGTACGGGATGCGTTCCACGTCGACGACGTGGCCGACGTGCGGGCCGCGGTACGTGCCGTGTACCACGGCGGCGCGCTCCGCGTCGTGGTGGCCGCACCCGTCGCCGAGTACCGTGCGGTAGGTCGGCTCGCCGACGCGGCCGACAAGATCGTATGTCTGAGCATGCCGGACGTCCTCGGCGATATCGATCAGTGGTATGGACACGCCCGGACGCACGGGCACGCGGATGCGCGACAATACGCCCACGATGACGCCGGGAGCGGGACCGGAGGGTTTCGCGGGATGACGGCGCGCATATTTCCTCGGCCGATCACCCGCGTGGCCCCGACACGTGCGCAAGCCTGATACACGCGGGGAGCACGGGCTCATGTCCCGCCCCGAGCGGGTATCAACTTCTGTTTCACATTTCCGTGGTCGACGCGCATACTACGTCCGTGGGGCGTGGGAAACCGACGAACAGATGCAATCCGAACTCGCGGTAGGACTGTCCGAGCTGACCGCGGCGCTGCTGTCCACATCGGATATCGAGGGATCGCTGTACGGCTCGGCCGAGGCGATCTCCCGAATGCTGCCCGGTCAACCCATGACGGCGATCAGCATCGCACGTACCGGCCGTGCACCGCTGACAGCCGCTAGTTGCGTCCGGGCGCGAGCGGCCGATGCGATCCAATACCACCTCGGATGCGGACCCGGCCTGGAGGCCATCGAAACGAGGCAGCCGATCAAGGTGGTCGATGCCGCCGGAGAACACCGCTGGGGCGAGTACCCCACGCAGGTCCTGGCACATGGTGTCCGATCGATCCACTCCGAGCCCATGGCCATCACGCCCGACGATGTCGGTATCCTGAACCTGTACTCGGCCCAGCCCCACGAGTTCGACCACCCGGTGACCGAGGCGATCACGCTGACCGCCGCTCATACCGGAGTCCTGCTGTCGGCGGTGCTCGCAACCGCGCGCCAAGCCGCGCTGACCGATCAATTGCTCGACGCGCTGGCCTCCCGCTCGGTCATCGACCAGGCTTTGGGCATCGTGATGGGACGGCGGCACTGCGGCCGCGAAGAGGCCTTCGCCGTGCTGCGCGAGACCTCACAGCACCGCAATATCAAACTCGCCGTGGTGGCCGCTCGACTCATCCACACGGTGACCGGAAGCTGGCCCGAGGAACCACATTTCGGAGCTGAGGACACCCGGCGCGCCCCTCGGCGATATCCGGGGCACAACTAGACAATTTGTGTAGCTGAAGAGGCTTTTGTTGTCATGGTGAGGCGGTAGTGCTTGCCTGGAGTCATGTTCACCGAAGCTCAGCTGTACTCGCCGGTGACCACGGGCGCCGACGGTGATGTGACGGTGCATCTGAGCGACGAGCATCCCGGCGTGCACGATCCGGAGTATCGGGCCCGCCGCAATGCCATTGCCGCCCTCGCACTGTCGTATCGCCCCGGGGAGCCGGTGCCCCACGTCGACTACACCGGCGAGGAACAGGAGGTCTGGCGGATCGTCTCCGCCGAGCTGGCCCGCAAACGCCGCCGCTACGCCTGTGCGGAGGTGCGGGCGGCCGCCGAGCGGCTGGCGCTGCCCGCCGACCGCATTCCCCAACTCGACGAGGTGTCCGCGGCGCTGACCCCGCTCACCGGCTTCCGCTACGTGCCCGCGGCCGGGCTGGTGCCGCTGCGGGAGTTCTTCGGTTCCTTCGCGGACCGGATCTTCCACTCCACGCAGTACATTCGCCATCACAGCGCGCCGCTGTACACCCCGGAGCCGGATGCGGTGCACGAAATCCTGGGCCACGCCAATCAATTGGCGAGCCCGCGCTTCGCCGCCATCTACTCCGAGGTGGGCGCGGCGGTGGCCCGGTTGGAGACCGACACCGCGCTGAAATTCCTGGCCGATGTCTTCTGGTTCTCCATGGAGTTCGGCGTGGTCCGCGAGGAGGGCGAGGTCCGTTGCTACGGTGCCGGATTGCTGTCCTCGTACGGCGAGATCGAAGAGTTCCGCGCCGCCGAGCTGCGGCCGTTGGACATCGCCCAGATGGGCACCATCAGCTACGACATCACGCATTACCAGCCGGTGCTGTACTGCGCCGAGTCCGTGGCCGAGATCGAGGACGTGGTGGGCGGCTTCTTCGCCGAGATGGACGACGAGTCGCCGCTCAGAGTGGCATCCCGGCCGACAGGAAGTCGATGATCCCGGCGACGGCCGCGAGATCGAACGGGTCGCGGTCGGGGTCCATCAGTACCGCCTCGGCGGCTCCGATCAGCGCCCCGGCCAGGGCGCGCACCTCGACGTCGCGGGCATCGCGGCCGACCCGTTCGGCGACCATCCCAGCGATGAGGTCGACATTGCGGTCCATCTCCCGGGCCAGCGCGCCGCGCAGTTCCGGGACGCTGCGCACCAGATCCGCGCGCTCACGCTCGAACGCGAACTGACTCGGGTCGAGTGCGGCGACAGCCTCCAGCATGGCCCGTTTGATGGCTTCCAGCGCGGGCAGTTCCCGCGGCTGCTCCCGGTATTTCGCGATCAGGATCGGGTCGAGGTCGTCCGCCAGCACCAGTTGTTCCTTGGACGGGAAATAGCGGAAGAAGGTGCTGGGCGACACCTCGGCCGCCTCGGCGATCTGCTCCACGGTGGTCGCGGCATAGCCCTGCTCGCGGAACAGTCGAAAAGCCTCGACGCGGATGGCCCGGCGGGTGCGCTCCTTCTTCCGCTCACGCAGCGACCCGCCGGACCGCCCGGCGGCTCGGCGGGTCTCGGGCTTCGACTCAACCGACATGCAGTGATTGTCCCGTATCGGCCGCGCGCGTCCGACCTCCGGCTCGCGGCCCGGTGGTCAGCGCCGCGAGCCCGGCCGCGGCCAGACAGATCGCCGCGCATACCCACAGCATGGCGCTCATACCGCCGACGAAGGCGGTCCGCACCGTGTGCAGCGCGCCGTCGCCGAGCTGATCTGCCACCGCCACACCGGAATTCACGCTGTCGCTGATCGGCGCGCGATCCAGGTCGCCGAGTCCGGCGCGGTAGGCGGTGGACAGTACCGTGCCGAGTACGGCGATGCCGATGGTGCCGCCCGCCTGACGCAGCGCCTGTAGCAATGCCGAGCCGGAACCGGCGCGCTCGGCCGAGAGATCGTCGATGGCCAGCCCCATAGCGGCGGGCATGACGAAACCCATGCCGATACCGAGCAGTGTCAGGGAGGTGGCCGCGACTGGATAGCCGCTGTCCACCGTGATGAATGCGCCCAGGGCGAGCCCTCCGGCGAGCAGCGCGAATCCGGAGGTGAGCACCACGCGCGGTCCGGCCGCGGGCAGGAGTCGGTCGGTCACCCGGGTGCCGATGAGCAGACCCGCGATGAGCGGCAGCAGCCGCAGCCCGCTGCCGAGCGCATCCGCGTCCAGCACGGCCTGGAAGTACTGCGGCATGGTGAAGAACAGGCCGAACATGGCGAATTGCACCAGGACCATGTACACGGTGCCCCAGCGGAATCCGCGCGCCCGGAACAGTTCCGGATCGATCAGCGGATGGGTGGTCCGCCGCTGCCACAGCGCGAACGCCGCCAGCAGCGCCACCCCGGCGGCGATGCAGGCCCAGGCGATGCCGTCGCCCCAGCCCTCGTCGCCGCAGCGGATGAAGCCGTAGGTGAGACCGAGCATGCCGAGCACCGACAGTGCCACACCCGGCAGGTCCATGCGGACCACAGTGTCGCCGCGGGATTCCGGCAGCAGCAGCGGCACCGCGATCGCGCCCACGATCACCAGCGGCACATTGATCAGGAACACCGAGCCCCACCAGTAGTGCTGGAGCAGCCAGCCGCCCACGATGGGGCCGAGCGGCAGGCCGATGGCGGTGGCGGTGATCCAGATGGTCAGGGCGCGCTGCCGCTCGTCGGGGTCTGGGAACAGGCCGGGCAGGGCCGCCATGGACAGCGGCATCATGGCCGCCGCACCGACCCCGAGCGCGGCGCGGGCGGCGATGAGCTGGCCGGAGGTGGCCGCGAAGGCGCACGCCACCGAGGCGACGCCGAACAGCAGCAAGGCGCCGAGCAGGAACCTGCGGCGGCCGTAGCGGTCGCCCAGCGCACCGGCGGGCAGCATGAGCGCGGCCAGCGCGAGGGTGTAGGCGCTGGTGAACCACTGCAGCGCGGCGGTGTCGGCGTGCAGGTCGACGGCCACGGTGGGTAGCGCCACGGTCAGCACGGTGACATCGAGTCCGATGGTGAGCATGGCCACCGAGAGCGCGCCGAGGGCCAGCCAGCGGCGGGTGTCCGCAGCCTTCATGACAGCTCCGATCATTTGCTAGTTACTATATTTTGAAAGCGTCTATCATTTACTAGTCGCTGTCAATAGCTGTCACGTCGGTCGCGTTCGACGCGACGCCGCCCGCGTTCGCTGTTAGGTTCAACCGGTCCGAAACGAGATCGACTGACCCACATCGGGTCTGGACACAAGAGGCACGAAATGACGGTTGATACAACAGAATCCGAAGCCACCGAGACCCCACTCCACCTCCAGGGCCGCGACGCCGTGATCGCCGCTGCGGCAGCGGAGGATTGGCGCGCGGAGGCTCCGGACTACCACCTGAGCAAGGAGGTGATGCCGAAGGAGCGCACCACCGACCACGCCCCCGGTTCGCTGGAGGCCATCGTCGAGGAGCTGGTGAAGGTCTTCGAAATGGAGGTGTCGCACAAGAAGGACCCGGCCACCTGGGTCTCCCTGGTCGCCGAGCACTACCGCGGCCGGGTCAACGGCGGTCCCTGGCAGAACGCCGAAGAGTTCGCCCGCATCGGCAGCTACAACATCCTGATCGGCGACAACCCCTACTACCCGGCGAACGAGGACTTCGAATCCTCGCACCACATCTTCCACACCGCCTTCCCGGGCGGATTCTTCTGGGAGGTGCTCGAGGTACTGGCGGGCCCACCCACCGTCACCTTCAAGTGGCGGCACTGGGGCCGCTACACCGGTGCGTACCAGGGCCACGAGCCCACCGGTGAGCTCATCGAGATGACCGGCATCACCATCGCCAAGGTCAGCGAGGATCTGCGCATTCTCGAACTCGAGCACTTCTACGACAACAACAAGCTGCTCGGCCCGCTCGCGCACGGCTGCCCCGTGCACAAGAGCACCGAATAGCACTCTCCCCCAAGCGGTTACCGCCGCTGCGCCGATTCACGGGCTCGTCACCCGGATTCGGCGACCACTCCGGGGGGAGATCTTCGAGCGTCGTCGGCCTCCGCGCGGTCGGCGACGCGCCGGAATACGGTGCACGCGACCGCATCGCGGCAGCTCCCGTCCGTACGGTCGGCACCGGGCCCGCACACCGTCCGGCCGGACATGGGACGACGGTTCCCGGCACATGCGGTGGACCGCGGATCGGCCACCGTTAAGCTCATCCACGATGAGTATTCGCCGCGGGCCAGCACCCCACGACTACGCCACCGAACCCGCCCGGCACCTCGCGGGCGGATGCCGGGGCATTCGGACCGGCCGGTTCGCGGCGCTGCGCACACCACTGCTCGCAGTCGTCCTCATCGCCTTGTCGGCGATCGGTCCCGCCACCGCGCAACCGCCCGCCGCCGATCCGACCACCACGGCACCGTTCACCACCCCCAATACCGACGCCTGCCCGAACAAGACGCAGCCACCACCACCGGTCGACACCTCGGAGGTGCCCGCCCCCGGCCAGCCCACGCCCACCCCGCTGCCGATTCCGGCGAAACCCGTTGGTGGCGACCAGCTCGGCGGCTGCGGCCTGGTGCTGCCCGAGGGCGCTCCGACGGTGCCGGAGGACATCTCCGCCACCGCGTGGGTGGTATCGGACCTCGATACCGGCGCGGTGCTCGCCGCCAAGGATCCGCACGGCCGCTACCGGCCCGCTTCCACCATCAAGGTGCTGCTGGCCGCCGTGGCGCTGCGCACCCTCGATCTCGACCGGGTGGTGATCGGCACCCAGGAGGACGCGAATGTGGAGGGCACCCGGGTCGGCATCGGGCCGGGTGGCCGCTACACCAATCGGCAACTGTTCCAGGCGCTCATCATGGCCTCGGGCAATGACGCCGCGCACGCCATCGCCGCGCAACTCGGCGGCGACGAGGCCGCGGTGGCGAAGATGAACGCGCGAGCGAAACAGCTGCGCGCCCTGGACACTCGCGCCGCCACCCCGTCGGGTCTGGACGGTCCGGGCATGAGCACCTCGGCCTACGACCTGGCGGTGCTGTTCCGCGATGCCATGGAGATCCCGCTGTTCGCCGAACTGATTCGCACCGAACAGGTGGACTTTCCGGGCTTTCCGGCGAATCCGCTGGTGCCCGGCGACGAGGACCATCCCGGCTTCGCCATCGGAAACGACAACCACCTGCTCTTCAACTACGAGGGCGCGCTGGGCGGCAAGACCGGTTTCACCGACGATGCCCGGCAGACGTTCGTGGCCGCCGCCGAACGGGGCGGCCGCCGACTGGTGGTGACCCTGTTGCAGGCCGAGGTGCGTCCACTGCGGCCGTGGGAACAGGCGGCCCGGCTGCTGGACTACGGTTTCGCCCTGCCGGACGGGGCGACCATCGGATCACTGGCGGATGTCGGGTCCGAACGTACCGAGAGCACCGATTCCGCTGTGGCCGTGGCGAGTCCACCACTGGACGACGCCGGGGCGCTGTCGCCACGCGGCCGAGATCACGACAATCTGCGGGTCACCCTCATGGTCGGCGGCACCATCCTGGTGCTCGTGCTACTGGCCGGGGCGCGCCGCATCAGCCGCCGTCGCTACTGAAACCGCCCGCCACCGGGTACCGATCGATCGGGGCGGGGAGCTTCATCGTCGGCGGCGCAGCGTCGACAGCAGCCCGGCGGCAAGGGCTCCCGCGCCGAACAGGGCCGCCCCCGCCCCGGCGGTGAGCCCCGGACCGCTCACCCGCGGTTCGATGACCGCCGGTCCCGGCGCCGGGATATCCGCCGGGACGTCGTTTTCCGAGGCGGTGGCCGCCCACGCGGTGGCGAACAGGATGATGCGCGCGGTGATGTAGCTGAACACCATCAGGCCGAGGATCGGACCGAAGGCGACCCCGGCCGGACTGGTCGCCACCCGCTTGAGAACGAATGTGGCCAGCTGCTTGAAGATTTCGAAGGCGATGGCCGCCATGAGGGCCGCGCGGGCCGCACTACGCAGGGTCACCGCATGCCTGGGCATGCGGGCGATGATCCAGACGAACAGCGCCCAGGTGGCCAGTACCGCCAGCAGCAGCGACAGTGCGGTCAGCACGGCGGTCGCGCCCGGAACATGGTCGAGCCCCACAGTTTCGAGCAGTTCCCCCGCGAGTCCGCTGCCCGCCAGCACCGACAGGCCCAGCGACACCACCGAGGCGAGTCCGAGACCGACGAGAGCGAGCAGGTCGGACCCCTTGGTCACGAACCAGTTCCGCTCCTCGGCCTTCTGCTCCCACTGCTCGGTGAGCGCCGCGCGCAGATTCGCCACCCACCCCAGCCCGGAGTAGAGGCCCGCCGCCAAACCGATGATGCCGACCCCGGCGCGGGATTCGACGGCCTGGTCGATGAGGTCGTTGAGCTGCTCGCCCGCCGAGCCCGGAATGTTCTCGACGATCTTCTCCTGTATGTCGGTGAGCAGCTCGGGATTGTTGGCCAGTACGAAGCCCGCCACCGCGAAACCCACCATGAGCAGCGGAAACAGCGACAGCACAGTGAAATACGTAATGCCCGCCGCGTAATAGTCGCCGCGCTGCCGCTGATATCGGCCGCCCGCGCGCACCATATGGTCCAGCCACGGGCGGGCCTGGATCCACCCCTCGATTCGCGCTTTGACCTTGTCGAGCACCATTCACCTCCGCCACGGCCCCGCGCGGGTGCGGCGGATATCGGCGCTGCGCCGACCCGGCCGAATCAGCTCGGCCGAGCCAGGAAGCCGACCCGGTCGTACACCTGCGCGAGGGTCTTGCCGGCGACCTCACGCGCCCGCTCCGCGCCCGCGGCGAGAATGCGGTCGAGTTCGCCCTGGTCAGCCATATACTCTCCCACCTTCGCCTGGAAGGGAGTGACAAATTCGATCAGCGCGTCGGCGGTATCGGCCTTGAGATCGCCGTAGCCCTTACCCGCGTAATCCTGCTCGAGGGTGACGATCGGGGTCTCGGTGAGCGCGCTGAGAATGGCCAGCAGGTTCGAGACGCCGGGCTTGTGCTCGGGGTCGTAGCGGATCTCGCGTTCGGTGTCGGTGACGGCCGAGCGGATCTTCTTGGCCGAGACCTTGGGATCGTCGAGCAGGTTGATCAGCCCGGAATCGCTGGCGGCCGACTTGCTCATCTTCGAGGTCGGATCCTGCAGGTCGTAGATCTTGGCGGTGCCGGACACGATATGCGCCTCGGGCACCACGAAGGTCTTCTTGAACCGAGTGTTGAAGCGCTGCGCCAGATTTCGGGTGAGTTCCAGGTGCTGGCGCTGATCCTCGCCGACCGGCACCTGATGCGCGCGGTAGAGCAGGATGTCGGCGGCCATGAGCACCGGATAGGTGAACAGGCCCACGGTCGCGTTGTCCGCGCCCTGCTTGGCCGACTTGTCCTTGAACTGGGTCATCCGGCTGGCCTCGCCGAAACCGGTGATGCAGTTCAGCACCCAGGTCAGTTCGGCGTGCTCGGGCACGTGCGACTGCACGAACAGCGTCGACTTCTTGGGGTCGACGCCGACGGCGAGCAGCTGGGCAGCCGAGATCTTGGTGCGCTCGCGCAGTTGCTTGGGATCCTGCGTCACCGTGATGGCGTGCATATCCGGGATGAAGTAGAAGGCGTCGTAGTCCTCCTGCATGCCCACCCAATACTGCACCGCGCCAAGGTAGTTGCCGAGGTGGAAGGACCCGCTGGTCGGCTGGATCCCGGACAGGACCCGCTGCTTGCGATCGGGGGTGGGTGCAGGACTGGACATGCCCCGATCTTCCCATGCCGCGTCCAGCGGGATTTCGGGCCACCCCGCCCGGCCGCACGGGGCCGCCCGCACCGCCCGTCAGGCGCCGAGCCGCGCCGCCAGCGGACGCGGATCCACCCCCGGCATGCTGGGCCGACCGGAGTTCACCAGCTGCTGTTCCCGGCGGGTGAGCAGGCGATAGAGCGGGTGGCTGGGGCCGGAGAGGGGGCCGCGCAGCGGGGCGGGCACCAGCGGCGGGGCGATATGGGCGGTGCGAACGGCCCGGGTCAGGCCGCGGAAGGCGACCTCCTCGGGCAGGCCCCACCTCACCCCGTACATCTCCCGGATGCGGGGCGGCAGGCTGCCCTGCACGAGCAGCGAGAATCCCGACGCGGCGGACTGGAACGGCAGCGGCAGCGGGTAGGCGACCCGCTGCCCCATGAGATAGGAGCCGACCAGTTCGGCCTCGTCGGTGAGGTACAGCTCGTCGGAGGCCAGGTAGGCGTCGAAGGAGCGGCGGAACTCGCGGTAGCTGGCGGGGGCGGCCGAACGCGGCATGCCGAACAGTTCACCCCAGCGCACATAGTCCTGGTAGAGGCCCTCGCGCTCGGTGTCGGTCAGGCGGCGGACCAGCAGGTCGTGCATGACCTCGGCGGAGTCGAAGGTGAACGCCATGGTCATGTACATCAGGTGCGGGTCGCGGGCGGAGTAGCGGGACCCGGCCGGATGCTTGTCCCCCGCGGCCTCCGGCAGTGCGCCGCTCACCGGGGCGTGCCGTTTGCGGGTGAAGGCCAGGGCCCGGTCGGCCTCGGCCTTGCTGCCCAGGAAGACGGCCTCGAACAGGCGGCCGGTCAGGGCGAGCCGGGTGTAGGGGGTGGTCCGGTGCTGGGTGTTCTCGGCGGTGCCGACGTACAGCAGCGGATTGACCGCGCCGATCACCAGCGCTCGCTGGCCGTAGGTGAGTCCCACCGCCCGCTTGCGCATGACGCGGCGAATCATCGAATCGTCGGAGAAGTATCCGGGCTCGCGTGCGGGCATCGTTGCCTCCAGTCAGGGGGACGCACGTCCATCTGGCAAGAGCATCCCCCAGAATTACGATTCTGGCAAGGACCCCTGCCAAAAACGCGACCATGCCAGAATCGACTCGTGACCGGGCAGCGAACCTACGGTGGCGTCTCCGCGGAACAACGACGCGCGGGACGCCGGGCGGCCCTGCTCGCCGCCGCCCTGGACATCCTCGGCAGCGAGGGTCTGGAACGGCTCACCGTCGCCGGACTCTGCGCCCGCGCCGGACTCAACGAGCGCTACTACTACGAACAGTTCGACAGCCGCGACGCCGTACTCACCGCGCTGTTCGACGGCATCGCCGAGGAGTTGGCGGCGACGGTACTGCGCGCGTTGCTCACCGCCCCCGACGACACCCACGGCAAGGCGCACACCGCCGTATCCGCCGGAATCGGCGTCCTCGCCGACGACCCGCGCAAGACCCGGGTGGCGCTGCTGGTCAGCGCGGCCACCCCGGAACTGCGCTCCCGCACCCTGCACACCATCCGCACCTTCGCGAACCTGGTCGCCGCCGAGGGCATCGACTTCTACGGCCTCACCGAGGCCGACCCCGACCCGGCCATCGCCTTCCGCGCCACCTACCTGGTCGGCGGCCTGGTGCAGATCCTGGCCAGCTGGGTCGAAGGCGACCTCGCCATGACCCGCGACGAACTCATCGACCAGACCACCGACGTGTTCGTGCTGCTGGCCGAGGACCTGGCGCAGCGGCTGCGCTGAACCTCGGTGCGGCTCTCGAGTACGCGAATCTCGACGACGCCGGCGCGATCTACGCGGTGCAGGTGTGAGAGAGCACGGCTGCCTTCGACGCGCATATGGAGGACGCCGCCCAGTCCGGGATGCACGAGGCGACCAAGGTGTTGCGCGCCCCCAGGACCACGGTTTTGACCACCATCGATTGATCGATCGCACGCCACGGCTTTCCTGCACGCCGATCGGATCCGCGCGGAGGTGACGGTGACCGGGCAACGGACGGGGTCACCACCGACCCGGTCGGCGGCAAAGCTGCCCGGTTCGCCGGAGTCAGTCGGCTTCCCGCGTATCGAATACCAGCGACGCCGTCGCGGAGGCGGGCGGCACGGCACCCTGCAACACCACACGGAAGACCACCCCGCGCCGCGCCCAGTAGTCCGCCGCGTCGGTCATGGCCGAGTCGAACCAGGACCGCTGCTCGGGTGCGTCGGCGAGCAGTTGGTCCGCGTCGCGCACGGCGATCACATAGCCCCGCGCGGGGCCGAGGCGGTCGTCCAGGTCGCGCAGGCTGTCGTCGAAGGCGTCGCGATTGCCGCCGAAGTAGTACGGGAACTGCAAGGCGGCGGCGAACTCGTCGAGCACACCCGCCACCGTGCGCATACTGCGCCCACGCACCTCGCGCACCACATAGCCGTCCGGCACCGCGTAGCGGACACCGCCGAACTCGGGGGCGCTCACGTCGAGTGCGCCGAGCACGGGCGTGGGTGCTACCGGGTCGGTCCGGTCGGTCGGCCGCACGGGAGCGGCCGGACCCGGCACGCCCGACTCATCAGCCCCGTTCCCTCCCACGCCACGTCGCTCCCGCGGATCCTGGGCGCGTGCATCCGTCCGCCCCGCCCGGTTCCGCTCGACCGCGCCCGTTCCCTCGGCCGTTTCGGCTCGCTCGGCCCCTGCCACAGCCGATGCGGCCGCATCCGGGCCTGATCCGGCCGCGCTCGACGCCCCGGGCGTATCACCGGCCGATTCCGTCCGGCCCGTGTCCGGGACAGCGTCGGTGACCCCGGATTTCGGGTGCGGGGCGGCCGATTCCGTGCGGACAGCGTCGGCGGACAGGAACTGGGACAGCGAGATCGGCCGGGGCATCAGCGCATCCTCGTGAAGGTGTCGTAGTGGTCGCCGGTGTAGTAGGCGGAGCCGTCGCTGCCGGTGACGATGCGTTCGGCGTCGCGGCCCCGGCCCCGCTGCTTGGGGTTCACGTCCCATTCGCGGTAGGTGATCGGATTGCCCGCGGCGTCCTTGCTCGGCAGGGCTCGGGAGCGGTTGAAATACCGGTCGCCGCCGTGGGTTCCGGGAGCGTCGGCGGAGTCCGGCCAGCGGCCCGCGTCGATCTCGACGAGGGTGCGGTAGGCGCGGTCGGGGACGCCCGGGACCCGGCTGAGCGCGGCCGCCGTCGTCGGGGTTCCGCGATTTCCGTTGGCGGGGCCGGGTTTCGGCGCGGTGCTCGCTATCCCGGCGTCCCGATCGGCCGCGGTGGTCGAGGTGGCCGCTGGGCGATTTCCGCTGGGCGAGGCCGCCTCTCGGCCGGAGTCGCCGCCACGCGAGCCGAGCACCGCCACCGCCAGCGCCACCAGGGCGACGCCCAGCAACAGCCAGGCGCGCAGCCGCGGCGACACCGTCACCGGTACTGCACCGTGACGGGAGCGTGGTCGGACCAGCGCAGCGCATAGGTCGGAGCCTTCTCCACCACGGCCTGCTTGGCGCGCACGGCGATCTCGCCACGAGCCAGGTGATAGTCGATGCGCCAGCCAGCGTCATTGTCGTAGGCGCGGCCGCGGTAGGACCACCAACTGTAGGGTCCGGGCTCGCCCGGATGCAGTTCGCGCACCACGTCCACGTATCCGGCGGCCAGCATGCTCGACACCCAGGCCCGCTCCCCCGGCAGGAATCCGGCGTTCTTGACGTTGCCCTTCCAGTTCTTGATGTCGAGTTCGGTGTGGCCGATATTCCAGTCACCGCAGATGACGAAATCGCCGGTGTGCGCCAGCATGCGCGCGCCCACCGCGTCCAGGAAGCGGTACTTCTCGTCCTGCATGGGCGTATCCGCCTCGCCGGTGTGGACGTACACGCTCGCCACGGTCAGCTCATCGAAGTCGACCTCGATATAGCGGCCGGTGGCACCGAATTCGGTACTGGGAACCCAGGTTCCGTTGTCGTCGTGGCCGATGCCGACGCGCACCGCGCGGGGCTCGCGCCGCGACAGCACACCCACGCCCGCCCGTCCCTTCACGCCCGGTTCGGCGTGGCTCAGGAACCATCCGGCATCCAGGGCCGGAGCCAGCGCCTTACGCGTCTGCTCCTCGGTTGCCCGCGTCTCCTGCAGGCAGATGACGTCGGCCTCGGTGACGTCCAGCCACTCGAGCATCCCCTTCCCGGTCTTGCCGGTGGCCGCGCGGATCCCGTTGACGTTGATCGTAGAGATGATGGTGGGCACGGTACGACCGTACAATGCGGCTATCCCACTCTTCTCGTGGACATCGAGGTCCAGGAAGGGGTGATGACGATGACGTCAGGCACCACCGCGCCCACCACCCCGCTCGCGCCGATGAGAGCCCTCCACATGGGTTCCGGCGAACCGCTGCTCCTGCTGCACGGCTTCATGCTCTCCCCGCACTGCTGGGAACAGGTGGCGCAGCGGATGGCCAACCACTGCGAGGTCTTCGCCCCCGCCTTCACCGGGCATTGGGGCGGACCGGATTTCGAGGGCTGGTACCTGGACGTCAGCGCCCTCGCCGATCGCATCGAGGATCAACTCGACGAGATGGGCTGGCGCTCCTGCCATATAGCCGGGAATTCGCTGGGCGGCTGGGTGGGCTTCGAGTTGGCCCGCCGCGGCCGGGCGCGCACGCTCACCGCCATCGCCCCGGCGGGCGGCTGGCAAACCCCGTCCAGCCTGCAGATCCGGGTGGGCATGAAATTCCTGTCGCTGGTACCGGTGGTGGAGATCGGCAAGCGTCTGCCCGAGGCGGTCGCGTTCAGCGCGCCGATCCGCCAGCTCGTCGCGGCCCTGCTCACCAAGAACTTCTCGGCCGCGCACCGGCGCGGCGTGGAGGCGGCCATCACCTCGGCCCTGAACTGCAAGGCCATGATCCCCATGCTGGTCAGCGGCCTGCGCGCACCCTGCCTCGAGCATCTGGGCGATCTGCCCACCCCGGTGCGGCTGCTGATGTGCGAGCACGACCACATCATTCCGAACCGGGTCTACGCCCGCCGCTTCCTGAAGGAACTGCCCGACACCGCGGACCGCATCATGATCCACGGCGTCGGACACGTCCCCATGCTGGAGGCCCCGGACCGGATCGCGACCCTCATCGCCGAGCACGTCTACGCCAGCCGCACCCGCCTGCGCGCGGTGTGAGCTGATCGAATTCGTTCGGTGATCCGGATCGTCGAGCCGCACCCGCCCGCGGGCGGTGTGAGCACGACCGAGGTGATCGGCCGCCCCGGCGGTCCGCGCCCGCCTGCGCACGGTGGAATCACCGCCGGGACGGTCGCCGCCCACGGCCGGGATCCCGGCCGTACCGCGAGCCGCCGCGTGGGCGACGGTCGCCCGGTTCAGTTCTCGCCGCGGGCGCGCTGTTCGTAGGCGCGCCGCGCGTCCTGGTCGACCTCGTCGGTGAACACGTGATCGAGCCCGAACGAGCGCGCCAGGAATTCGTTGGCCACCCGCGGCAGGAAGTACTGGAGGTGGACGAGCGCACCCGCGACGCGGGTCACCGACACGCGGTGGCGTGGCTTGGCGATGAGTCCGGCGACCGCGTCGGCGATGTCCTTCGGCTCGGCGTTGCGCAGCCCCTTGGCTCCCTCGGTACCGGCGATGAGTTCGGTATTGGTGAAGGTCGGGGCGACGGCGGAGAAATGCACGCCGGAGTCGCGGTGCTCGAGCCGCAGCGCCTCGGTGAGCTGGAGCACCGCGGCCTTGCTGGCGCAGTAGGTGGCCAGCCCCGGGGTCGGCGCTTCGCCCGCCAACGAGGCGATATTGATGATGTGGCCGCGTCCGCGCGGCAGCATGCGCTGCGCGGCCAGCTTGCTGCCCAGCACCACGCCGTACACATTGATGTCGAGGATGCGCCGGGTGACCCGGTCGGGTTCGTCGGCGAAGCGGCCCGCGGGCATGATCCCGGCATTGTTGACCAGTACGTCGAGCGGCCCCAACCGCCGCTCGACCTCGTCCAGGAAGGCCGCGAAGCTGTCGGGATCGGTGACGTCGAGCTTCCCGTAGACCTCCAGCCCCAGATCCGCGCCCGCCTCCTTGACCTTGGCCTCGTCCACATCGCCGATGGCCACCAGCGCCCCGAGATCCCGCAGGGCGCGCGCGGTCGCGAAACCGATGCCGCGCGCCCCTCCCGTGATCACCACGACCTTGCCCGCGATTGTCGCCGCCGTACTCATCTCGCCTCCAAGTCGGCATCGGCCGGAACACCGGCCGGGTCACTATTTCGATGATTCATCGCCCCACCGCAATCCCGCACGGATTCGGGCGAATCGCCGGGTACCCGCGAGCACCGGAGCCGCCCGCCGTGCGCGGGCGGCTCCGGGCGTGACCGCTACTGCGCGAGCAGCCCCTTGGCCACGTGGGTCACCTGGATCTCGTTGCTACCGGCGTAGATCATGAGCGACTTGGCGTCGCGGGCCAGCTGTTCCACCCGGTACTCGGTCACGTAGCCGTTGCCGCCGAACAACTGCACCGCCTCCATGGCCACCTCGGTGGCGGCCTCCGAGGCGTACAGCTTCATGGCCGAGGCTTCCGCCAGGGTGGGCTGCTTTCCGGCCCGGCCCCGCTCCAGCGCGCTGAACACCATGTTCTGCACATTGATTCGCGCCACCTCCATCTTGGCCAGCTTGAGTTGCACCAGCTGGAAGCGGCCGATCTCCTGGCCCCACAGCTTGCGGTTCTTGGCGTAATCGATACAGAGGCGGTGACATTCGTTGATGATGCCCAGCGCCATGAAGGCCACGCCGACCCGCTCGGCGGTGAAACTCGAACGGGCGCTGTCGCGTCCGTCGCCGCCCTTGTGCTCCTCGGTCTCCCCGAGCAGACGATCCTTGGTGAGCCGCACATTGTCGAAGAAGAGTTCACCGGTCGGTGAGGAGTGCAGGCCCATCTTCTTGAACGGCTTGCCCTGGGTGAAGCCCTCCATGCCCTTGTCCAGCACGAAGGTCAGCACCTTGCGATCCCGCTTTTCCGCGCCGTCGCCCTCGTCGAGCTTGGCGTAGACCACCACCACGTCGGCGTACGGACCATTGGTGATGAAGGTCTTCTGCCCGTTGAGGATGTAATCCTCGCCGTCGCGCTTGACGTAGGTCTTCATCCCGCCGAACGCATCGGAACCCGAATCCGGTTCGGTGATCGCCCAGGCCGCGACCTTCTTCATGGTCACGATATCGGGCAGCCACCGCTCCTTCTGGGCGAGCGTGCCGCGCGACATGATGGTGGTGGCCCCGAGACCGATGGACACGCCCATGGCGCTCACCAAACCCATGCAGACACCGGACAGTTCGCCGATGAGCACGGCCATCAGCGATTCCTGACCGCTGAACGGGCTACCACCGCCGGAGTCCTGCTTCGGCCTCTCCGGCAGCGGCTCCCCCGCGGCCAGCGCCTCCTCCTTCGCCCGCTGCTTGGCCAGCATCTTGGCGACCATCTCACCGGTCATGACGTCGATGCCGAACTCGCTGAACAGCTTTCGGATGACCGGGTAGGGGGACATCTCGCCGCTGTCCAGGGCGTCCAGGTTGGGGCGGACCTCCTTGTCGATGAACGCGCGGACCGCGCCGCGGATCATCTCGTCGGTCTCGGACCACTCGAACATCGTTGTTCTCCTCGATCTTTCGAAGATCTGTGGGGTCAATAGAGGTCAGGGTAGGCGGTTGGCGATATCGTCGAGGGTCCACGGACCTTCGGTCTCGATGGTCTTCACGTCGTGCCAGCCCGCCAGTTCGGAGATGGCGCCGCCCTGCACCGCGAACACCTTGCCGGTGATCGGGCACTTCTCGGTGGCCAGGTAGGCCACCAGCGGGGAGATGTTGGCGGGACTGAAGGCGTCGAATCCCCCCTCCTCCACCGCATCCGCCTCGGCCGCCATCATCGCGCCCATGCCCGGCGTGGCCAGGGTGAGGCGGGTGCGGGCGATCGGGGCGATGGCGTTCACGCGCACGCCGTAGCGGGCCAGCTCATCGGCGGCCACCAGGGTGAGCGCGGCGATACCCGCCTTGGCCGCACCGTAATTCGCCTGACCGGCGTTCGGGACGGTGGTGCCCGACGCCGAGGCGGTGTTGACGACCGCGGCATTGGGCTGGTTGCCCGCCTTGGACTGGTCCTTCCAGTACGCGGCGGCGTGCCGCAGTACCGCCGCGTGCCCCTTGAGGTGCACGGCGATGACCGCGTCCCACTGCGCTTCGTCCATGCCCGCGATGAAGCCGTCGCGCAGGATGCCCGCGTTGTTCACCACCACATCGAGGCGGCCGAACTCGGACACGGCCTGGTCCACCAGGCTTCTCGAGCCCTGCCAGTCGGCGATGTTGTCGGTGTTCGCTACCGCTCGCCCCCCTGCGGCGACGATCTCGTTCACGACCTCCTGCGCCGGGCCGGCGTCGGAGCCCTCACCGGCATTGCTGCCGCCCAGGTCGTTCACGACGACGGCCGCGCCCTCACGCGCGAACAGCAGCGCGTGCTCCCGGCCGATGCCGCGACCGGCGCCGGTGATGACGGCCACCCGGCCCTCGAGTGCACCCATGGAAACTCTCCTTCGAAATGTCTGTGGCTGGGCGGTTTTCAGTCGGCGATGACGGCCACGCCGTCGGTCAGCACCAGATCGTCACCGCGTGCGGTCACGAAGGCATAGGTGGTGCGCCCGTCCGCGCTGCCGGTCCGCCAGATCCGGGTCTCCAGGTCGTCGTTGGGGAAGACCATCTTCGAGAAGCGCACCGCGAACCGCCGCAGCCGGTGCACATCGGAGTCCGCCACCGCGGTGAGCACGCCCCAGGACGACATGGCCATGGTGCACAGGCCGTGCGCGATGATGCCGGGCAGTCCGGCGTCCTTGGCCACCTGCTCGTCCAGGTGGATCGGCACCGGATCACCGGAGGCCGGTGAGTAGCGGTAGGTCTGGTCGGCGTCCACGTGCGCGGACACCGTCGCCAGCGGATCCCGTTCCGCCAGCGCCGGATCGAACTTGTGCGCCGGAGCGGTGTCGCCCACGCGCGGCCCGGCGTCGAGATTGCGGAAGAACGCGGTCAGATACTGCTCGTTGACCAGTTCCCCGTCCTCGGCGCGGCATTCGATGAGCACGGTGATGGTGGAGCCGTTGTCGCGGCCCTCGTAGCCGATGACCTTGGCCCGCGACCGCAACCTGTCGCCGGGACGGATCGGCCGGTGGAAGTGGAAGTCCTGCTCCCCGTGCACGACCCGCCCGAAGACGTCCATCGGCACCACGTCGATGATCGGCACCATCATGGCGTCGAAGACCGGCACGATCCCGAAGATCGGCGGTGCGATATCGCCCTTCAGATGCGCTTCGATGGGATCGTTGGTGGCGGCAGCGTATTCGGCGATCCGCTCCCGCGTGACCTCGAAGGGCTCCTCGTCGCTCCAGACGTCGAGCCCCTTGGGGTCGAATTCGACTGCGGTGCTTGTCATCTCAGGCCGCCGTGGCGAGGCTGTCGAGCTGCGCGAGGGTCTTGTCCAGCTGGGTCAGGCCGTCCTTCTCGACCGCCTTGCCGAGCGCGCCCTTGATGAGCGCGCCCTCGAAGTCGCCGGAGACGGCGAACTTGGTGCCCTCGCCTTCGGCGGTGATGTCGAAGGTGAACCGCACCTTCACCCCGGCCATGCCGGTGCCGCTGAGCACCATCTGGTTGGGCGAGTCGACGCTCTCCACCACCCACTCGATCTTGTTCGCCATACCGAGCATGACGATCTTGGCGACCAGCTTGGCGCCGGGGGCCAGGGTGGCGGGCGGCTCCTCCATCCAGCGCTCGTGGATGGAGAACCACTTGTCCCAGGTCTGCGGGTCGGAGACGACCGCCCACAGGGCTTCGGGGGTGGCGTTGAGGGTTTTGCTGGCTTCGATGTGGCCCATGGGGAAACTCCTGTGCTGTGCCGCGGACCCGGCGCTGCCGGACGCGGCGGTCGGTTGGGATGGGAAGGTCGGCTGCCTCAGCGCTCGGCGCGCTGGTAGGCGGTGACGACGGCCGCGCCGCCGAGCCCGATGTTGTGCTGGAGTGCGGCGGTCACGTTGTCCACCTGGCGCTTGTCGGCCCGACCGCGCAGCTGCCAGGTCAGTTCCGAGCACTGCGCCAGACCGGTCGCGCCCAGCGGATGCCCCTTGGAGATGAGCCCGCCGGAGGGGTTCACCACCCACGTGCCGCCGTAGGTGGTCTGATTCGCGTCGATGAGCTTCCCGGCTTCGCCCTCGCCGCACAGGCCCAGGGCCTCGTACAGCAGCAGTTCATTGGCGGAGAAGCAGTCGTGCAGTTCGATGACCTGGAAGTCCTCCGGGCCCAGCCCGGCCTGGTCGTACACGCTGCGCGCGGCCTGGACATTCATGTCGTAGCCGATGAGGTTCTTGGCGGTGCCGTCGAAGGTGGAGGCGAAGTCGGTGGTCATGGCCTGGCCGACGATCTCCACCGCCTGTCCGGCGAGGCCGTGCTTGTCCACGAACGCCTCGCTGGCCAGGATGACCGCGCCGGAGCCGTCGGAGGTGGGCGAGCACTGGAGTTTGGTGAGCGGGTCGTAGATCATGCGCGCGCCCAGGATGTCGTCGAGCGAATACTCGTCCTGGAACTGCGAATACGGGTTGTTGACCGAGTGCTTGTGGTTCTTGTAGCCGATCTTGGCGAAGTGTTCGGCGGTGGTGCCGTACTGCTTCATGTGCTCACGCCCGGCCGCGCCGAACATCCACGGCGCCACCGGGAACAGCACCTCGGAGATCTCGGCGAGGGCGAGAATGTGCTTGCCCATGGGCTGTTCGCGATCGTCCCAGGTGGACTCCAGCGAACCCGGCTTCATGCGCTCGAAGCCCAGAGCGAGGGTGCAGTCCGCGAGCCCGCCCCGAATGGCCTGCGCCGCAAGGTAGAGCGCGGTCGAACCGGTCGAGCAGTTGTTGTTCACATTGACGACCGGGATGCCGGTCATGCCGAGCTCGTAGACGGCGCGCTGGCCCGAGGTGGACTCGCCGTACACGTAGCCGACGTAGGCCTGCTGCACTTCCCGATAGTCGATTCCGGCGTCCGCGAGAGCCTTGGTCCCGGACTCCCGCGCCATATCGGGGTAGTCCCAGTCGCTGCCGTCCTCGTTCTTGCGGCGGCCCGGCTTCTCGAACTTCGTCATGCCGACGCCGACGACGTAGACCCTGTTCGTCATCGAACTCCTCACATTCGCGATCCGTTCGGATCGAACTGGCCACAAACATACAGCTCTGCACGTAACTAGACAAGGGCTCACCCGATTGCTCTGATTCTGATGACTAAACGTCCAGGTAGACGTAGGGATATTGCACATACAGCTAGAGGTGTATGTGCGCTTCGTCGCGGGCGCACGCGTAACCGGTACGCCAGCCGATAGCCAGCATCTGTGATCCACACCACCGGTGAGGATGCCGTAACGGCGGCGTAATGGATCGGCAATTGCCCGTGCACATCCCTGTACGAAGTTCACATGGTTGCTGTGCACGCTGAGAGGTTTTGACGGGAGTAGCACGTGGTCGATATCGATACCCGCGCGACCGATTCCGATGGAATAGCCGCCGCCAAGGAGACTTTGGAGGACTACACCCTCCGATTCGCCCCGCGCAGCTATCGCAAATGGAGTCCGGCGGTGGTCGGGGTCTCCGCCCTCGGCGGTATCGCCTACCTGGCCGACTTCGCCATCGGAGCGAATATCGGCATCGCGCACGGCACCGGAAACGCGCTGCTGGGCATAGGTATTTTCGCGATCGTCGTCATGCTCACCGGATTTCCGCTGGCCTATTACGCCGCGCGCTACAACCTCGATCTCGATCTCATCACGCGCGGTAGCGGATTCGGTTACTACGGCTCCATCGTGACGAATGTGGTGTTCGCCTCGTTCACCTTCATCTTCTTCGCACTCGAGGGCTCCATCATGGCCCAAGGCCTGGAGCTGGGCCTGGGCGTGCCGCTCTGGCTGGGTTATCTGGTCTCCACGCTCATCATCTTCCCGCTGGTCATCTACGGCATGAACACCCTCGCCAAGTTGCAGGTGTGGACGACTCCGCTGTGGTTGCTGCTGATGGTGCTGCCGTTCGGATTCCTGCTGGTGCGCCATCCCGATTCGGTGTCGGCGTTCTTCGCCTACGGCGGCGAGGACGGCGCGGGCGTGAGCCTGTCGGGCACCCTGCTGGCCGCGGGCGTGTGCCTGTCGCTCATCGCGCAGATCGCCGAGCAGATCGACTATCTGCGCTTCATGCCGCCGCGGACGCCGGAGAACGCGCGCCGCTGGTGGACCTGGATGCTGCTGGCCGGACCCGGCTGGGTGGTCTTCGGCGCGCTCAAGCAGGTCGTCGGCCTGTTCCTGGCGGTCTACCTGATCGCGAATCTGCCTGCGGCGCAGGGCATCGCGAATCAGCCGGTGCACCAGTTCCTGGAGATCTACAAGGATATGGTGCCGGGCTGGCTGGCCATGACCCTCGCCGTGGTGCTGGTGGTCATCTCACAGATCAAGATCAACGTGACCAATGCCTACTCGGGCTCGCTGGCCTGGACCAACTCCTACACCCGAGTCACCAAGACCTACCCGGGCCGCCTGGTCTTCCTGGTGGTGAACCTGGCCATCGCACTGGTGCTCATGGAAGCCAACATGTTCGACTTCCTGAACAACATCCTCGGCTTCTACGCCAACTGCGGCATCGCCTGGATCGTCACCGTCGCAACGGATATCGCGATCAACAAGTACGTGCTGAAGCTCTCGCCCAAGGTGCCGGAGTTCCGCCGCGGCATGCTCTACGACTTCAACCCGGTGGGCCTGGTCGGCTTCGGACTGTCGACGGTGCTGTCCATCGCCACCTTCTTCGGCCTGTTCGGCGATCTGCTGAAGCCGTATTCGCCGCTGGTCGCCATCGTGGTCGCCTTCGTCGCGACGCCGGTCACGGCCATCGCCACGAAGGGCCGGTACTACCTGCGCCGCGCCGACGACGGCATCGACGCGCCGATGTTCGACGAGCACGGCAACCCGTCCGGCGAGACGCTGCCCTGTGTGGTGACCGGCATGGAGTTCGAGCGGCCCGACATGATCGCCTCGGCGGTGCCGGGGCCGGAGGGCGAGATCCAGTACATCAGCTCGCTGGCGTTGTCCACGGACAAGGCGGGCGTCCACCTGCTGCCCCGCCAGCACTGAGTCCGCCGAGCACTGCGTTCGCCGAGCACTGAGTCCGCCGAGCACTGCGTCCGCCGAGCACTGCGTTCGCTGCCGGCGTCGGCTCGAAAACGGCTGCGGCCCGGCACCTTCGGGTGCCGGGCCGCAGCGTCCGGACACGGGACGTGGACCCGCACAGGGCTACGTCGCCGGATGCGGGGCTCGCCCGCGAGCCGGGCTTCCCGGAGCGGGCGCGGACCCGAACGGCCGGGGGCCGACCTGGCCGTGGCACGCCCGCGAGACGGAGGGGGCCGGGCCGCTGTACCGGGTGCGGGCGGGCGCGGCAATGCCCGGCCCTATTCGGAACGGCGCGCTCGCGGCTCAGTCGGTGAGCCGGATGCCCGGCAGCGCTACCTGGGCGGCGGTGCGCAGGTGTTCCGAGGCGCGCTGCCAGCGGCGGTGCGCGCGTTCGGTGCCCGGGTCCACGAAGCTGGAGACCAGGATGCCGCGCAGCGCGTCCATGGCCGTGTACACGAAATCGCGGGCGTCCTTGCGCTCCACCTCGTCCGGCACGTACCGGCTCAGCGCCATGAGCACCGCATTGTTGACGAACGGCTCCACCTTGCGCACCTCGGCCGCCAGCTCCGGATCGGTGCGCCCCGCCACCCACAGCTCCATGGCCGCGATGAACAGCGGCCCCTGATGCAATTCCCACAGCGATTCCAGCACCGTGGCAATGGGATCCGACCCCGATTTGATCTTCCCGAGCTCCTGCATGGCCGCCTCGGTCCGCCGCTGCGCCAGATGGTTCACCGCCGCGACCACCAGATCGTTCTTGGACCCGAAGTGGTGCACCTGCGCACCCCGCGTCACCCCGGCCCGCTCCGCCACCCGCGGCGTGGTGGTCCCCGCGTACCCGTACTCGACGAGGCAGTCGATGGTGGCGTCGAGTAATCTCGTCCGCATCTCACTACTGCGCTGCTCCTGCGTGCGGCGCGGCGGCTTCGAGACTGCGGAGCTGGTCATTCCGACGATTCTACACTTACATGCAGATCTGTACGTAACTGACCGCCGCGCGATCCGCCTTCCGCGTCGCCAACAGCCCGGCGCGACGACCTGCGATGATCACGCCGGACCCACCACTCGAACCTGGTCCGCCCCGACCACCCGCGATCGGTCGACAGTTCCGTCATACGACACACCGGCGCGGCGGCGTCCCGTGCCAGGCTGTCGATCAGGTCGACCAGCGGCTGCTCACCCGCGCTTCGGTGCGGCGGGCCAGCGCGACCGTCACCGCGAACAGCAGCACGCCCAGGGTCGCCAGCCCGGCTCCGACGGCGGCCGGGGCGGTGTAGCCGAGGCCGGCGGCGATCACCAGGCCGCCCAGCCAGGCGCCGGCGGCATTGGCGATATTGAGCGCGGCGTGGTTCAGGGCGGCGGCCAGGGTTTGGGCCTCGTGGGCCACGTCCATGAGGCGGGTCTGCAGGGCCGGGGCCAGGGCCGCGCCCGAGGCGCCGACCAGGAAGGCGCCGAGGCCCGCGGTGACGGGGTTGTGGGCGGCCGCGATGAAAGCGGCCAGGATGACCACCATGGACAGCAGGGCGGCGAAGACAGCACGGTTGACGCCCCGGTCGGTGAGGACGCCGCCGATGATATTGCCCGCGACCATGCCGAGGCCGAAGAGCATGAGCACGATGGGAACGAAGCCCAGCCGCATGCCCGCCACGTCGGTGAGGGTGGTGGTGATGTAGGTGTAGACGGCGAACATGCCGCCGAAGCCGACCGCGCCGACCAGCAGCGTCAGCAACACCTGGGATTTGCCGAGTGCGCCGAGTTCGGTGCGCGGGTCGGTCATGCGAATGCCGGTGAGTTCCGGCACGAACCGCGCGATGGCGGCGACGGTGGCCACGCCGATCACGGCGACCACCACGTAGGCGTCCCGCCAGCCGAGGTGCTGGCCCATCCAGGTGGCGGCGGGAACGCCGACAACATTGGCGGCGCTCAAACCCAGCATAACCGCGGCAACCGCCTTGGCGCGCTGCCCCACCGGTGCGAGCGTGGCCGCCGCCAGGGAGGCCACGCCGAAATACGCCCCGTGCGGCAGACCGGAAACGAAGCGCGCCGCCACGAACGTCCCGAATGACGGCGCGAGCACCGACGCCGCATTGCCCAGCGTGAACGCCGCCATGAGCGCCATCAGCAAGCGCTTGCGCGGCACCCGCGCGCACAGTGCCGCGATCACCGGAGCGCCGACCACCACACCCAGCGCGTACGCCGAGACCGCATGCCCCGCGGTGGGTTCGGACACCTTCATGCCCCACGCGATATCCGGCAGCAAACCCATGGTGACGAATTCCGTGGTGCCGATGCCGAATCCGCCCAGCGCCAGGGCGAGCATGGCGGGGATGTGCCAACCGCTCCCGCCGGGCACCGCGGGCTCATCTCCGCCGGAGGCGGACCGGGCGCGACCGTCCGCCGCGGCAACCCGGGTGTCTGGTGCCCCGGACGCTCGCGCACCCTGCGCGGCGGCCGTGCTCTCCTCGGTCGCGGTAGCGGGCGTGTCGGCGGCAATCCCGGGTTCGGTCACAGTCCATGGCAACACCGCCGCGAACCCGACCACCACCCGAGTATCGGGTGATCTCAGTCACGACCTGGCCGGAGTCATCATCCCGGCTCGAAATACTCTGCCCCGCAAAGCCTTTCCACCTACCCCCCGCGGCCCCGCGGACAGCGTGATCCCACTCACGCGGATTCGCGCGGCATCGACCAGTCGGTCGGGCTCGGACGGCAGCCGCGCGCCGGGTGAACCCGCCCGGAATCCGCTCCGGGTTCCGCCGCCGAGAACCCGGGCAGTCCGCAGCGGACCTGATAACTGGGGTCTCGCAGGCGCTGCTCCCCCCATGCATTGTCGAAACTCCGTGAACCGCAAGCATTCACGGGGAACATACCGCACTCGACCAGGAGGTATCATCGATGAAGAACATCGTGCGGATCGGCATCGCGACCGCGGCCGTGGCCGCGGCACTCACCGCGACGACCGGCGGCGCCATGGCGACGCCGCTGGAGCTGGAGCCGATGTCCACCGGCGACGCCCATTCGCCCGCGGCACCCATCGACGGCGCTGTCGGCACGGGCAGCAGTGACCTGCTCGCGGTGCCGTTCGCGTTGATCCACACCCTCAGCGGTCCCCCTTGCGGGAACCCGATGTTCTGCTGATCGCCGACAGCCGGGAACCACCGCGACGACCTGTTGCGGGGCTGAAAGCCACCGGTCCTGCGCGCCACAGCGCGGCAACAGTTCGGGCACCCGCTTCCCCTATCGGTGGGGGCAGGTGACCGGCATGTGTCGCGGCGATGGCTCCCGCCGGGACGGTGGGTCGGCCGCCATCGTTCGCCGCAGCGCGCTGTTCACGTGCGTCAGCGCAGCAGCGGTGCGACGACATCCGCCCGGTTCGTCCACACCAGGCCGGTGAACCCGTCCGGAATCCGCTCCAGCGATTCCGGCGTGTCGAATCCCTCGGAGAATCCGCCGTCCCCGGCGACCAGCACCACGCGGGCGTCGGTGGCGGCCATCCGCTCCACGAACCGGTCGGGCCAGCCCCACAGGAAGCGGGTGTAGCCCTCGGGAATGTGCAGCTGGGTATTGCGGCAGGTGGCGGGGGCGGTGCCGGTCCAGCCGACGGCCGCGTATGCGCCGAGGCACTCCAGCATGATCTGCTTGGACATCACCCGCACGGTGGGCAGCGCCGCCCGCAGGGCCGCGATCGGCTTGTCACCGCCGTACACGGTGAGCGCGCTGCGCCGTTCGGCCGGTTCGGCGGCCAACCGGGCGGCCAGGGCCTCACCCTCGGCCGGGTCATTGCTCTTGATGTGGATCAACAGCGACCGGGTGGGGAAGGCGGTCAGCACCGCCTCCAGGGTGGGCATGAGGCCGACGCCCTTACCTCGGAACGGATAGGACTTGCCGCCGTCGGCGGTGTAGCCGTAGCCGATGTCGAGGCCGCGCAGTTCCGCCATGGTGTGGTCGCGGGTGGTGCCGGTGCCGTCGGTGCGGCAGTCCAGTTCCCAGTCGTGGAAGACGGCGAACTGGTCGTCGGCGGTCCAGTGCACGTCGAATTCGACCTGGTCGGCTCCGGCGTCGAAGGCGGCCCGCATGCCGGCGACAGTGTTCTCCAAATATCCGTGCTCGGGCGGGTGGATGCGCTCGGCGGTGCAGGTGTCGGCCTCGATCCCGTCCGGATCGAAGGTCTGGCCCAGACCGCGATGCGCGAGCACCAGCGGCCCGGCATCGGAATCGGCGGCGGCCGGAGCCGGATCGATGCAGCCGAATCCGGCGAGCAGCAGGGCGACCAGGAGTGTGGCCGCCCAGCGGCGCTGCCGTCGACGGGATCCGAGGGAACGCGAAAGGCGTTGTGTCGCAGACATCGTCCTGCATCCTGACATGTCCGCCGCGGTTCGGGTAGCCGCGTCCGGAAACAGTTCGGGCACCCGCTCCACCGGTGAGTGGGGGCAGGTGCCCGGCATGTGTCGCGGCGATGGCTCCGGCCGGGACGGTGGTCCCGGCCGCCATCGTTCGCCGCGGCGCGCTGTTCACGTGCGTCAGCGCTGTGCCCATCCGCGCAACGCGGAGGAGCGGGTCGGGCGTGGGTACGCCCGGGATTGCATCAGCGCAGTTCGCGCGCCAGGTTGGCGTCCAGCACACCGAGGAATTCCTCGGTGGTCAGGTAGCCCTGATCCCCGCCGACCAGCAGCGCGAGATCCTTGGTCATCTGGCCGTCCTCGACGGTCTTGATGACGACGTCCTCGAGGGCCTGGGCGAAGCCGATGACCTCGGGGGTGTTGTCCAGCTTGCCTCGGTGAGCCAGGCCGCGGGTCCACGCGAAGATCGAGGCGATCGGGTTGGTGGAGGTGGGCTTGCCCTGCTGGTGCTGGCGGTAGTGCCGGGTGACGGTGCCGTGCGCGGCCTCCGCCTCACAGGTCTTGCCGTCCGGGGTGAGCAGCACGGAGGTCATCAGACCCAGCGAGCCGAAGCCCTGCGCCACGGTGTCGGACTGCACGTCGCCGTCGTAGTTCTTGCAGGCCCAGACGTAGCCGCCCTCCCACTTGAGCGCGGAGGCGACCATATCGTCGATGAGGCGGTGCTCGTAGGTGAGACCGGCCGCGTCGAACTCCTCCTTGAACTCGGTCTCGTACACCTCCTGGAAGGTGTCTTTGAACATGCCGTCGTACGCCTTGAGGATGGTGTTCTTGGTCGACATGTACACCGGGTAGTTCTGCTGCAGGCCGTAGTTGAGCGAGGCCCGCGCGAAGTCCCGGATGGACTCCTGGAAGTTGTACATGCCCATGATGACGCCGCCGTCCTCCGGCATCTTCACGACCTCGTGGACGATCGGCTCGGAGCCGTCCTCCGGGGTGAAGGTGAGGGTGACGGTGCCCGCCTGGTGCACCTTGAAATCGGTGGCGCGGTACTGGTCGCCGAAGGCGTGGCGGCCGATGATGATCGGCTTGGTCCAGCCCGGAACCAGACGCGGGACGTTGGAGATGATGATCGGCGCGCGGAAGATGGTACCGCCGAGGATGTTGCGGATGGTGCCGTTGGGCGACCGCCACATCTTCTTGAGGCCGAACTCCTTGACGCGGGCCTCGTCGGGGGTGATCGTCGCGCACTTGACGCCGACGCCGTGCTTCTTGATGGCGTTGGCCGCGTCGATCGTGACCTGATCGTCGGTCTTGTCGCGGTACTCGATGCCGAGGTCGTAGTACTCGAGGTTCACATCGAGATACGGATTGATCAGCTTGTCTTTGATGAACTGCCAGATAATCCGGGTCATCTCATCGCCGTCGAGCTCGACGACGGTGCCTTCAACCTTGATCTTGGACATGGATCTTCGTGTCCTCCTAGGAAGGTGGTGCTCCCATTGCACGGCCGGTGAGCACCGCTTGTAGCGGACCCCAGCTGTTCAACAGACAACGTATACGCATGGCGCGCGGCACGGGGCCTGTGGTGCCAGGTCCACGTACGCTGTGGCGTCAAGCAAGACAAGCGTACTGCTGCTATGAACCTCACCGCGCAGGTAGCCCCCGCTGTGCGGGACCAGCGGAGGCTACTCGCAAGTAGGAAACACCCGGCCTCAGCGTCGAGGATACGAGGATCAGACGCCGACGTGAACCGGCTTCTCACCGCCCTCGAGCAGGTTCTCCGGCTTGTCGCGGATCATCAGGGCGATGATGGGCAGGGCGATGAGGAAGAAGCCCGCGCCGATGTAGAACGCCACGTCGTAGCTGTGGATCGCCGCCCGCGCCATCACATTGTCGATGGTCGGATTGTCGGTCACATACCGCTCGGCGACCTGGACCGAGATGGTGGTCAGCAGCGCCGTGCCGATGGAGCCGCCGACCTGTTGCGCGGCATTGAGCAGCGCGCTGGCCACCCCGGAATCGGCCTCGTCGACCTGATGCAGCGCGGTGGTCTGCATGGCCACGAAGACACCGCCCATACCGAGCGCGATGAGCGTCATGGCGGGCAGTACCGACGCCGCGTAACCGTCACCGAAATCGAGCTGGGCCAGATAGAGCAGTCCCAGCATGCCCAGCGCGGTCCCGGCCAGCAGCACCGGACGCGGGCCCAGCTTCGGCAGCACCGCGCTGGCGACACCCGCCGACACCACGATGCCGATGGGGAACGGCAGGAAGGCGACACCGGCCTTCAGCGCCGAGTATCCGAGGGTTATCTGCAGGTAGTAGCTGAGGTTCAGGAACATGGCGAACATGGCGATCGGGATCAGCAGCGCCACCAGGAACGAACCGCCCCGATTGATCTCCCCGGGGATGCGCAGCGGCAGCAGCGGATTCGCGGACCGGTGTTCGATGAGCACGAAGGCGATCAGCAGGGCCACGCCCGCGGCCAGCAGCCCGAGGGTGGAGGCCGCGCCCCAGCCGTTCTCGGCCGCCCGGGTGAAGCCGTAGACGATGGCGATCAGCCCGAGGGTGCCGGTCACCGCGCCGGGCAGGTCGTATCCGCCGGTGCGCGGAGCGGGCTCGTCCTTGATGACGAAGGCGTAGGCCCCGACTAGCGCCAACAGCGCGACGGGGGTGTTGACCAACAGGCACCAGCGCCAGTCGGCGTACTCGGTGAGCGCGCCGCCCGCGATCAGCCCGATGGCCGCGCCGCCCGCCGAGACGCCCGCGAAGACGCCGAACGCCTTGGCGCGTTCGTTCACCTCGGTGAAGGTGATCGACACCAGGGACAGTGCCGCGGGCGCCAGCAGCGCCGCGAACGCGCCCTGTAGGCCGCGCCCGGCGAACAGCTGCCCGGCGTTCTGCGCGAGGCCGGCCAGCGCGGAGGCGGCGGCGAAGCCGACCAGTCCGATCAGGAAGATGCGGCGGCGGCCGAGGTAGTCGGCGAGGCGGCCGCCGAGCAGCAGCAGGCCGCCGAAGATGAGGGTGTAGGCCGTCAGCATCCACTGCTTGTCGGCCTCGCTGATGTGCAGATCCTGCTGCGCGAAGGGCAGCGAGATCGTGACGATGGTGGCGTCCAGCACCACCATGAGCTGCGCCAGGGCGAGTACGCCCAGGGCCAGCCAGCGCTTGGAAGCGCTTGTCTCTCTGGATATTTCGTCGGGTTCGCGAGTCGCTGTCGCAGTGGTCACGTGGTTCTCCTCAGGGCATTCCGAACGACCGGAACCATACTGGCACCCACCGACAAATGACGTCAAGCGAAAAATGTCGCAATCAGACAGATGGCTGTTAATGACACAATTCGGTCCGATAGCGATAGACTGAGGCAATGTCCGAGTCGTCAACGCCTGCCGATCTCCTGGAACACCGCCGCCCGGGACTGCGCGAACGCAAGAAGCAGCAGACCCGCGAGCGCATCATCGATGTGGCACTCGAGCTGTGCGACGCCCAGGGCTTCGACGCCACCACCGTCGAACAGATCGCCGACGCGGCCGACGTCTCACCGCGCACCGTGAACCGGTACTTCGAGAGCAAGGAAGAGATCGTCATCGCCCCCATCGAGGCATGGGGGCAGGCGTTGGCCGAGTATCTGCGGGCGCAACCACCGCACGACAACGAGCTGCAGGCCATGCTCGACGGCTTCCTCGCGCTCACCGACCGCATCATCGAGGCCGACGAGCCCGTGCCGTTCCGCTGGTTCCAGCAGATGCAGAACATCATCCGCGGCAGCGCCGCGGTACGCGCCCGCAGCCTCGACGCGGGCGAACACAAGACCCAGCAGATGGGCGAGGTGCTCGCCGAGCGCATGGGCCTGCCCGCCGACAGCCTGCCGGTGCGGTTGCTGCTGGGCACCTGGCACACCATCATGCGGGTCGGTAGCGAGGTCCAGGCCGTCGACGGAAACTGCGCCACCTCCGCCCGCGGCATGGCCGACGCCGTGGTCGCGGCCTATCGCGAATTCCTGCGTATCTGCGGAAACGTCTGTGTGTCCAGCCCCACTGCGGACTCCGACCCCTCCGCCCGCTAGAATCTCGCATCAGGTCAAGAGCATCAGCGTCAAGCCCCGGCTTGCTGATCGGCAACCCTCCAGCTGCGGTGGGGTGCTCCGGGTGAGGACCGGGCGCTCGAAGGCCGAGCGCAAGCGCACTGTAGGAGGTCTACCGAAATGTGTTGTTGTCGAAGCCCATTCGCCTTCCGATAACGTCAGACTTCCCGCCATTCGGCGACTTTCTTGGAGCAGGACATGAGTGACTCGACCGCGCCCATCGAACCGGCCAACTGGTCTTTCGAGACCAAGCAGGTGCACGCCGGACAGGCTCCCGACGCCACCACCGGGGCCCGCGCGCTGCCGATCTATCAGACCACCTCGTACGCCTTCCGCGACACCGAGCACGCCGCCGCGCTGTTCGGACTGGCCGAGCCGGGCAATATCTACACCCGGATCATGAACCCCACCCAGGATGTGGTGGAGCAGCGCATCGCCGCCCTGGAGGGCGGCGTCGCGGCGCTGCTGCTGGCGTCCGGACAGGCCGCCGAAACCTTCGCCATCCTCAATCTGGCCGCCGCCGGGGATCACATCGTCGCCAGCCCGCACCTCTACGGCGGCACCTACAACCTCTTCCGCTACTCGCTGCCCAAGCTGGGCATCGAGGTCAGCTTCGTCGACGATCCCGACGACCTGGAGCAGTGGCGGGCGGCGGTGCGACCCAACACCAAGGCGTTCTACGGCGAGACCGTGGCCAACCCCAGCAGCGCGCTGCTGGACATCCCGGGCGTCGCCGAGATCGCCCACGCCGCCGGGGTGCCGCTCATCGTGGACAACACCGTGGCGACGCCGTACCTGATCCAGCCGCTGCGCCACGGGGCCGACATCGTGGTGCATTCGGCCACCAAATACCTTGGCGGACATGGCTCCGCGGTCGCGGGCGTGATCGTCGACGGCGGCGGATTCGACTGGACCGGGCGCGACGAATCCGGCGCGGCGCGGTTCCCGGGCTTCACCACCCCCGATCCGAGCTACCACGGCGTGGTGTACGCGGATCTGGGTGCGCCCGCCTTCGCGCTCAAGGCGCGGGTGCAGCTGCTGCGCGACCTCGGCTCGGCCGTCTCGCCGTTCAACGCCTTCCTCATCGCCCAGGGCATCGAGACGCTGAGCCTGCGGGTGGAGCGGCACGTGGCCAACGCGCAGGCGGTCGCGGAGTTCCTGGCCCAGCGGCCGGAGGTGCTGTCGGTGTCCTACGCCGGGCTGCCGTCCTCCCCCTGGTACGAGCGTGGCAAACAGCTGGCACCGAAGGGTGTGGGCGCGATCGTGTCCTTCGAGCTCGCCGGGGGCGTCGATGCGGGCAAGAAGTTCGTGGACGCGCTGGAGCTGCACAGCCATGTCGCTAACATCGGGGATGTGCGTTCCCTCGTCATCCATCCGGCCTCCACCACGCATTCGCAATTGACGCCGGAAGAGCAGCTGGCCTCCGGCGTCACACCGGGGCTGGTGCGGTTGGCCGTGGGTATCGAGGGTATCGACGACATCCTGGCCGACCTCACGGCCGGACTGACGGCGGCGGCACGTTGACCGTGAACATCGAATCGAGCACGTCCCGGGAGACGGTGGAGGCGCTGCTTCCACCGTCCGACGGGACGCTCGGCAGCATTGCCATCGGGGACGTCGAACTCGAGAACGGGGCGGTCGTCACCGACGTGACGCTGGCCGTACAACGCTGGGGCGAACTCTCGGCGAATCTGGACAACGTGGTGCTGGTCGAGCATGCGCTGACCGGTGACTCCCATGTGGTCGGGTCGGCGGGTTCACCGCCCGGCTGGTGGGAGGGCACCGTCGGACCCGGTGCGCCCATCGACACCCGGGAGTGGTGTGTCATCGCCACCAATGTGCTCGGCGGCTGTCAGGGCTCGACCGGACCCGCCTCCCTGGCCCCCGACGGGAAGCCTTGGGGCTCACGATTTCCCGACATCTCCATCCGTGATCAGGTGACCGCCGAGGTGCGACTGTTCGATCTGCTCGGGATCGAACGGCTGGCCGCGGTGGTCGGCGGCTCCATGGGCGGCATGCGGGTGCTGGAATGGATGATCGGCCACCCCGACCGCGTCGGCTCCGCCCTGGTGCTGGCCGTCGGCCCGCGCGCCACCGCCGACCAGATCGGCACCCAGACCACCCAGATCGCAGCCATCACCGCCGATCCGGACTGGCAGGGCGGCGACTACCACGGCACCGGGCGCGCGCCCATGACCGGCATGCGCATCGCCCGCCGTATCGCGCACCTGAGCTACCGCACCGAATTCGAACTCGACCACCGTTTCGAGAACCACGCCCAGGGTGACGAAAACCCTTGGGACGGTGGCCGTTACGCGGTGCAGAGCTACCTGGAATATCAGGCCGACAAGCTCGTCTCCCGCTTCGACCCCGGCACCTACATCCTGCTCACCGAGGCCATGAACCGGCACGACGTGGGCCGCGGCCGCGGCGGTATCGCCGCCGCCCTGAGCTCCACCCCGGTGCCCTGCATCGTCGGCGGCGTGGACTCCGACCGCCTCTACCCGCTGCGCACCCAACAGGAACTCGCCGACCTCCTCCCCGGCTGCAAGGGCCTGGAGATCGTCCGCTCCCGCGACGGCCACGACGGCTTCCTCACCGAAACCGAGGCGGTCGGCAAACTCCTTACCGACACCATGGACCTGGCCCGCGCCGCCCGCGACAACCACTGACCGTAGCGGCGGCACCCGGCCGCCCGCACCACACGCGACAACCACGGACGGCCGCGCTACGGCAGCCCGGCGGTCATACGCGGATCTCCGCCCGATCTAGGTGATGCCGAGCGGGTTGACCGTGGCGGCCAGCACGATGATGGCCGAGCCCAGCGCGGCCAGGGCGATCACGTCGAACCATTTGCCGCGCACCGCGAGCAAGCCGACCTGTTCGGTGGGCAGCAGCATGCGGAAGGCGGCGGCCAGCAGGGCCGCGCCGCCGATGAACACGGCACCGCGTCGCCACCGGTCCCAGGCCAGGAAGACGACCGCCACCACCAGCACCGCGGCCACCAGGATGAGCGGCAGATGGGTGCGGATGGATGCGCCGATGCGGCTGCTGCGGCTCTCGGGGGCGGCGTGGGCACTCACGCGCCGCAGTCTAGCGGCGGGGCGGTTTCCACCGATACGGCCCGGTCGAATCCACCCGGCACCGCCACACCGGTCGGCAACCCCACACCACCCAGCAACGCCACACCGATCGGCAACCCCACACCGATCGGGCAACCCCACACGCCCCGGCAACGCCACATGGCCCGGCAACGGCCGCGCCGCCGGTCCGGCACAGCGGCGTGACCCCCGTCTGGTTGACTGGCGGGGTGTTCCATCTGGTGTTCTACGAGCCCCGCATCCCGCCGAATACCGGCAACGCCATCCGGCTGGCCGCCGGGACCGGATGCCGACTACACCTGATCGAACCGCTCGGCTTCGATCTATCCGAGCCCAAGCTGCGGCGGGCCGGATTGGACTACCACGACCTCGCCTCGGTCACCGTGCACAAGGATCTGGCCGCCGCCTGGGACGCCATCCGCCCCGAACGCGTCTTCGCCTTCACCGCCCAGGCCACCACGCACAGCACCGCCGTCGCCTACCGCGAGCACGACACCCTGCTCTTCGGCCCCGAACCCACCGGCCTGCCCGCCGAGGTCCTCGCCGACCCGCACGTCACCACCCAGGTGCGCATCCCCATGCTCCCGGGCCGCCGCTCCATGAACCTCTCCAATGCCGCCGCCGTCGCCGTCTACGAAGCCTGGCGGCAACTGGGCTTCCCGGGCGCGGTGTAGTGACAGACGCGCGCCCACACGGTCTACTGGCACTGACAGCACCTGACATCGCGGACGAAACCGTCTGCTTCTCGTGAATCCGGGAGGCCGTGGACATGCCGAAATATCCTGAGGACATGTCCGTCCCCCACCTCGAGCGGCCCGATATCCCCGAGTACATGACGTGGGAGGAGCTCGAGCGGCTACCGGAGGAGATCGCCGAGCAGATCGAACTGTGGGACGGGCGGGTGATGTGGATGCGACGTGGCCCGGCCGAGCATCAGACGTTCACGCGTCGACTGACGAACTCGATCGAACGGTGCGCCCGCTCCTCCATTTCGGCCACCCCTGGGAAGTGCTGGCGTGTCAACCTCGAGACGAACGTCTTCTTCGGCACCAGCGGAAAGTCCGACTTCGTGACACCGGACTTCCTGATCCACCGCTGCCTCGAAACCCCGTACCAGGATGTCCGTGCCGCCGATGTCCACCTCGTCGGCGAAGTGCTGTCTCCCGGCAACACCGCATCCGATATCGAGGCGAAGAAGGCACGCTACGCGCGGGCCGGTATTCCGCTGTACTGGGAGGTGACGCTCGCCCGCGAGGCCAGCGCCATCGAGAAGGTGCGCGCCTTCGCGCTGCAAACCGAACCCGGCCAGCTGGTCCCGGCGGGCGTGCACCTGCTGCATGCCGCCAACTACCTCATGGCCGGCGAGTGGACCGCGGCCGATACCGACGGCATCGAGTTCGACTTCCCCTTCCCGCTGCGCATTCCGTGGGAAGAGCTCGCGTTCTGAACCCGATCGCCCCCGACCGCACTCCGGTCGTGGCGGGATAGGCCCGGGCACGCGTCAGTCGTCGATATCGAAGCGTTTGAAGCGGGAGGTCGCGCCCGCGGTGAGGCGGACGGCGGATTTGGGCACGCCGTAGTGGGCGGCGAGGAGTTCGCAGGCGGCCCTGTTGGCCTTACCCTCCACGGCGGGGGCGCGGACGTAGAGCTGGAGGGTGCCGTCGGGGAGCGCTTCCACCAGCGGCCCCTTCCTGCTGTTCGGTTTGATCGTCGCGCGGACCACGGTCGGCACTGGGACTCCCTTCGACGCGCCCCATTCTCCCGCGAGCACTCCCGCACCGAACCCGGACCGCTCCGGCGGGTGGCTCTCGCGGGTGCCGCACCGGCGGCGGGCGCGACTGGCGATCGAACGGTCAGCGTTGCGGAGTCAGCGTGATGGAGCCGACCACCACGCCGTCCACGGACGTGGGGGAACGGTCCGCTGCGACTCCAGTGGCCATCGCGGCGTGAGCAGTAGCGTCGGCGCTCAGCGGAAGTCGCGGGACTTCGCCTCGATGCGCAGGTCCATGCGTTGCAGGTGGTCGGCGACCACCGTGATCGCTCCCTCGGCGTTCTGTACGCGTCCGCGGATCAGCAGGGCGGGCGCGCTCTGGGCGAGGCGGCGGTAGCGGGTCCAGAGGCCGACGGAGCAGACCACGTTCACCATGCCGGTCTCGTCCTCCAGGTTGAGGAAGGTGACGCCGCCCGCCGTGGCGGGGCGCTGCCGGTGCGTGACCGCGCCGCCCACCAGCACCCGCGTGCCGTCGCGAATATCGGCGAGGTGGGCGGCGGGCACCACCCCCAGCGCATCGAGTCGCGGGCGCAGGAACTCGGTGGGATAGCTGCCGGGTGAGACGCCGGTGGCCCAGACGTCGGCGGCGGCCAACTCCAGCTCGCTCATACCGGGCAGGGCGGGTGCGGCGGTGGCCGCACCGGTGCCAGGGAGCCGGTCGGGGCGTTCCCCCGCCGCGGCCCCGGCGGCCCACAGGGCTTGGCGGCGGGTGATGTCGAGGCTGCCGAGCGCACCCGCCGTGGCCAGCGATTCCGCTTGCGGGACAGTAAGTTCCACGCGGTTGGTGAGGTCGAGGAACGAGCGGTAGGGTCCGTCGGACAGGCGGGCGGCGACGATCCGCTCGGCCAGTTCGTCGCCGATGTGCCGCACCGCGGCCAGTCCCAGCCGGATCTCCATCCCCCGCCGTTCCAGCGTCGCTTCGGCGAGACTGTGATTGATATCCGGCCCGTGCACCACCACCCCGTGCCGCCGGGCGTCCGCCACCAGCGACTGCGGCGAGTAGAACCCCATCGGCTGCGCCCGCAGCAGGCCCGCGCAGAATGCCGCCGGATGATGCAGCTTGAACCACGCCGAATAGAACACCAGTGAGGCGAAGCTCTGCGAATGACTTTCCGGGAAACCGAAATTCGCGAAGGCGTAGACCTTCTCGTAGATGCGGTCGGCCACCTCGCCGGTAATGCCGTGCCGTTCCCGCATACCCCGATAGAAGCGTTCCCGCAGCCGCTCCATCTTCTCCGGTGACCGCTTGGAGCCCATGGCGCGGCGCAGCTGATCGGCCTCGGCGGCGGTGAATCCGGCGACATCGACGGCCATCTGCATGAGCTGCTCCTGGAACAGCGGGATGCCGAGGGTGCGTTCCAGCGCGTTCGCCAGCGCCGGATGGTCGTAGGTGACCGGCTCCAGCCTGTTGCGACGGCGGATGTAGGGGTGCACGGAGCCGCCCTGGATGGGCCCGGGGCGGATCAGTGCCACCTCCACCACCAGGTCGTAGAAGTTCCGCGGCCGCAGCCGCGGCAGGGTCGCCATCTGCGCGCGCGACTCCACCTGGAACACGCCCACCGAGTCGGCGCGCGAAAGCATGTCGTACACAGCGGTTTCGGTGAGGTCCAGCCGGTGCAGCTCCACGGTCTCCCCCTTGTGCTCACGCACCAGGTCGATCATGTAGTGCAGGGCGGAGAGCATGCCGAGACCGAGCAGATCGAATTTCACCAGCCCGGCGGCGGCGCAGTCGTCCTTGTCCCACTGCAACACACTGCGTCCCGGCATGCGCGCCCATTCGGTGGGGCACACATCGGCGATGGGGCGATCGCAGATCACCATGCCGCCGGAATGGATGCCCAGATGCCTGGGCAAACCCTCCAATTCACCGGCCAGGGCGAGGACGTCGTCGGGAATGTCGGTGTGCTCCTCCTTCGCGACACCCGTCCAGCGGCTCACCTGCTTACTCCAGGCGTCCTGCTGTCCGGACGAGAAACCCAGTGCGCGTGCGGCATCGCGCACCGCGGACTTACCCCGATAGGTGATGACATTGGCCACCTGCGCCGCGTACTCGCGCCCGTACTTGGCATAGACGTGCTGGATGGCCTCCTCGCGGCGGTCCGATTCGATGTCCACGTCGATATCGGGCGGGCCGTCGCGCTCGGGCGCGAGGAAGCGTTCGAACAGCAGCTGATTGGCGACCGGATCCACATTGGTGATGCCGATGGCGTAGCAGACGGCCGAGTTGGCGGCGGAACCCCTGCCCTGGCACAGGATGTCGTTGTCGTGGCAGAAGCTGACGATGTCGTGCACCACCAGGAAGTAGCCCGGGAACCGCAACCGCTCGATCACCTCGAGTTCGTGTTCGAGCTGCCGGTACGCCTGCGGGTTGTGCGCGGGGGGACCGTAGCGGCGGGCGGCCCCCCGGTAGGTGAGTTCGCGCAGCCACGAGGTCTCGTCGTGCCCCTCCGGCACGTCGAAGGGCGGCAGCCGCGGGGCGATCAGGCGCAGGTCGAAAGCGCATTCCCGGGCCAGTGCGGCGGCATCGGCCACCGCCTGCGGGCAGGCCGCGAACAGCCGCGCCATCTCGGCTCCCGACCGCAGATGCGCGCCGCCGGTGGGGGCGAGCCAGCCCGCCATCTCGTCGAGGCTCTGCCGGGCCCGGATGGCGGCCAGCGCCATGGCCCGGCGGCGCTGTGGCGGCGCGGCGAAATGCGCTCCGGTGGAGGCGATCACCGGCAGGCCGAGGCGGTCGGCCAGGGCGAGCAGCCGGGCATTGCGCTCGTCGTCGGTGGGTATGCCGTGGTGGGTGAGCTCCACGCTCACCCGGTCCGGTCCGAATCGTTCCATCAGATCCCGCAGTGCCGCTTCGGCTTCCGCGTCGCCCCGCCGCAGCGCCTGCCGCACATGCCCTTTCCGGCAGCCGGTCAGCACCTGCCAGTGCCCGCCCGCCGCCTCGGTGAGCCGGTCCAGTTCGTAGCGCAGAATGCCCTTCTCGCCCGCCGCCATGTGCGCCGCCGCCATCTCCCGGGACAGCCGCCGGTACCCTTCCTGCCCGCGCGCCAGGATCAGCAGATGCGGTCCGGCGGGATCGGGTGCGCCGGTGCGCGGCTCGGAATCGCTCGGCACGGCCGACTCGGCTGGGCGTCCGCGCGTCCGAGCTCTGCCACCGGACGCGGTCGGGTAGCTCGAGGCGGGTCGGCCGCCGCGCGGGGCGAGGTGGGCACCGGGGCGGGCGGCGCTGCCGAGGGAGAGTTCCGCACCGAAGACGGTGGGCATACCCCATTCGCGGGCGGCCTCGGCGAAGCGCACGACACCGTAGAAGCCGTCGTGGTCGGTGAGGGCGAGGGCCTCGAGGCCGAGGCGGACGGCCTCCTCGACCAGTTCCTCCGGCTGGCTGGCTCCGTCGAGGAAGCTGTAGGCGGAGTGGGCGTGCAGTTCGGCGTAGGGGACGGTGGGTTCGTCGGGGCGGTGCAGCGGTGCGGCACGGTAGGGCTCGCGCTTGCGGGACCAGGCCGGGCTGTCGCCGCCGTCGCCCGCGGGGACGGTTCGGTTCGGGCGTCCGGAGAGCACCCGTTCCAGCTCCGACCAGGTCGGCGGCCCGTTGTGCCAGCCCACGACACCTCCTCCGCACGCACTCCAGAAATCGAACTTGTGTTCGATAATCAGCGACTGTACACGCATTCCAACCGGGCGGTTTGTATTAACTCGAGCCCATCACGCCAACCTCGGAACTCACCCTGGCATTGGAACTTACTTTGGAGTAAGTTCGAGCCAATCCGACCTGCAAAGGAGCAGTCATGAGCGAGCGAAGCGAGCGACCAGAAGACACAGCCGAGCTCGCTCGTGACGCCGCCGAGCGCCAGCGAGGGGGCGTCACGAGCGAAACGACAGGCGACGGCTACCGGGCCCGTCGACGCGCTCGCCGGGACCTGTCCGGCAGACACGTCATCATCACCGGCGCGTCCTCCGGCATCGGCCGCGCCGCCGCCTCGGCCGTGGCCGAGAAGGGAGCGACGGTCTTCCTGCTCGCCCGCCGCGCCGAGGAACTGGCCGTGGTGGTCGAGAAGATCCGGGCCGAGGGCGGCGACGCCTACGCCTACCAGTGCGATGTCACCGACGAGGACTCCGTCGAGAAGGCCGTGACCCAGATCCTCGACGCACACGGTCACGTGGACATGCTGGTCAACAATGCCGGGCGCTCCATCCGCCGCGCCGTGCACCGCTCCACCGACCGCATGCACGACTTCGAGCGCACCATGGCGGTCAACTACTTCGGCGCGGTGCGCATGACCCTGGCCCTGCTACCGCAGATGCGCGAGCGCAAATTCGGCCACATCGTGAACATCTCCAGCGCCGGAGTGCAGGTCGCCACGCCGCGCTTCGCCGCCTACCTGGCCTCCAAGGCCGCCCTCGACAAGTTCGCCGAGGTGACCGCGATCGAGATGCTGGCCGACAACATCACTTTCACCACCATCCACATGCCGCTGGTGCGCACCCCCATGATCGCCCCGAGCGGCAACCAGGGCCCCTCGGAATCCCCCGAATGGGCCGCCGCCACCATCGTCCGCGCCCTCACCGACCGCCCCAAGCGCATCGACGTCCCGCTCGGCACCCTCGCCGAATACGGCAGCCTCATCACCCCGCGCATCAAGGACCGCATCCTGCACCGCTACTACCGCGCCCTCCCCGACTCCCCCGCCGCCAAAGGCGAGAAGTCCGAGGAGACAACACAACTGGAAATCCTCCCCCCGAAACGCCACCGCCGCGAAGTGCCCCCCGCCGTCCGCGCCACCGGCACCGCCCTCCGCCGCGCCGCCCGCCTCGTCCCCGGCACCCACTGGTAGCACCGCGAGGGGGAATCGGCGGCGGGACGCACCCGCACGATGCCGCCACCAATTCCCCCTCGCCCGCAACGAATCCGGATCCACGGCGTGGTAACCGGATGCACAAGCCGCCAGCGTCTACCTGATCCGCAGTACCGGACCGGCCGGGGCCGCCTGTCTCGTCCCGGCGCGAGGTGCGGCACCAGTCGATTCGGCGCGCAATGATCACAGCGTGATAGCAGCGCGGCACAGGCGGCCTCGGCTCCCGTCGCGGGCTCACTCCAGCCGGTGCAGCCGAGTGGCGCGTAGCGCTTTGACCGGTTTGGGGGCGGCTCCGCAGCTGGCTTGGCGGGGTGTGTAGGCACAGGTGTGGACGGTGACCAGCCAGCGGCGGCCGTCGCGGTGGGTGACCTGCGCCGCGCCCGCGAAGGTGGCGGGGTCGACGGGTGCCGCCCCATCGCCGAGCCGGGCGGCAGCCGGTGCGATCGACGCGGGCACCTCGGTACTCGCCGCCGAGTTATCCGCCTCGGCGGGACCCCAGGTCGCCGAATCGGCTGTGATGGTGAATGCGTTCAGGGCCGCGGCGGTGTCGTCGCCGATATCCCGCAGGTGTTCGCGGACCGTGATCTCGGCTACCTGCTCCACCGGGGCATGGCCGCTGCGGCCGCGGAAGCCGGTCAGGGACAGCGTGTTCCGGTCGGCGGCGGCGAGTGTTTCGAGGGCGGTGTCGGCGGTCAGGCGGCCGTAGGTGAGGCCGGAGGGGAGCAGCACCACGGCGGGGGCGAAGCGGTGGCCACCGGTGTGGGAGCACTCCCAGACACGGCCGGGATATTCGGCGGCGAGGCGGGCGGCGATGGGGCGGCCGAGGCGGGCGCAGCACTGGTCGCGCTTGCCGTGGGCGCAGACCAGCACCGGCGGATCGGCGACGGCCGCACCGATTCCCGGGGGCGGGCCGTTGAGCAGGTGCGGGTCGAAGTCGAGCAGCTGTTTCAGGTCGGTGATCTCGAAACGTTCGCACCAGGGACGCTCGGGGTGCGAGCTGACGAGCAATACCGTTCGGACACCGGTGAACTCGTGGCGGCCCGGTCTGCGGATGAGCGTCGGACGCACCCGGGCGGCCTTGGTGCGGGCGGCCAGTTCGGCGGTGATATCGGGGCCGAGCACCTCGTCGCCGATCACATCGCGCCCCCACGCCCCGGGCTGCTCGACACACAGCCAGCCGGTGATGTGGGTGGCGCTGCCGGGTAGCGGCACCTCCCACGCCGCCGTCGTACACGGCAGTCCCGCGAATGCCGTCACAACGGCTGCCCGTCGATGAGTTTGCGAATCATCTGATCCAACCGCCGCGCCCGGGTCTCCGGCCGCACCGCGCTGCCGAGCTGCTGGCCGATCTCGACACTGATCTGATCGGGCAGCGTCTCGAAGAACGCCGCCGCCTCCGGATGCTTCGCCAGCTCGTCCAGGAAATCCTGCGGCAGTTCCCGGCCGTAGGCATTGTCCCAGCGGCCGTCGGACTTGGCGCGGTCGATCTCGGCCTGCCCGGCCGGATGCATGAGTCCCTGTTCGATCAATTCCTCGGCGTAGCCCACATTGCGCTGCGACCACGAGCTGCGCGGCCGCCGCGGTGTGAAGCTCTGTAGATAGAACTCGTCGTCGAGCCGCCGCGCCTGCCCGTCGATCCAGCCGAAACACAGCGCCTGACGCAGCGCACCGGCGTAGTCGAGTGATATGTAGCCGGTGCCCCGCTTCGCGAATTTCAGCCAAACCCCGTCCATGGCGGCGTGATTGGCCATCAGCCATTCCCGAAACTCCGCCTCCCCGGCGAAGAACAGGATCGGGCGATCTGATGCGGACACGATCTCACTGTAGAAAACGCCGCCGACACGTGGCGCAAACGGGCCACCCGTCCTGCCCCGGACAACGTCGTACCGGCGGAAATCGGACGCGCTCGTAGGGTGGAGGCATGACCGATAAGGAATTACTGAACGAACTCCTCGCGGTCGAGCGTCGAGGCTGGGACGCGCTGTGCACCAGCACCGGGGCGGACTTCTACGGCTCGCTCATGACCGAGGACGGGGTGATGGTGCTCGCCGACGGCATGGTGCTGGATCGTGACGGCGTCATCGACTCGCTGAAGAACGCTCCACCGTGGCGGACCTTCGAGTTGGAGAGTCCGCGCCTGGTGGACGCCGGCGACAGCACGATCCTGGTCTACACCGGCATCGCGTACCGCGAGGATGCCGAGCCCGCCTTCCGGGGCATCATGACCAGCGTCTACGTCCGCGTCGACGGGGACTGGCGGCTGGCCTGCTACCAGCAGACGCCGATTCCGGATTGAGCCTCACCCGTCAGGACCGCGGCCGGGCGGCCGTGCGATGCCGCCGGCGAGCCGCCCCCGCGTGGTCAGTGCCGGAGGAACGGCAGGACCGCCGCCTCGAACTCGTGGTAGCGGTCACGGTGGATGCTGTGCCCGCAGCGGAAGGTGTGCACGGTGCAGTCGGGGATGCTGACGCGCAGCTGTTCGACCTTGTCCGGGTCGACCATGCCGCCGGGGCCGCCGCGCAGGAACAGCGTCGGCGCGGCGATATCCGCGAGACCCTCCCACCATTCCGGATACGGCTTGCGGAACTGCTCCAGGGCGGTGCGGGTCATGGAGCGGTCGAAGGCCAGCACGGCGCGCGGATGGCGCAGCAGGCTGGTGGTGGCGTGCCACAGCTCCGGCACCGAGGGCAGCCGTCGGGTCAGGGTCACCTGTTCGTCACCGGAGCGCAGCGGTAGCGGCTGCTCCTCGATCACCAAGCGGCGCACCAATTCCGGACGCCGCATGGCCAGCCACGACACCGCGTAGCCGCCCAGCGAATGACCCACGAAATCCGCCGATTCGAGACCGAGCCGGTCGCACAGCCGCAGCAGGTCGCCGCCGAATTCGGCGAACAGGTACGAGTCGGCGTGCGCGCTGCGCCCGTGCCCACGCAGATCCGGAACGATCACCCGCCGCCCACGCCGCGCCAACTGCCGCGCGAACCGGTCCCAGGTGTGACCATCCCCGCCCATGCCGTGCACCAGCACCACCGGCACCGTGCTCGCGGCCCGCTCCGCCCCGGAATCCCGATAGGCGATGAGCACGTCCTCGAACGCGACCCGCGTAACCGTCGACTCCACGATCAGCCAGCCTACGGGGCGCGCCCGCACCGCGCCGCCGGTTGTGCGCGGCACCATACTCCCCGCTCGGATTGGTCCGGCGGTCACTCGTAGAGGCCCTCCACATGCCAGGCGTGGTCGTAGGCGAGCAGGAGCAGGGCGCGGGTGTCGCCGTCCAGCAGCACCTGGGCGCGAGCCACGTAGCCGGGTGAGCTCCGGTGGGTCCACCAGCGATCGTCGAGGGGCCAGGGTCCGGTCCAGCCGAGCAGCCGCCAACTGCGGGAACCCCAGTGCAGATGCGTCGGATCGGTGGTGAAGAGACCACGGTCGGTGACCCAGACCGGGGTGCCGTCGGCCGCCTCGAGCCGGATCCGCGGACGGTGCGCCAGGATGACGGCGGGGGCGGGTTCGGGCAGCCGCCCCGGCCACGGTTGCGCCGGATCGGCCGCGGGCACCAACTCCTCGCCCAGGGGCACCATGGTGATCCGCTCCTCGGGACCGCGCCCGCCACTGAGCACTCCCACCCGGACCGCCTCTCCGCCCAGCAGCCCCTGCACCCGAGCCAGCGCCCGCCGTGCCCGCGCCTCCTCCTCCCCGACCCCGCCCCACAGGCCCAGCTGGAGCGCCCCCGCCGACACCACCTCGACGGGTTCCAGCCGCAGCAGGGCGATGGGGGCGGTGGGCGCGGGCGGATCCGCCCGATCGCCGCCGCGGGTGCGGCGGGTGAGCCAGCCGTCGAGCTGCCAGCGGATGCGGTCGGCGGTGCTGTCGGGAGTGAGGGGTTCGGCGCAGCGCCAGGTGCGGGAGAGGTGTTCTCCGGCAGCGGTTTCCGCCTGGATCGACAGGCGGGTGCAGGCCACCGCGGCGGCGGCGAGGCGTTCGTGCAGCTGGGCGGCGAGCATGCGGCCCGCGAAGGCGGCGGCGTCCACGCGGTCGATGGGCGGGTCGCAGCGGTATTCCACGGTGAGGTCGGCGGCGGGCGGCCGGGTGCCGGGTCGGCGTTCGGGTCGGGCGAGCGCGCAGCGGTGCGCGGCGATGGCGTCCGCGCCGAAACGGGAGGACACCTCGGCGGGAGTGAGCGCCGCGAAGTCGCCGATGCGGCGTAATCCCAAGCGGTGCAGCAGATCCACCAGGTCCGCGCGTTCCGGGGCGGACAGGGCGGGTTCCACCGCGAGTTCGCCGATCGGCAGCGGCGCGAGGAAGGCCGCGCCGCCTCCGGGCGGCACCAGGGTGGCGCGCCGCGCGGCGAACACCGCCGTCGACAGTTCGTCGGCGATCCCGATCTGGCATTCCACCCCTACCGCCGCCACCGCGTCCACCAACCGCTCCGCCGCCGCCTCCTCCGATCCGAAATACCGCGCCGCGCCCCGAGCCGCCAGCACCAGCAGCCCCGGCCGCAACACCTCCACCCCCGGCACCGTCGCATCCACGGCCGCCACCACCGGTTCGAACGCCCGCGCATCCCTATCCGGATCATCCTGCACCACAAGCAGTTCCGGACACCGAGCCTGCGCCTCCCGCCGCCGCGCCCCCCGCCGCACCCCCTCGGCCCGAGCCACCGCCGTACAGGCCACCACCCGATTCGCCGAGAACACCCCCACCGGCCGAGTCACCGGCACCCCCGCCACGGCCGCCGCCGCCACCGCGGGCCAATCCGGACACCACACCGCCAACACCCGAGACGTGGACCGCCCGCTCACGCCGACCACCCGAGCGCTCCCCACCGCGCATTCGTTTCCGCCACGGCCACAGCTGCACGGGCCGACCGCCCGAGGTCCGGCCTCGGCGCACCCGCACCGGAACGCGGCGGTTCAAGAAGCCGCATGGCGAGCGAGCGGATCGGTCGGGGTGCGGAGGGAGTCCGCGGTGGTGCCGGCGGGGTCGGTGTGGGCGGGGCGGAGGGTTTCGACGGGCGTGTGATCCCATTCGACGCGGCCGTTGCGGGGGAAGGTGGCGAGGCGGCCGTGGCGGGGTGGGAGGGAGCGGCCGCGGACGGAGACGTCGAGGCGGACGGTGCGCAGACGGCCGCAGCCGCGGCCGAGGCCGTCGTAACCGGTGACCTTGGTATCGATGCGCAGGGAGGGGCCGGACCAGGAGCCGTCCGTGACCACGAGGGTGGAGCTGCGGGCGCGGGCGCGAGCGGAGAGCACGCGGGCGCGCGACGGCGGCACGGCGGCTCCGTCGAGGCCGAGGACCACCAGGTCCAGGCCGTCCAGCAGGACCGAGGCCACCTCCAGACGGTCGGGGCCGGGGTCCGCCACGACCGCCAGGCGACCCAGCTGGGCTCCCATTTCGGCGGCGGCCAGCAGACCGAGACGGGGCAGACCGACCGCGGCGGCGTGCCCTCCGGCACCGGTCACGGCGGCCAGCAGACCGGAGAGCAGGGAGCTGGCGCCGGTGTAGGCGACCACCGACCCCTTGGCCAGCCCGCCCTCGGGCAGCAACTCCACCAGCGCGGGCGGGACGGGCAGCGCTTCCCGTCGGAGCGCGCCGGACACCGCGGCTCGTCCGGACGGATCCGCGCCGCGGGCCGGGATCGCGGCCATCCGCCGCCGCAGCTGCTCGAGCTGCTGCCCCCGCACCTGCCCAGCCGAACCCATCATCGACCACCTCTCCCACCGATGGATCCGCCGCTACCGGATCCCGAATACCCAGCACCGATCCAGCTACCCACATCATTCGAATATACGTTCGAGTGCAATCCAGTAGAACCCGACACCTCGGTCACGTCAAGGGGGAGTGGCGCAAACGACGAGTTTCGAAGCAGGCCCGTCGGGATGGTTTTCCGCTACCCTGCACCCGTGACCGAACGCGCCCGTCCCATCGTCGGCCCCGATTACCTGGTGGCCGGCCGCTACCGCCTGCAATCCAAAATCGGCGGCGGCGGCATGGGCGCGGTGTGGCTGGCAACCGACCGCCTACTCCACCGCGACGTCGCCATCAAACAGGTGCTCACCACCGCCGGACTGAGCGAGGAGCAGGCCGAGGCGGTGCGCAACCAGATCGTCCACGAGGGCCGGGTGGCGGCCAAGCTCTCACACGAGCACGCCATCGCCGTCTACGACGTGGTGCTCGAGGCCGGTGAGCCGTGGCTGGTCATGGAGTACCTGCCCTCGCGCAGCGTGGCCAAGGCACTGGCGCTGGTGGACCGGCTCTCCCCCATCGAGGTGGCGCAGATCGGCGCGCAGGTGGCCGACGCGCTCGCGGCCGCGCACGCCGCCGGAATCACGCACCGCGATATCAAGCCCGGCAATATCCTCGTCGCCGACCGCGGCGACGAGGTGGGCATGGTGAAGCTCAGCGACTTCGGCATCTCACGCGGCGTCGGCGACGGCATGGACGATCCCGATGTCATCACCGGCACCCCCGCCTACCTGCCGCCGGAGGTGGCGCGCGGGGCACAGCCGACCAGCGCCAGCGATGTGTTCTCACTCGGCGCGACGCTGTACACCGCCATCGAGGGCCAGCCGCCCTACGGCTTCTCCGACGACAGCGACGCGGTGGTGCAGCGGGCCGCCATGGCGCAGATCATCCCGCCGGAGCGCACCGGACCGCTCACCCAGGCCCTGCTGCACATGATGGAGCCGGCACCGCAGCGCCGCCCCACCATGACCGAGGCCCGCAATGAGATCCTCACGGCCGCATTCGGTCCCGGCACCGCCCCCTACATTCTCGGCGCGCCCGTGCGCACCGAGGACGGCACCATCCCCGCCTGGGCAGCCCGCAACTCCGCCGCGGGCCTGCGCAGCCCGCACTCCACCCCGCTCCCCCGCCCGCCGCGCACCCAAACCGCCGCTCCCGCAGCGGCACAGCGCAAGCCGAAGGGCATCGACTTCGCCAACCTCGGCCCCAACGCGGGTCCGCTCGCGGTGGCCATCGGCCTGCTCATCGGCCTGTTGATCATCATCGTGATCCTCGTGGCGGTGATGTAGCCGCCCGCGTCATGGCGGTATGTCCGTCGAACCGGTTCGTCTCACCGAGATCCGCCGCCGGATAGGCTGGCACCGGCACTCGTGGTGGCGACCTACGGACCCGTTGGTTCCCCGCATTCACCGCAGTGGCGCCTCGGTGCCCACACGGCCCGTGCTCGAGTGCCGCACCTCGGTCAGCACGGCATGCGCCCGGGCGGCGGTATCCGCTGCGGCCGGACATCCCAGCGGCCGGACATCCCAGCGGCCGGACATCCCAGCGGCCAGACATCCGGCGACCGGGCATCCCAGCGGCCGGGCATCCTGCGACCGGGGTATCCGGCGACCGGTCCTAGAGGTGCGGCGCGGAGCCCAGGAGTCGCAGGATCATGGCGGCGGTGGCCGCGCCGTACGCCACGCTGGCCGCGCGGGGCTGTGCGGCCGGGTAGTTCGAACGGTGGGTGACCACAACGCCATTGGCGAGAGTGGTCGTGGCGTCCACACGGGTCGCGACGCAGTTGCCGCCCGCCTTGGCCGCGAGATCGACCACCACCGCACTCGCACTAGCGCCCGCGCCCGCGCCCGCGCCCGCACCCGCACCCGCACCCGCACCCGCACCCGCACCCGCACCCGCACCCGCACCCGCACCGAGAGCGTCCAACGCGTCGGCATCGAGCAGCAAGGGCGCGCGGTCACCACGGTGTACGGCCGCGCAGCAGATCAGGTCCGGGGCTTCGCGTTCGATGTGGTCGCGGATGCGGTCCGGGCTCGCATCCGGCACGAATACCCCTGCGCCGCAGGCGAATGCGGCGGACTCCTGCTCGGCGCGGTTGCCGAAGACCGTCGGCTTCTCGTCACCGTGGTCGACGGCCGCGGCGACGGCGGCCAGCCCGGCCTGCCCGCAACCCAGGATCAGGACACGCAACGGCCGGTCCCGGGGCGACAGCAGTTCCCGCCCTTCGGCATAGGCGAGCCGCCCGGCGAAACGGCTCATGGCGGAGAGCGCGTCGTGGGAGGCGGGCGGGTCGGTGCGCGGGACGAGTTCGAAGGCCACCGAGTCGATTCCGCGCGCCCGCAGGGCGGCGATCTCGGCCCGGCGGGCAATCGGATCCTGGAATCCGACCAGCCGCATACCCGAACGCAGCGGCATCGAATCCAGTTCGAAGGCGGGCTTTTTCACCCAGGCGACCACGTCGCAACGACCGAAGATCACCTGCCGGTCGGCCACGACGCCCGCACCGGCCGCCGCGTAGTCGGCGTCCGCGAACCCGGCCCCGAGTCCGGCCGAGCGCTCCACGACCACCGTCACGCCTGCCGCCACCAACCCGCGAATATCGTTGGGAGTCAGCGCGACCCGCCGTTCCCGGGAAGCCGTCTCGCGCGGTACGCCGACGATCACGACGCCGCCGCGAACTCGGGCAGCTCGGGCAACCCGCGCCCGGCCAGCACCTGCCCGTAGGTCAGCCCGGCCACCATATCCAGCACCAAACGCTCGATCCGGTCGAACAATTCGTCCAGCAGATCGGCGGACTCACTGCCGGGAGCCTTGCGCGGCGCGAGCACATTGAGCCGCACCCCCAGCCGCGGCGACCCGGTGCGGTCCAGGGCCACGCTGTCGATTCCGGCGGCGGCCAACAGCACATCCTCGAGCTGCGCACTGCTGTGCACCCCCGCCGATTCCAGGATCGCGCGGTCGAAGACCACGCTGAGGAACATGCCCTGCAAACTGCCGAGCGGACGCAGCACCGGCACGCCCACCCGGGCGTTGAGTCCCTCGATCCGCATCCGCGCCCGCTCCAGTTGCGCCCGCATCCGCGTGCGGTTGGCCGTGAAGTACTCCTCCCCCGTGTGTTCGAGGGTGGCGCGCACCAGATGGGTGGTCTCCCGCTGGAAGGCGATGGTCAGCCGCTCCCTCACCTCCCGCAACCACACCGCGTCACCGGTGCAGGCCGCGCCGAACTTGCATGGTCCGAAGGCGTTGTAGCCCTTGGAATTACCGGTGACGGTCAGCACCCGGTCGTACATCCGCCGCACCCCGCCCGCGCCCGCGACCCGCACCGCCGCCAGCGGAATGTGCTCCACCAGCCGGTCGAAGGCCATATCGCAGATGACGGGCACGTCGCGCTCCAGCAGCACCCGCCCGATCTCGCCCAGCTGCTCGGCCGAGTAGTCGGCGACGACCGGATTCCCGGGCAGCGTGAGCAGCACGCCGCACAGCCGCCCCTGCGCCGCGTAGCCGTCCAGGCAGCGCGCCAGCGCCTCCGGGTCGATCCGGAACGCGTCGTCGGCGGTGGCGGGGCAGGTCACGATGCTCAGCCCGTACTTCTCCACATGAATGCTGGAACTCTTGTAGAAGCCCTCGGGACAGACGATCACCCCGCCGGGCCGGGCCAGCGTGGCCACGGCCTCCTCCAGCAGCACCGTGCTCGAATAGGGGCAGACCACGACCTCCTCGGGCCGCACCCGCACCCCGGCCACCTCGGCCGTCGGCTGCCACAACCGCCCGAACAGCTTGTCGGCGGCCAACTCTCGCAGAATCATAGGCTGGCGTTTGTCGTACAGCACCCCGTCGCGGTACTCCGCCGGGCGTTCCAGCCGCAGCAGCTCGTTCCACGCCCGGTCCAGCGCCGCGACCGCCTTGGCGTCCGGGGCCAGCCCCGTCTCTCCGTGGTAGGCGTCGATGACCTCCGGATAGATCCGCCCCTCGGTCCCCGGAAACCACTGCGCCGCACCCAGATACCGCCGCACCTCGCGCTTGCGCTCCTCCGAGCGGCTGGTGCGGGCACCCAGTTCGAACCGGTGGTTCACCACCGATCACCTCGCGGCGCTTCTCCGGGTGCGGGTAGCTCACGCCATTGCCGTTCCAGTGCTTCCCGGAACAGCTCGCGGCAACCGTCGTCGGTGAGCCGCTCGTAGCGGGCCAACTCCGGCGCGGCGACGATATCGTTGACGGTGATGGCCGACCCTTCCCGAGCGAGGTCGTAGAGCTTCTCGAACCGCTTCACCGCGAATTCCACATCGTGTTTGAGCGCGGAGAAGCGGGTGGCGACACGCGCCTGCCGGGAGTAGTCGTATTCCCCCACGGCCACATAGCGTTCGTCGACCACCAGCATGCTCTGGGCGTTGCGGGCGTGTTCACGCTTGACCAGGATGCTCACCACGCCGGCGCGCGCCTGCCGCCACAGCTTGTCCTCGTAAGGCACCACATCGTCGATGCCGTCGAGCACATACATGCGCCGCACATCCCGCCCGGCGGCGGCGAGCCGCAGAATGGCCTGGTGGTAGTCGTCGCCGACGTCGCCGCCGATGGTGCCCAGGTCCGCGGTGTGGATGGCGCGCACGGAGTGGGCCGCCTGGCCGAGAATGGTGAGCCAGTCCAGCACCGTGTTCCACTCCCACACGGTGGCGCTGCGTGAGGGTATCTGCGCCAGAATCTCTTCCGCGCGTTCCAGTTGCCGGTCGGCGATGAGGCGCAGCGGTTCGATGTCGTCGCGCGCGCCGGCCGCGTCGATGAGGCGCTGGGCGATGCCGAGGGCGCGCTCCACCAGCTGCGGGTCCTTGCCGAGCAGCACGTTGAACCGCATGCGCAGCTCGTAGTACTCGCTGCCGACGGCCTCGCCGGGCTCGGCCGGGCCGGACATAGGAAGTTCCTCTCCCAGTGCCAGACTCAGCCGCTCCCGCAGCGGTAGCGGCGGGATGCGGGTGCCGTTCTCGATCTGCTGGATGAGGCTGCGCGAACAGTCGGCCTTGGCCGCCAGGGACGCCTGGGTATAGCCGCGTTCGATACGCAGGCGGCGTACCAGCTCGCCAATCCGCTCACTGTCCGCGGGCCGGGTCATCGGGCGCCTCCTGTCGGTCGCCCGGAATTCGCGTGCACACAGAGTGTCACGAGGCGACATTCTAATCACGATGTGTCATCGGTTGTCGAGTGATGGATGTTATGCCCTCTCACCTGGAACTTCATGCGGCACACCGCCGTAACCCCCGAGACGGGTGACACACGATGCACGGTAGCTCACCCGGCCTTCGGCGGTGTTCTTACGCTTCCGTGCACTGCTCACCGGACAATTGACAGCCTACTCGTGCTGAAATCCATTCTTACTGCCTAAATTAGGGCAGAAATGCTTACTAAATATCATCACAAGTCACTAAAGCTTTATTGACGTCCCAAAGTGGCGACTCTTAGCATTTAGGTACGGCCCCGCCCGCGAAACATCCACGCCAACAAGCCAAGTCACGAGAACCTTGAGCAGGAGGCGAGCACCATGACACTCCGGATCACCGACTGGTCGATCACCAGCGACCTCACCCCGGAAATCGCGATCTACGATCCCCGCGGCAACGGCTGGACCCTGAGCTGGCTGCCCGGACGCTTCCTGACCAAGGTGCAGGCGATGAGCGGAATGGCGCTCGACGAATTCCTGGGCGACTTCGACCTGGCCACGGCGGCCGCCGGTGACACGCCGACCGAGGACGTGCTGCTCGCCTTCGAACTGGCCGCGGCCCGCGCCGAGGATCTCGGAATCACCCTGGAGGAGGCCGTCGTTCGGCTCAGCACCCAGATAGTCCAGCGGGATCGGCGGCACCACGCCACCGGTTCGCGCAGCATCCTGCCCGCCGAGCGGAGGGGACCCGGCGGGCAGGATGGCGCGTGCCGCTCAGTCGATGCGCCGACGATGCGCCCAGCGGGTGAGGGCGTTGCGGTTTGACTGCTGCGTCTTGCGCAGCACATTGGAGGCGTGCGTCTCCACGGTTTTCACCGAGATGAACAGATTCTCGGCGATCTCCCGATAGGTGTAGCCGCGCGCCAGCAGGCGCAGCACCTCCAGCTCCCGCGGGGTGAGCGAATCCAGTTCCGGATCCAGCGGCGGCTCCGGCACCTGGGACCGGCCGGTGAAGGAGTCCAGTACGAATCCGGCCAGCCGCGGGCTGAACACCGCGTCGCCCCCGGCCACCCGGCGGATGCCGTCGGCCAGTTCCGGTCCCGAGATGGTCTTGGTGACATAGCCGCGCGCCCCCGCCCGAATCACCGCGATCACATCCTCGGCCGCATCGGAGACGCTGAGTGCCAAGCACACCGGCCCCGCCTCGATCCCCTGCAACACCGCGACGCCGCCGCCGTCGGGCATGTGCACATCCAGCAGCACCACATCCGGTGTGCTGGCCTTGATTCCGGCAATCGCCTCGGCCACCCCACCGGCCTCGCCGACCACCTGCATATCGGTTTCCCGGCTCAGCTCCGCGCGCACTCCCGACCGGAACACGGCGTGATCGTCGACGAGAAAGACCCGGACACTCACTGCATCTCCTCACGCTGCCTGCGGATCGAACCCACCCACATCCGTACCACACGCTGCGCCGACGTGGCGGTCAGCGCCGACCCTCCACGGTCGCGTCATCGGTCACCCGCTCGTTCGGCGACTCGGTCGCCGGTTCCTCACCCGATACCGGCTCATCGGTGCGAACGACCAACCGCTCATCGGCGCCGTCCTTGCGCGGCATGACGATTCGCACCTCGGTACCGCGGCCGGGCGCGGACTTCACCTCGACGGTGCCGCCACGGCGCTCGATCCGGCCGTGAATGGATTTGGCCAGGCCCTGCCGGTCGGCGGAGACGGCGTCGGGGTCGAACCCCTTGCCGCGGTCACGCACGAAGACGCTCACCTGATGCGGTTCGACCTCCGCGAACAGGTCGATGGCCGGGACGCCCGCATGTTTGGCGGCATTGACCAGCGCCTCCCGGGTGGCCCCGAGAATCGCGGTGAAATGCTCCTTGGGCAGCCCGCTGCCGCTGTCGTCGAGATCCATGGTGACATCGCCGACGGTCACCGGCGTGACCTTCACGCCGTGCTGGTCCTCCACCTCACCGGCGATGGTGCGCAGCGCCGCGGCCAGACTGGAATGCGCGGGCCCGGTGTCGTCGAACAGCCATTTGCGCAGCTCCCGCTCCTGACTGCGGGCCAGCCGCACCACCTCCTGCGGATTGTCGGCCTGCCGCTGGATCAGGGCGAGGGTTTGCAGGACGGAATCGTGCAGATGCGAGGCGATCTCCTCACGCTCCTCATTGCGAATGCGAGCCGAGCGCTCGTCGTTGAGCGCGCGCATCATGCGCAGCCACAGCGGCACGGTGAGCAGTCCCGCGCCGATCAGCGTGACCGCCACCGCCAGCAGCGCCGAACCGAGCGAACTCAGATCGATGCGCGCCAACACCACCACACCGAGACCGACCACGATGAGGGTGGCCCCGCCGACGATGCGCGCCCAGGTCACCACCGACGCCTTGGCGGGCAGGCCGAGGACCGAGCGCGGCCCGTCCTCGTCGAACTCGCGCCACACCAGCGCCGCGCCGACGGCGACCACGATGATCGGCCCGATCACCTGGGCGGCGGTCCCGCTGAACACCCACGCCATGGCCACCGACAGCGCCAACCCGAGCAGCGCCAACCCGATGCCCTGCCGCCGCTCCCGCGCCGACGGCGGGGTGTCGTCCCCACCGCCCGGGGTGAAGATCCACAGCAGTCCGTACGCCAGGATCCCGGCCCCGGCCAGGGCGGACAACAGCACGAACGCCATCCGCACCTTGAACACGTCCACACCGAGGTGATCGGCGAGCCCACCGGCCACACCGCCGACGATCCGCCCACCGGAGCGCCGCATCAGCCGCGGCACATGCGCGACGGGCGGTCCCTGGGCAGGGTCGAAGAAGGGCACCGGTGGGTACATGCCTTCGATAGTGGCACGCACACCCGACACCGCGGCATCCGGAAACACCCGGATTCACACCCTGAGGCCGGGGGACTTGTGCATATGCACAGCCGGATCCGTCCACTCTCGGCGGTCTGCCGATAGCGCATTGCTGTCATGTGCTGTGAGCTGGCAACTGACCGCCGAGTAAGTGTGATCGGCGATACGAGCAACGACGCTGGAGGATCCAAGTGAGCAAGGCGCGCCTGCGCCGACTCGCCGTGATGGCGATGTCGGGGCTAGTGGCGGTGAGTGCGGCGGGGACGGCGGTCGCCGAACCCGGATATCCGACCTTCCCGCCCGACCAGAATCAGCTGCCGCGGCTGCCGTCCGAACCGGAGCTGTACGACCTGCTGCCGATTCCGGTGCCGGAGGAGGACCCCTGGTACGACGATCCGGCGGATATCGCCTCCTACCAGCCCGGACAGATCGTGCGCTCGCGCGAGGTGCAGACCCGGATCCTGGGGATTCCGTTCCCGGTCTACACCAAGCAGCTGCTGTACCGGTCCAACGACGTGCACGACAATCCGATCGTCACCGCCACCACCGTGATCGTCCCCGGCATTCCGTGGGTGGGCAGCCCGCGCCCGGTGGTGTCCTTCCAGGAGGCGATCGACTCCACCGACTCCTCCTGCAATCCGTCCTACACGCTGCGGACCGGGACCATGAAGGAAGCCGCGCTCGCCCAGTACTGGCTGGCGCAGGGCTTCGCCATCAACGTGCCCGACTTCGACGGCAAGTTCAACACCTTCAACACCTATGCCGAGGGCAAGATGGTGCTGGACAGCCTGCGTGCCATGAAGAACGATCCGGGCCTGGGCCTGACCGATTCCGGCATCGCGCTCTACGGCTACTCCGGTGGCGGTTCCGGTTCCATCCGCGCGGCGGAACTGCGCGCCACCTACGCACCGGATGTGCGGATTCTCGGCACCAGCATCGGCGGCACCCCGGGCGACCTGGTGGGCATCGCGCGCTACGCCACCCAGCCGCAGCCGGGCCTGACCGGCACCAGCAACTTCACCATGTGGCTCGGAATGGCGGCGCTGGCCCGCGAATACCCGGACGTCTTCGATCCGAAGGAACTGCTCACCGAGGAGGGGCAGCGGCTGCTCGCGGACTTCCAGGACCGCTGCTACGCCACCATCGCGCTGACCGGGTCGTACCGTCCGATCAGCGCCTACTACCAACCGGGCAAGTCGCTGGAGAATTCACCCGAGGTACTGAAGGTGCTGCGGGACAACAGCCTCGGCAAATACATCCCCGATACGCCGGTGCTGTGGTGGCACGGCCTGTGGGATGAGCTGATCCCGCCGTCGGTGGTGATCCCCACCGTGAACTCGTACTGGGAGCGCGGCGCGGACCTGCGCTTCTACACCGTGCCGGTGCCCGAGCACATCACCAACGCCGTGACCGGATGGATTCCCGCGGTCGCCTGGACCAGCGCACTGCTGCGCGGCCTGCCGCCGGGCCCGAAGTTCAAGGCCGACTTCCAGCCGCTGCCACCCGGCTTCCCCGGCAGCTGAGCGCGCTGCTCCGGGAGTTCAGGCCCTTTTTCAGGGTGAACCCCGATGCGGCTGAGCGGCGGGCGGCGCGACGATGGGACCATGAACTCAGCGAGCGACTGGTCCAGTGGCGCCGGACGGGGCAGCTTCAGCGATCAGCTTCATCATCTCTGGCAGACCCGGCCGGTGCGAATGCCGCGGCAGGGGCCGATCGCGGGCGTGGCCGCCGGATTCGGGCGGCGGTACAACGTCGATCCGGTACTGGTGCGGGTCGCCTTCGTGATCTCGGCCTTCTTCGGCGGCGCGGGCATCGTGCTGTACCTCGCGAGCTGGGTGCTCATGCGCCAGGAGGGGGACGAGGCGTCGGCCGCCGAATCGCTGTTCGGGAAGGGACGCAGTTCGCAGTCGCACACCAAGACCATCGTGTTGATGGTGGCGCTGGGTATCGCGATCATGACCGCCGGACCGGTCGGTACCGGGCTCGGCGGCTCCGGACTGATCAGCTTCGCGCTCATGCTGGGCGGTTGGTGGCTGCTCTACCAGCGGCAACCGGAACCACCGGTGGGGAGCCTGGATTCGGGATTCGCCGCTATGGGGTACCCGACGACCACCGGATACCCGGGGACCGCCTTCCCCGGCTCACCGCAGTGGACCGGCTACCCCGGCACCACCTCGCCGTACGGGCCGTACACCACCCTGCCCGACCACTACGAGCCCGATCCGGCGCGGCAGGCCGCCACCAGCGAGCTACGCGCGGAACCGCCGGTGCGCGAGGGCGATTCGAACGCCACCGCCCGCACCGAAGTGCTGCCGAAACCCGACGGGAGCACGGGGACCGGAGAGTCCGGGGACGGCACGGCCGCGGCATCCGACGACGCCCCGGCCCCGACCGTCGAACTGTCCAAGGGCGACCCCACCACCGCGAAACCACTCGCCTCGGATTCGACTGCCCCCGAGGGCGATCCGACGCCAACCGAGCAGTCACCCGAGAGAAGGACGCGTACCGAGGTGCTACGAGTCAAAGGCGATATCGTGAGAGGCGATATCGTGGAATCGGTCACCCTGCGCAAAGACCCGTCGGCGTCTACGGACGAACTCCCGAACGACGATGATGCGTCGTACGGCTCCGGAGCGGACGACACGCCGCCCTACTCGCCCGAACCCGGACGACACCCGGGCGAATCTCCCGACCCGCACCGGATTCCCTCCGCCTCGGAACCCGAGCGCCGCTCCTACGGCCCCGCCCCCATCTCACCGGACTTCCGCCCCACCCCGCCGGGCTGGGATCCGCTCGGCGTGGCCCCGCTCGCCTGGGATCTGCCGGAGCCCAGCGCATCCCACGTGATGCCGGTGCAGGCCCCGCCCAAGCGCCCCCGCTCCCGACTGACCCCCACCGTCATCGGACTGGCCATTCTCGCGGCGGCCGGCGCGGGTGCCGCCGCCGCGGCCGGGGTGGACTGGATGACCCCGGGCCGGATCGGCGCGGCCGCCCTGGCGGTGGTGGCGCTGGGCCTCATCGTCGGCGCGTTCGTCCGGCGCGGCTACGGACTCATGGTGGTGCTCGCCCCGCTGGCCGGATTCGTGCTGCTGGCCTCGCTGATCGGCCCGATCGAGTTCGACCGCGGCGGGATGGGCGATCGGGTCTGGGTGGTGCAGGACGCCGCCGAGTTGGCCCCGGAGTACTCGTGGGCGTTCGGCTCCGCCACCCTGGACCTGAACAATCTACGCCTCACCGAGGACCGCACGACCAAGATCGAGGGGGCGATGGGTGAGGTCCGTATCCTCGTCCCGAACGATCTGCGAGTGCGTTTCGACTGCTCGGTGGATATGGGTGAGCAGAACTGCCCCAGCGGCATCATCGGCCCCGCCGAGGGACCGATTCTCGACCTGGCCGTTGACATGAGCATGGGATCCGTGGAGGTGCAGCGTGGCTGACAACAAGACCCGCCGACCGTCGTTCTCACTCCTCGTCGCCGGAGTACTCGGCCTGCTGGTGAGCATCTGGGCCTTCATCGGCCCGCACTCCTGGCCCGAGGGACTGTCCTTCGGCTGGATCGTGGTGATCACCGCCATCGTGGTCGGCGTGCTGCTGGTGATCTCACCACGCAAACGCAAGGAGTAGTCGACCAGCGAGTACGGCCCCTGACCCGAATGGTTCAGGGGCCGTTCGCATTCCAGGCGACCACGGATGCGACACTGGGGCGGTCGACGCGGTACGGCCGGTCAACCGGCACTCGGGAAGATCGAGGACAGAACAATGGTGAGCGGCGAGACCACGACCGAGTACGAGGCCCCCACCCGGACCGCCGACTATGCCGACGAATCCGACTGTCCGTACCTCGGGCTCGCCCCCTACCAGCGCCGCGACCGCGATCTGTTCTTCGGACGCACCCACGCCACAGCGGAATTCGCCGATCTGGTGCGCGAGGCGGCCGGGGACGCGAGCGGGATGGTGATCCTCATCGGGGCCTCCGGAGCGGGGAAATCGTCGCTGCTGGCGGCCGGGCTGGTCCCCGCGGTAGGCGACTGGGACGTCACCACCATCACCCCCGGCGCCGACCCGATCGCCACCCTGGCCGCCGCCTACGGCATCGAGGGCGACACCGACCTCACCGCCGACGACATCATCACCGCCCTCACCGCCCAGCGGCTCGACCGGCAGCGCCTGCTCATCGTCGACCAGTTCGAGGAGTTCTTCACCGCCTGCGAAAGCGAAACCGCCCGTGCGGAATTCCTCGCGGCCCTGCACCGCTGCGCGACCGAGCACACCGCCGCCGTGGTGCTGGCCCTGCGCGCCGACTGCTACGCCCACTGCCTCGCCTATTCCAGTCTGCAAGGCGCGCTGGAGAAACGCAGCTACATACTCGGCCCGATGCGCCCCGACGAACTGGCCCAGGCCATCACCGGCCCTGCCCGCCTCGCCGGACTCGAGCTGGAACCCGGGCTCGACGAACTGATCATCACCGACCTGTGCGGCGTCCGCGACCACCACGACCGCCACGGCTACGACCCGGGCACGCTCCCGCTGCTCTCCCACGCCTTGGCCGCGACCTGGCGGCACCGCTCGGGCCACCGCCTCACCACCGCCGGATACCGCAGCACCGGCGGCATTTCGGGCGCGGTGGCCGCGACCGCCGAACACGCCTGGGACGCGCTCACCGCCGAGCAGCAGGCCGCCGCCACGGCGATGCTGCCGGAACTCGTGGCGGTCCACCGCGACGCCCACGCCACCCGCCGCCGCATCGCACGCCCGGACCTGTTGCGCCGCACCACCGATCCGGAGGCGGCCGCCGCCGCACTCGAGCTGCTCACCCGCGCCCGCCTGATCAGCCGGGACGGGGATACGGTCGGCTTCATCCACGAGATCGTGCTCGGCGCGTGGCCCCGGCTGCGCGGCTGGGTGGACGCGGCCCGCGTCGACCTGCTGACCCGCGACCTGTCGGAAACCCGCACCACACAACGGCATCCGACCGTGCCACGCGACCACCGGCACACCACCACGGCACTGCTGGTGCTGTTCGTCGTCCTGGTGGTCGTCGGCGTCGCCGCATACACGTAGCGGGCCCGCCGACCCTTCCGGATCGAGGGCCCGCCCACACCGCGCTCAGCGCCCGGCGCTCACTCCCATTCGATGGTCCCCGGCGGCTTCGAGGTCACATCCAGCACCACCCGGTTGACCTCCGCCACCTCATTGGTGATCCGGGTCGAAATGCGTTCCAGCACTTCATAGGGCAGGCGGGTCCAGTCGGCGGTCATGGCGTCCTCCGAGGACACCGGACGCAGCACGATCGGATGGCCGTAGGTGCGGCCGTCACCCTGCACGCCGACACTGCGCACATCGGCCAGCAGCACCACCGGGCACTGCCAGATCTGACCGTCCAGACCGGCGGCGGTCAACTCCTCGCGGGCGATGGCGTCGGCCTGGCGCAGCAGCTCCAGACGGTCCGCGGTCACCTCGCCGACAATGCGGATGGCCAGGCCGGGGCCCGGGAAGGGCTGGCGCGCGACGATGTCCTCGGGCAGGCCCAGTTCGCGGCCGACGGCGCGGACCTCATCCTTGAACAGCAGCCGCAACGGCTCCACCAGGGAGAACTCCAGGTCGTCGGGCAAGCCGCCGACATTGTGGTGGCTCTTGATATTCGCGGTGCCGGTACCGCCGCCGGACTCGACCACATCCGGGTAGAGCGTGCCCTGCACCAGGTACTCGACCGCGGGAGCGGAGCTCCCCGAGGACGCTGCCTCGCCTTCGGACTTCACCACCTCGGCGACGGCGTCCTCGAAGGAGCGGATGAACTCCCGGCCGATGATCTTGCGCTTCTCCTCCGGATCGGTGACGCCCTTCAGCTCGCCGAGGAACTTCTCCACCGCGTCCACGGTCACCAGCTTGGCGCCGGTCGCGGCGACGAAATCGCGCTGCACCTGCTCGCGCTCACCCGCGCGCAGCAGCCCGTGGTCGACGAACACACAGGTCAGCCGGTCGCCGATGGCACGCTGCACCAGGGCGGCGGCGACGGCCGAGTCCACGCCGCCGGACAGGCCGCAGATGGCGTGGCCGTCGCCGATCCGCTCACGCACATCCGCGATGAGCGCCTCGGCGATACTGGCGGGCGTCCACGCGGCCGGAATCCCGGCGATCTCGTGCAGGAAGCGGCTCAGCACCTGCTGACCGTGCGGCGAATGCAGCACCTCGGGGTGGTACTGCACACCGGCCAGCTTGCGGGCACGGTCCTCGAACGCGGCGACCGGCGCGCCCGGCGTGGTGCCGGTGACCTCGAAGCCCGCGGGGGCGTCGGTGACGGCGTCGCCGTGGCTCATCCACACCGGATGATGGGTCGGCAGGCCGCCGTGCAGCACACCACCGTCGATATTGATCTCGGTGCGGCCGTACTCACGGGTACCGGTGTGCGCGACCGTACCGCCCAGCGCCTGTGCCATGGCCTGGAAGCCGTAGCAGATACCGAAGACCGGCACGTCCAGGTCGAACAGCCGCGGATCCAGCTGCGGCGCGCCCTCGGCGTACACGCTCGACGGGCCGCCGGAAAGAATCACGGCGGCGGGCCGCTTCTCGGCGATCTCCTCGACGGTCGCGGTGTGCGGAACCACCTCGGAGTAGACACTGCACTCGCGCACCCGGCGCGCGATCAACTGCGCGTACTGCGCGCCGAAGTCGACGACAAGGACTGGTCGCTGGGTTTCTGCCACCGGCTCAGTCTAGTGAGCGATGCAGGACACACGTCCGTCGGGCGCACCGGTCCGGACCAAGATCGACGCATTCATCCCGAGACACACAAATCGGGTGGCGCGGCACGCCGTACGCGCACCCGGCACGGGGCAAAACTGTCGATCTCTGTCACCGGCCGTGACTATCCTCTTCCTCGTGCCATTCGCCCATGCGATCGATGCCGAAATCCATTACGAGGACAGCGGGGGCGATGGACCGGTAGTGCTGCTGGGGCACGAATTCCTCATGGACCGAACGATGTTCGCGTCGCAGCAGGCGGCGCTCACACCGGAGTACCGGATCGTCACCTGGGACGCGCGCGGACACGGACGCACACGCGACAAGGGCCTGCCCTTCACCTACTGGACCAGCGCCCGCGACGTGCTGACCGTACTGGACCAACTCGGCGTACGGCGATCCGTCATCGGCGGCACCTCACAGGGCGGATTCACCGCACTGCGCACCGCGCTGCTGGCCCCCGACCGCGTGGCGGCACTCATCCTCATCAGCACCGAGGCACACGAACCCTCCACGCTGGAACTCACCAATGCCCGTCGCTTCCTGGACAAATGGTATGAGAACGGCCCCCGCCGCGCCCTCGCCGAACACCTCGCGGAATGGCTCATCGGTGACGACGCCTGGTATCGCGCCGTCTGGGTGAAACGCTGGCTCGCCCGCGACCACCACGCCACCGAGGTCGCCGCCGGTTGCCTGCTCGGACGCGACTCGGTACTCGACCGACTATCCGAAATCACCTGTCCCGCATTGGTTATCCACCCCACCAACAGCGGGATCTCCCGCGCCAACGCCCGCGAACTCGCCGCCCGCCTGCCCGCCGCCCACTACCTGGAAATCGAAGGTGCCCGCCAAACCGTCAACATGACCCACCCCGGCGAGGTGAACACCGCCATCCTGAACTTCCTCCGCGCACTGCCGCTAGCCCGCCTCTCCGGGACTTCAGCGCGCGGCTGAGAGCCGTTGAGGCACATGCACGCGTGCCTGCGGTCGAGTGCCAATCCGATTCTGGACGTACCCGATGAGTTACCCCAATCGGTGCGAGATCAGTTGTTGGGTCCCCGGTCGAGGGTTCCGGAGTGAACACCGTTCGCGAGGGATGCCGCTGGGCGCTGGTCGAGAGTTCCGGTGAGTGCCCCGGCCGGAACGGGGACGACATCCGCTCGGCCGAACCGACTGCGCAGGCGGGCGTCCCGGCCGAAATCAGGACAGCATCCGCTCGGCCGAACCAACTGCGCAGGCGGGCGTCCCGACAGGAGCAAGGGCAGTTGTCACGAGCCGGTCAGTCCGCGCGGGTGGACGTTCCGGTCAGGGCGAGGGCAGTAGCGGACCAGCGGGTTGCGGGTTGCGGCGAAGATTCCGCCGGGGCGCAACGGGTGTTGCGCTCCCGGCGGTGCTGTGTGCGGGCGGCTGGGTCAGGCTCGGACGTTCAGGCCGACCTTCTGGAATTCCTTCAGGTCGCAGTAGCCGGTCTTGGCCATGGAGCGGCGGAGGCCGCCGACCAGGTTGAGGGAGCCGAAGGGGTCGTTGGAGGGGCCCTCCAGAACCTGGGCGAGCGGAACGCGTTCCTCGTCGATGGCGTAGGGCAGCAGGGCGCCGCGCGGGACCGACGGGTGGGCGGCGGCCGAGGGCCAGAACCAGCCCTTGCCGGGAGACTCCGCGGCCAGAGTGAGCGGCACACCGAGCATGACCGCGTCCGCCCCACAGGCGATGGCCTTGGCCACGTGCCCCGAGGTGAGAATGTCGCCGTCGGCGATGACATGCACGTAGCGGCCGCCGGTCTCGTCCAGGTAATCGCGGCGCGCGGCAGCGGCATCGGCGATGGCCGTGGCCATGGGCACGCCGATACCGAGCACCTCACCGGTCGACGTCGCGCCCTGCATGGAGCCGTAACCGACGATGACACCCGCCGCGCCGGTGCGCATCAGATGCAGCGCGGTGCGGTGATCGCTCACACCGCCCGCCACCACCGGCACATCCAGTTCGGCGATGAACGTCTTGAGATTCAGCGGCTCACCGTCGCCCACATGCTCGGCCGAGATGATGGTGCCGTGCACCACCAGCAGGTCGATGCCGGCCTGCACCAGGGCGGGGGTCAGCGTGCGCGCGTTCTGCGGGCTCACCCGCACCGCGGTCGTCACACCCGCGGCCCGCACCTGCGCCACCGCGGCCGCCAGCAGATCCGGCTGCATCGGGGCCGCGTGCAACTCCTGCAGCAACGCGACCGCGGCCTCCGTCCCCTCCTTCTCGGCCACCTCGGTGAGCTGCTGGATCTTGGCCTCCACATCGGCGTGCCGCGCCCACAGGCCCTCACCGTTGATGACGCCGAGACCACCGTGACGGCCGAGCTCGATGGCGAACTCCGGCGAGACCAACGCATCGGTCGGATGCGTCAGGAACGGGATCTCGAAACGGTAGGCATCGAGCTGCCACGCCAGCGACACCTGCTTCGACGAGCGGGTCCGCCGCGAGGGAACGATGTCGACATCGTCCAGTTCGTAAGTGCGCCGGGCAGTCCGGCCCATGCCGATCTCGACCATATCGCGCATCGGTTCCTCCTGTGCTTGATTGCCTCCGCTTCGCTCCGGCGGATGCTGTGTCTTATTTGCCCTCCGCTTCGCTCCGGGCGGATTCGCGGCTGTGTTTGTTTTGCCTCCGCTTCGCTCCGGCGGATTCGCGGCGCGTTCGGCTGGGGGCCGGGAGTGGAGTACTGCGGGGGTGGGAACTGGGGGGTGAAGTACCGAGGGTTGTCGATCTTTGAGTACTGCGGGGTGGAGCGCCGCGTGGTTGGTGTGCATCGCGAGGTCGTGCACCGCGGGTTGGAGCACGGGGGTTGCTGCACCGGGGGGTTGGAGCATTGCGGCGGGTGGGGTGGTTCCGCGTCAGGCGCGGGTGGTGTAGTTGGGGGCTTCGACGGTCATGGTGATGTCGTGCGGGTGCGATTCCTTGAGGCCGGCGGCGGTGATCTGCACGAACTGGGCGGCCTGCAGGTCCGGGATGGACTGCGAGCCGGTGTAGCCCATGGCGGCGCGCAGACCGCCCACCAGCTGGTGGATCACGGTGTCGAGCGGGCCCCGGAACGGCACCCGGCCCTCGATGCCCTCGGGCACCAGCTTCTTCTCCGACAGCACATCGTCCTGGAAGTAGCGGTCCTTGGAGTACGACTTGGCCTCGCCACGGCCCTGCATGGCGCCCAGCGAACCCATGCCGCGGTAGCTCTTGAACTGCTTGCCGCCCACCAGGATCAGATCACCCGGCGACTCGGCCGTACCGGCCAGCAGCGAGCCCAGCATCACCGTCGACGCGCCGGCCGCGATGGCCTTGGCGATATCACCGGAGTACTGCACGCCGCCGTCGGCGATGACCGGCACACCGTGCGGCTTGCACGCGGCGGTCGCCTCCAGAATGGCGGTGATCTGCGGCGCGCCGACACCGGCGACCACGCGGGTGGTGCAGATGGAACCGGGGCCCACGCCCACCTTCACCGCGTCCACACCGGCTTCGACCAGGGCCTTGGCACCGGCGCGGGTGGCGATATTGCCGCCGATGATCTGCACCCGGTCGCCGACCTCGGCCTTGACCTTCTGCACCATCTGCAGCACGCCCGACTGGTGGCCGTGCGCGGTGTCCACGACCAGCACGTCCACGCCCACGTCGGCCAGCGTCATGGCGCGCGACCAAGCGTCCTCGCCCACGCCCACCGCCGCGCCGACGAGCAGTCGCCCGTCGCGGTCCTTGGTGGCGTTCGGGTACTGCTCGGTCTTGACGAAGTCCTTGACGGTGATGAGTCCGCGCAGCTTGCCGTTGCCGTCCACGATCGGCAGCTTCTCCACCTTGTGGCGGCGCAGCAGACCCAGCGCGGCCTCCGCGGTCACGCCCTCCTGGGCGGTGATCAGCGGGGCCTTGGTCATCACCTCGGCGACCTCGCGGTTCTGGTCGACCTCGAAGCGCATATCCCGATTGGTGATAATGCCCACCAGGATTCCGGCGTCGTCGACCACCGGCAAACCGGAGATGCGGAACCGCGCGCACATGGCGTCCACGTCGGCGAGGGTGTCGGAGGGCCGACAGGTGACCGGATCGGTCACCATGCCCGCCTCGGACCGCTTCACGGTCTCGGCCTGGGCGGCCTGCGCCTCGACGGAGAGATTGCGGTGCAGCACGCCCATACCGCCCGCCCGCGCCATGGCGATGGCCATGCGCGCCTCGGTGACGGTGTCCATGGCCGAACTCACCAGCGGCGTGCGCAGCGAGATCTCCCGGGTCAACCGGCTGGAGGTATCGACGGAACTCGGAATGAGGTCGGACGCGGCAGGCAGCAGCAGCACATCGTCGAACGTCAGCCCGAGCATGGCGATCTTGTTCGGATCGTCGCCGCCTGTCACGGGACTGCTCATCGGATCGACCCCTCCTGGACCTCGGCAATGCCCACCGGAGCAGGACCCGGCGGACGAATGGATTGATTTCGATACCGAAGATCGCTACCCGGCATCTGCCCGTCCATGGTATCGGTCGCGCAAAGTTGTGTTCGATGTGCCCTCCGCCGCGCCGCGGGCGGCGGAGACGGGTACGTCGGTAGCGCCGGATTTGCGCTAAGGAACCAGTTATGTCAGGGCAAATGGGTGTCAGCGCTGGCGCGGAAGGGCCATCTCTGCGTACCGTGGACCTGTGCGTGACCATCTACCACCTGGCCTGCCGCCGGATCCATTCGCCGGAGATCCCTCCGACCCGTCGGCCGCGCTCGATGCCATCGAGCCGGGGGAACCGCTGGATCCTCACGAGCGCCTAGCGGTCGAGGAGGATCTCGCCGACCTCGCAGTGTACGAGGCGCTGCTGGCGCACCGCGGCATCCGCGGACTCGTGGTCAGCTGCGAGGACTGTCGGCAGGATCATTACCACGATTGGGATATGTTGCGCGCCAACCTGCTCCAGCTACTGGTGGACGGTACGGTGCGCCCGCACGAACCCGCGTACGACCCGACCCCGGAGGCCTACGTCACGTGGGACTACTGCCGCGGTTACGCCGATGCCTCGATGAACGAGGCGCTGCACGGCGACGGGTTCGACGGGTTCGACGTCTGACTCGGGGGTCGCCCCGGGTGACCCTCCCGATCGACGCGGGCACTCCGGCCGTATACGCGGGCACTCCGGCCGTACACCGGAACGACTGATACAGGTGTGGGCTCGCGCCTCCCACTCGGGAATGGCGCGGGCCCACATCGCTTCGTTCGAGCGGCGAGGCGCGGATACGAAAAGCCGACCGCCGGTCGGCGATCGGATGGTGCGTGATCGAACCGCCGGACGGGCGACCCGGCGTTATGAACCCCTGTGGATCCTCACCGCGAACGGCTCGGATTCCCCTATCGGCTCGGATCCCCTATCGGATTGTCAGCGGCCGGATCAGCAGCGGCCGGGTTGTCCAGCGGCCATCGCAGTGTCGGCAGCCACCACTCAGCGGATGCCGCCCGGGGCGGTGGGCAGCTGGGCGGGCGGGACGAGCCCGCCGCCCGTCGGCACCACCTCCGTGCCCGGCACCGACGGAAGCCCCGAGATCCCGCCACCGGTGGGCGGCAGTGTCGGCTGCTGCGGCAGGCCGGTGGGCACCACCACCGTGGTGGTGGGCTGTACGGTCGGGACCGTCGTCGGCGGCACCGTCGGCTCCGTCGCCGGGTCCGACGGCTCCGTGCTCGGCACCGTCGGATCGGTGGTCGGCTCGTCCGGAGTCGTCGCGGAATCGCTCGGCTCCGTCGTACCGCCGGTATTCGGCTGGGTGGACAGGATCCGGGGGTCCACCGACGGTTCGGTGGTCACCGAGGCATCCGGCGCGACCGGTGCCGTGGTGGCATTGCCACCCGGCTTGGTCGTCGGCTGCGATCCGCCGGGTTCGGCCGCCTTGGTGGTGCTGGGCAGCAGCGAGGCCGCGATTTCCGGGGCCCGCTCCTGCAGCTGCGCCACCAGCCGCTCCCACTGCTGCCGCAGATCGTCCTTCTTGCCGCTGTCGTCGACCTGGCTGACATTGCCCTCGGCGCGCTCGAGCAGTACCTTGGCCGCCTCGGGCTTGCCCTCGTCGATCAACTGCTGTGCCTGCGCCATATCGTTGCCGGCCCGGTTCACCACGGTGGTCTGCGCCTGTTCGGAGAACACGACCTCCTTGAAAGGCCACAGCGCGTCGCCCGGCTCGGCGCCGTAGGAGAACGCCGTCAGACCGCCCATGATCAGGGATACGGCGGCCGCCGCACCGGCGATGGGACGAACCAGCCGTAGTCGCCTGCTACCCGAGGCCCCGATCCGCGCCCCGCGGGCGCCGACCTCCTGGTTCACCGCGGCGACGATGGCATCCAGGTCCGGTCCGGCCGGCATCGGCTCGTTGACGATCTCGGCCCGCCAGTTGGCCAGCAACGCTGCGAGCTGATACTCGTCCGCGCTGCTGGTCTGGACCGCGCCGTCACCGGCAATGGCCTCGATCAGCTCGTCATCACGGCGTACCGCCGCGATATCCACCGGCCCGGTGTCACCGGACGCCTCGGCGTAGGGACCGCTGTTGTGCGATCCAGATCGCGCCTTCCAGTCGCCCCGACCGCGCTCGCCATCCCTAGCCATACATTTCACCTGCCCTCGCCACTTGTGACTTGAGTTTCGCGAGTGCCCGATGCTGGGCGACTCGTATAGCGCCCGCCGTACTGCCCACGGCGGTTGCGGTTTCTTCAGCTGACAAACCCATGACCAAGCGCAGGATCAGAATCTCTCGATGCTTCTCCGGAAGCGTCGCCAGCAGCTTGTTCATCTGGCGACTGGTTTCGGAATCGAGAGCTCGCTGCTCCGGCCCCTGGTCGGTGGATATGACATCCGGTACTTCGGCCATGGCGTCCGCCTTGTTACGGGCGGCGTTGCGATGGGCGTCGGCGACTTTGTGGGAGGCGATGCCGTACACGAACGCCATGAACGGTCTGCCCTGATCCTGATACCTGGGCAGGGCGGTCATGACGGCCAGACATACCTCCTGAGCCACGTCGTCCGCGGAAAGCTGACCGCGTTCGGCGGCTCCGATTCGCGCACGGCAGTACTTGACCACCAGTGGGCGGATGCTCTCCAGTACCTGGGAAAGGGCAGACCGGTCGCCCTGCGCTGCGGCAGCGACGACGGCGGGGTCCAACTCCTCACCCGTGTTCTTCATCGTCAGAGCTGTTCCTGGCGTTACGAAGTGGCACGTCAGCCTTGGGCACGTGCTTCCGCGAGGGGGCGGAACGGTCCAACAATAGCGGGCGGTGCGAGATCGGGGTCACTCGCGGGCGAGGTTCAGATGTCAGGCGGCCGTTCGCAATCGTCCGCCCCGGGCGGCCAGCAACACCGCGCACGCCGCCGCCTCATCCGCCCCGCCACCGGCCGAATCCAGCCCCGACAGCAGCATGGCGCAGGCCCATCGCAGCGGCAGCAACCCGAAAATCCGACTCTGCCCAGCGACATTTTCGGCCAACTCCCGAGCGCGATCGACATCACCCCCGGCGGCCGTCGCGGCGGCCACGAGCAGACCTGACTTCACCCGGTGCCGAACCGACGGCGACCGCTGCGCCCACGCCAGGGCCGCCTCCGCGTGTGCCAGCGCGGGATCGCCATGCACCAGCGCGGGGGCGGCGTGCGCAAGAACGGGGTCGGTATGCACCGACGAGGGATCGGTGTGTGCCGGGTGGACATGCTCGCCGCGCACATCCCCGCCGCGCACATCCCCGCCGCGCGCATCCCCGCCGCGCGCATCGGTGTACGGCACGCCGACCTCGGCCCGGTGGCCGGATCGCGTCGGGCTGGGGTGCGCATGCTCGGCGGCGGACTCGTATCCCGGACCACCGTGTGCCGCTCCCGAACCACCGTGAGCCGCGTCCATGCGGGATGCCATCACCGGCGGTCCAGCGGCGGCGCCCGACCGGGCCGCCGGGGTGCCGGCAACCGGTTCGGGAGGCACGACGAGACCCGCCCCGGGGGCGTACAGGGCGGTTTCCGCGCTGACCCAGTGCAGGCGGATCCGGGGCCGCCAGGCGGCCTCGTAGTCGACGGGCAGGGCGTCGAGGTGGCGGCGGCTACGTCGCAGCAGCCGGGCAGCGAGCTCGGGGCGGCCGGTGCCGAGGGCATCCGCGGCCAAACCGGTCAACGCGTCGCAAACCGCCTCGTGGCGGGCGGCGCCCGACAGCGCGCGGTCGCCGCCGCCCTCCGAGTGGCCCGGGCCGCGGTCGACCGGGGCACGGTCGGCCGAGTCACAGTCAGCGGAAACACGGTCGGCCGGGTCCGCATCGGGCAGGACGAGGTTGGCGGCGTGGCCGTCCAGTGCGGCGGCCAGGGCGTGCCAGCCGAGCTGGCGTAGGAACGAGGCTTCGGTACTGAGGCTGAGCGAACGCAGGATCGGGTCCGGGGTGAGCCGCCGGGTGCGGGCCAGTTCGGCGCGGGCGGCCGCGTAGTGCCCGACGCCGGAGAGCGCCACCGCACGCAACCAGGATTCGGTCGCGTTCGCGGGAACCGGCAACCCGGTGGCAGCGCGTTCCGGAGTACCGCCGAAAGCGGATTCGGCGAGTACGGAGTTCACTTCGAGCACAGGCACGGCCGCACTCTATCGATGCAGCCGAGCGGGTCCGCCGATGCCTGGCATAGCACATTCCTACAGCTAACTCTCAGCATTCGAAGCACCCGCTCTGTTTCCGTTGGGTAAATCTGTGCTCGCAATCCTCCAGCACGTTCGTATGGAATTCGTATGCGTATCGCATTATTAACCTGGCAGCCGCGAAGCGGCCATCTCGCCCCCACCCATAATGCGGCCCGCAATGGCTGAGATCACCCATAGCCACATGTGCACATGACACCGCAACGTTGCTCACCGTATCGAAAAACGGTCCGTGAGCTGCTGTTTTATTGCCCTCGGCATCATGTCGACACCCCATCCGACACCTGGGCAACCGATCAGTATCGCCGGAGACCGGCTCTTTGTAAATAGCAAGCACGTTAATTCTCGAATGTGCTGGTATTCCCAATAGAGCGAGTGAGGCTATTGACGCCATTTCATTGTTCGTCCTAACGTACGACATCGCCGCCATCGGCGCCGCGCGAAGAATTGTGATGCGGCCCTATGCCACACCAGCACCCGCTCGACAATGCCGACGAGCTCGCACCTGAGGAGTTCACATGCCTATGCCGACCCACCTCCCTGGTCCGAACGCGGACGTCTGGGACTGGCAGATGCGGGGATCCTGCCGCGGGCAGGATTCGTCGGTGTTCTTCCATCCCGACGGCGAGCGCGGCCGCGCCCGCGCCCAGCGCGAGATGCGGGCCAAGGAGATCTGCCGCGCCTGCCCGGTCCTCATGCAGTGCCGCTCGCACGCGCTGAAGGTCAGCGAGCCCTACGGCATCTGGGGCGGAATGTCGGAAACGGAACGAGAGATGCACGCGCGCCGCAATCGGCGACGTGTTGTCGCGTGAGGCGAACGCAGCGCCCTGTGACGGCTGTGCACACCGTGTGACTTCGGATTCTTTCCCATCCGCGCGCCGCGGTGCCTCGAATTCCTAGCAAACAACCGGCCACTGCCGAGCGCGGACGGGTTGGGCTCAACGCTCACGGCGTGTCATCGAAAGTCGAAGTGCGAGTTGGGCGAATTGTCCGAAAAACGCTGGGCGACAGCCATTTTGCCTCCACCCCCACCGAGAGGAGGTCATAGCGGCACGCTACGGTAGTGGCCGATGACACAGAACGGAGCGTTGTGACAACGCGGCCGCCGGCCGCAGAGGGCGACTCCTTCCAGAGCGCCATCCCACCCCGCGTGGACTCTGCGGTGACGGCTCGCGCAGCCGAAAGCCTTGAACTCGCCGCACTTCTCGAACGCTGCGGGCAGTCGGATCAGCAGGCGTTCGCCGAGCTGTACGACCGCACCAGCGCGCGGGTATTCGGACTCGTCCTACGGGTGCTGCACGATCCCGGCTACGCCGAGGAGACCACACAGGAGGTCTACCTCCAGATCTGGCGCACGGCGGCGAATTTCGATCCGGCGAAGGGTTCGGCCGTTACCTGGCTCATGACCCTCGCCCATCGTCGCGCGGTCGATCGCGTCCGCGCCGAGCAGGCCCACGCCCAGCGCGAGGTCGCCTATGGAACCAGCACCCTCGGTAACGAATTCGATGAGGTAACCGAAGAAGTAGGCCGACGGCTGGAACAGCAGGCGGTTCTGCAGGGGCTGGCCACACTGACGGAGACCCAGCGGGAGGCGATCTCCCTCGCCTACTTCGGCGGACGGACGTATGCCGAGGTAGCGGCCTATCTGGGCGTAGGGTTACCTACCGTTAAGTCCCGTATTCGGGACGGACTGACGAGACTCAAGAAAAGTTTGGGAGTGACGTGAGATGAACGAAAGCCAGATCGATCTCGCGCACACTGTCGCGCTCGGATCGATCGGCGACGAAGATCAGCGCGCAGTGCAGCGGCTATTGGATGCCGGTGACCCGGCGCTGCGCGCGGACTTCACCCTCGAAGTGCAGCAGACACGCGAGGCCCTGGCGCTGTTCGCAGCCGCCTCGGCCACCGCACCACCCGCCGCTCTCCGTGACCGCGTCCTGAACGCGATCGCCGCCGACCAGGCCCCCGCGACCGTCATCTCCCTCGCCCGCACCGCCGCCCGCAACGGCAACGGCCGCAACCACGCCGTCAACGACTGATCCGGCTGCCCGCCAACCAGGTCGCCCGCCCGGTCCGATCTCTGTGATTCGGTCGCGCTCCGGCGCCGGCAAGCGCTCCGGGGCGGCTCGGTTCCACAGCGCGACCGGTCTCGATCACCCGGCCGAATCGAATCGAGGCGATGTACCGGGCGGCCCGCTCGCCACGCACGCTCGCGCCCGTACGCTACCGACCTCTGCGCGGAACAATGCCTGCGGCCCGCACGGCCCACCACCGCGCGAGAACGGCCCTGTGCGACCCGCACGGCCCACGACGACGAGGCCCCCGAGACGGATATCCGTCTCGGGGGCCTCGGTCTGTCAGCGCACGCTCAGCGCGCGGGTCACGCTCAGTGCGCGTGGCCGTGGTGGCCGTTCGCGGACTCTTCCTCGGCCGGCTTGTCGACAACGGCGCTCTCGGTGGTGAGCACCATGCGCGCCACGGAGGTGGCGTTCTCGACGGCGGAACGGGTCACCTTGACCGGATCCACGACGCCCTCGGTCACCAGATCGCCGTAGGTCAGGGTGGCGGCGTTGAAGCCCTCCTTGCCCTCGGAGACCTTGGCGACCACGACCGCGCCGTCCACGCCCGCGTTGCTGGCGATCCAGTACAGCGGGGACAGCAGCGCCTGGCGCACGACCTCGACGCCGACCGCCTCGTCACCGGAGAGCGAGTCCTTCAGCTCGACCAGCTTGGTGGACGCCTGCACCAGCGCCGAACCGCCGCCGGAGACGATGCCCTCGGCGACCGCGGCCTTGGCGGAGGAGACCGCGTCCTCGACGCGGTACTTGCGCTCCTTGAGCTCGGTCTCGGTGGCCGCGCCGACCCGGATCACCGCGACGCCGCCGGCCAGCTTGGCCAGCCGCTCCTCGAGCTTCTCGCGGTCCCAGTCGGAGTCGGTGTGCTCGATCTCCTTGCGCAGCTGGGCGACGCGCGCGTCCACGGCGTCCTGGGTGCCCGCACCCTCGACGATGGTGGTGTCGTCCTTGGTGACGACCACGCGACGGGCCTTGCCCAGCACCTCGAGCCCGGCCTCACGCAGGTTGATGCCCAGCTCGGGGTTGACCACGGTGCCGCCGGTGACGATGGCCAGGTCGTCCAGGAACGCCTTGCGGCGGTCGCCGAAGAACGGCGCCTTGACCGCGACGGCCTTGAGGGTCTTGCGGATCGCGTTGACCACCAGGGTGGACAGCGCCTCGCCCTCGACGTCCTCGGCGATGATGACGAGCGGCTTGCCGGATTCGGCGATCTTCTCCAGCAGCGGCAGCAGATCCGGCAGCGAGCTGATCTTCTCGCGGTTCAGCAGGATCCAGGCGTCCTCGAAGACGGCCTGCTGGGTCTCCGGATCGGTGGCGAAGTACGGCGACAGGTAGCCCTTGTCGAACTGCACGCCCTCGGTGATGACGACCTCGGTCTGCAGCGAGGAGGACTCCTCGATGGTGACCACGCCGTCCTTGCCGACGGTGGTGAGCGCCTTGCCGACCAGCTCGCCGATCTCCTCGTCGCGCGAGGACACGGTGGCGACCTGCGCGATGGACTTCTCGTCGGTGACGGGGGTGGCGGCGGCCAGCAGCGCCTCGGAGACGACCGCGGCGGCCTTCTCCATGCCCTTGCCGAGCACCATCGGGTTCGCGCCCGCGGCGATGTTCTTCAGGCCGCCCTTGATGAGGGCCTGGGCCAGCACGGTGGCGGTGGTGGTGCCGTCGCCGGCGACATCGTTGGTCTTGGTGGCGACGCTCTTGACCAGCTGCGCGCCCAGATTCTCGAACGGGTCCTCGAGGTCGATGTCGCGGGCGATGGTCACGCCGTCGTTGGTGACGGTCGGGCCGCCGAACGCCTTGGCCAGCACCACGTGCCGGCCGCGCGGGCCCAGGGTGACCTTGACGGCGTCGGCCAGCTTGTCGACGCCGCGCTCCATAGCCCGACGAGCCTTCTCGTCGAACTCGATCTGCTTTGCCATGTGTTCCTACTCCTGTGGGTCCGGGGGAATCGGGGGCCGTGCCCCCGCGCCCCCGAAGGGAAGTCGGGTCTCTCGGGAGCCTGGCCCCCGAAGCCTCGGGACGAAAGTCGGTGGGGTCGAATCCGATCCGCGCCCGCACCGGATTCCGCATCGAGGGGCGAACGCACTCCGCCCCGGGTCGGTGGCTGGTGACCAGCCGCGACACCGGGGCGGCAACGCTCAGGGATCAGGGGTCGAGCCCCTGCGGGGCCCCGGAGAGTTGGGCGTTACTTGGTGACGACGGCCAGCAGATCGCGCGCCGACAGGATCAGGTACTCCTCGCCGTTGTACTTGATCTCGGTGCCGCCGTACTTGCTGTAGATGACGACGTCGCCTTCCTTGACGTCCAGCGGAATCCGCTTCTCACCCTCGTCGTCCCACCGACCCGGGCCGACGGCGATGACGGTGCCCTCCTGGGGCTTCTCCTTCGCCGTGTCGGGGATGACCAGGCCGGAGGCGGTCGTCGTCTCGGCCTCGTTGGCCTGGACGAGGATCTTGTCCTCGAGCGGCTTGATGTTCACGCTCGCCACGTTGAGCCCTCCACTTTCAGGGGATTCTTCTTCGCCCGGGGCGGTTCCCCGGACTCACGGTTTCGGTCACGTTGTTGACCGCCGAGCACGGCGCCGTCGTCGCGGGTGCCGGAGCCCCTGCTCAGTAGTCAAAGCCGACACTCGAAGCACAAGCGCGAGTGCCAACTAGCACTCTATACACGCGAGTGCCAGCGCTCAAGGCTGGGCTCTGCTACCGGTCGCCAACCGCCGGGAAGCCGACTGGACGCCAGCCCAGCGGAAACGCGACACACCGAGCCACGGGCCGAGGAATCTGAGGTCTTCCAAAGAAAAACGAAAATCTGTAACGTTCGGATAACGGATCGTGACATTATTGACGACGGTCGCGAGACAAGGGCACCGCACGGCCTCGAGAGGGGCACGGTACGGCCCTCATCCCGCGTTCCGGCGAGATCTACAGAGTGCTTCACCCCCTGCGCGGCGACGCGCAGAAACCTGAGACGAGAGCAAGACCGCAAGTGATCGACGGCTGGATCCGATGCCCCATCGGACACGGGCTCGGCCGGATCCGTAGCTCGGGGTCGCTCGCCATCCACGCGACGGCTCCGCAGTCCGTTCGAGATGGTCGGCGACACCAGGACCATCCGCTCGAAGGGAGGTGAACATGCGAACATCCCTCGGCATCTCGGCCGGGAGTGAAGTGGTGTGCTCGGCGACGGTCGCCACCGCTCCCAACGGCGTCCTGCACTTCGACTACCGGGTCGTCACCGCGGATACGGCGCACTCCGATCTCGGCGATCTCGTAGCGTCCTCGATCGAGTTGATGACGACGCATCAGCTGTCCCGCGACATCGTCCATCCCGTGGGCACGCACTCCTCGGCACTCTCGGCCACCCGGCACGGCGACCACACCCCGCCCGGCGATATCGCGGTGGCCTACCGCGACCGGGAGCAGGCGCAGACCATCCGCTCGGCCATCGGGCGGCAGCGTCGCGACGTTCGACTCATCCCGGAATCCGGTGCGGCGCTCGCCTATCTGCGGCACACCGGCATGCTGGAGCGCTACGAGACCATCGCCATCATCGATCTCGGCGCGTCCGGGGCCACGGTCACGGTGGCCGATCAGGCGGACGACACCGTGCTCCGCTCCGAACGCACCACCGCCATCAGCGGCAACGCCATCGACGAGCTGATCCTGCAACATCTGCTGGACTGCCATCTGGCGCGCCGCGGCACGCGCCCCAATCGCGGCATGCTGCTCAACCGCAGCCGGGCCGCCAAGGAGCACCTGGCCATCGCCCAGGCCGTGACCATCGACCATGTTGCCGGGCAGCCGCTCAAGCTCACCCGCAAGGATTTCGACGAACTCATCGCCGATCTGCTGCGCGAACTCGCGGTGTTCGCGCGCGGCGTCTTCGCGCGGGCCCCGAAGTTCCCGCAGTGCGTGGCGGTGATCGGCGGCGGCGCGAACGTCCCGGCCGTGGTGCGGGAACTCGAGGAACAGCTCGACGTGCCGGTGTGCACCGTGCCGGAGCCGGAGGCGGCCATCGCGAAAGGTGCCGCGCTGGTGGCGGATTCGGCGCAGCCGACGGCGCTCACCGTGATCGGCCGCGGCACCGACGCGCCGGTCGGCACCTTCACCAAGCTGGTGGGCACGCTGGCCGGGGCGATCGTGGTGGTCGGCCTGGTCATCGGTTACGGCGTGAAGGAACTCGTCCCCGAGGACCGCGACTACTCCCCGGTCGGCACCACCAGCGGCGAACAGCTGGACACCACGACGCCGACGACCACCGCGCCGGGCACCGCCCCCATGACGCAGAACCGCGACAGCACCGGACCCACCCCGGGCACACCGACGACCGCGCCGGACACGGACGACCCCACCACCTCCACCGGACCGCGGCCGACGCCCACCACGCCCGCGCAGTCGCCCCTACCGCTGCGCCCGGATCCGGGTCTGCCGCAGATTCCCTTCCCGGCCGACCTCCCCCGCATTCTCGGCCCGTTCCTCGGCACCCCCGTCAGCCCGACGGAGGAACCCGATCCGAGCGAGACGAGCCCGAACCCGACCGGCCCGAGCACCAACAGCCCGAGCACGACGGCTCCCACCACGCCCGCCGTGCCGCGGATCCCGCGGTCCAACTCGGGCTCCGCGGGCGGAGGCAGCGTCACCGCTCCGCTCGAATCCAGTCCTGAGCGCGCCGATTCCAATTCTGCGCGCGTCGAATCCAGCCACTGAGCGCGGTAGTCCGCAGCGGTGATCACCTGGTCGCCGGAATCCGCGCGGCCGCCTCACCGCCCGACGTGAATCTCCACCGCCCGCTCGCCCGGCATGTCGCCGGGCGCGGTCGGCGACCCCAACAGTCCCGGCAGCGCCAGCGCCCCACCCGCCAGCACGGCCGCCACCACACGTTTGAACCACATCCCGAACTCCCGACGCCTCGACACCCACGTAGATCGCACGGTATCGGTGCCGGAATCACGCTCCCAGACAGCAGATCCCCTGCCCAGACGACTGGGGGCAGGCGGGCGTCAGAGTTGGCTGGTCGCCACCGACAGGCCCGGGTCGGTCGCCACGGTGAGCTCGGAGGGCCGCGCGCCCCCGGCGATCACGTGCGCGCCCAGAGTGGCGATCATGACGCCGTTGTCGGTGCACAACCGCGGTTTCGGCACGCGGAGCGTGAGACCGGCTGCGGCGCAACGCTCTTCGGCCAGTGAACGGATACGGGAGTTGGCGGTCGCGCCGCCGCCGAGCACGATGGTGTCGACGCCGACGTCCTGGGCGGCACGCACGGCCTTCATGGTGAGCACATCCGCCACGGCCTCCTGGAAGGACGCGGCGATATCGGGAATCGGCAGTTCGCGGTTCTCCCGTTGCGCCGCTTCGACATAGCGCGCGACAGCGGTCTTCAGTCCGGAGAACGAGAAGTCGTAGCGCGGATCTCGCGGCCCCGTCATGCCGCGCGGAAACGCGATGGCGTGCGGATCACCCTCCGCCGCAATCCGATCCAGCACCGGACCGCCCGGATAGCCGAGTCCGAGCAGTCGCGCCACCTTGTCGAAGGCTTCCCCGGCGGCATCGTCGACGGTGCTGCCCAGTTCCGCGATGGGGTCGGCCAGATCGGTGACGTGCAGCAGGTGGGTGTGCCCGCCGGAGACGAGCAGCGCCACACACGCCGGCATGGGTCCGTGTTCCAGGGTGTCCACCGCGACGTGGCCACCCAGATGGTTGAGCGCGTAGAAGGGGATATCCCACGCCGCCGCATAGGCTTTCGCGGCCGCCACCCCGACCAGCAGGGCACCGGCGAGGCCGGGGCCGATGGTCACCGCGAGGGCGTCCGGCCGGTCCACCCCGGCCGCCGCCAACGCCCGGCGCATAGCGGGCACGATGGCCTCGAGATGCGCGCGCGACGCGATCTCCGGCACCACGCCGCCGAAACGCGCGTGCTGATCGACACTGGAGGCCACCTCGTCGGCGAGCAGTTCGCAACTCCCATCGGGCAGCCAGCGGACGATGCCGACTCCCGTTTCGTCACAGGAGCTTTCGATACCCATCACGATCATGAGAAGACCTCTGTGTCCTGCGGCCGCGGGAAGCCGGTCATGGCGGGGCGGCGCATGGTGTACGCGTCCGCGCCACTGGGCTGGTAGTAGTTCTTGCGCAGGCCGATGATGTGAAATCCGTGCTTCTCGTACAGCGCGATGGCGGCGGCGTTGTCGGTGCGCACCTCCAGGAAGACCGGTCCGCCGCGCCGCCCGGCCTCACCGAGCAGGGCTTCCAGCAGGGCGGTGCCGACGCCGAGCCCCTGCTGTCCGGGGTCGACGCCGATGGTGTGCACCTCGGCCTCCGGGTACTCCCGATTGCCGAGCAGCGCGATACCCGCGTAGCCGACCATACGGCCGTCGCCGTCGCGGGCGACGATGTAGCGGTTGTGCGGTCCGGCGAGCTCGGAGCGGAAGGCGACCTCGTGCCAGGGGTCGTCCTCGGGGAACAGCAGCTTCTCCAGTTCGACGCAGCGAGGAATATCGGAAGGCCGCATCGGTTCGACGCGGATCATCGACTCACCTGCGCGTAGCTGCGTTCCACGGCATCGGGCCGACGCAGGTAGAGCGGGGTGAGCGGGTCCGGCGTCGCACCGGAGAGCAGGTCGCGGGCGGCGCAGCGCACCAGCCCCGCCGGGGAGGGCGTCTCCACCGGCAGCACCGGCAGATCGAAGTAGTCCACATGCGAGGCCGAGCCCGCGATCACGGTGGCGCTGCTGGTGTCCAGGTCGGCGGGTTTGCACACCTCCGGACCGGCGACCCGGCCGCGCGGGTTCTCCGCCGACAGGGCGCGATAGCGGGCCCAGTACACCTCGCGGCGACGGGCATCGGTGACGACCAGCAGTTCGACCGGATCCTGCGCCTCGGCGAGGTAGCTCTCGGTATCGGCGGCGATGGCGTCCAGGCTGCACACACCGTGCACCGGAATACCGAGCGCGTCCCCGAAGGCGGCGGCGGTGGCCATGCCGACCCGCAGCCCGGTGAACGGTCCGGGACCGACCCCGACCACGACCGCGTCGATCTCGCCGCGGGCCCGCCCGGATTCGGCGAGGCAGGCGAGAATCTGCGGGGTCAGCACCTCATTGTGCGCACGGGCGTCCACGGTCACCCGAGTGGCGATCGTGGTTGTTCGAGGTGTGCTACCGGCCTCCGCCGGATCCAGTTCCACCAGTCCCGCCGTGACGGCAGGGGTCGCGGTGTCGACAGCCAGTACCAACATGATTGATCCAACTGTACTGTGCCTAATTGCCCCCGCTTCGCTCCCCCGCTCCACTCAGTCCAGAACCGGGACGCGCCGCAGACCAGCGGAGCTGGTGCTGCGGGCGCAGGCCCGACCAGCGAGGTGCGGCAGGGCTGGGGCGGCGCACGCAGGCTGGGGCGGCGCAGGTGCAGGGTGGACGAGTTGGTCCAACAGCTCTGGCGAGGCAGGGCGCGGGGCGGTGTCTACCCCACCCATTCCCATTCCGCGGTGCGGGTGTCGGATTCGGCTTCACGGCGCAGCAGCACGCGTAGGTGGCGTTCGGTCAGGTGCTCGACCACGCCGAGACCCCACTCCACCACCACGACGGCGTCGTCGAGTTCGGTATCGAGGTCGAGCGCATCCAGTTCGTCGAGGTCGCCGCCGAGCCGGTAGGCGTCCACGTGCACGAGTCCGACCGCGCCCGGTGCGGTGCCGGCGCGATGTTGGCGGGCGATGATGAACGTCGGAGAACTCACGCGGCCCTGCACTCCGAGCCCGGCGGCGATGCCGCGGGTGAGGGCGGTTTTGCCCGCGCCCAGCGGACCGTCGAGCACGACCAGGTCACCGGCGTGCAGCTGCGCGGCGAGTTCGCGGCCCAGGGCCTCGGTGTCCTCCACCGTGGGCAGGGCGCGGTGTCCACGGGCCTCATGCATGCGCGGTCCCTCCGATGTAGCGGCGTGCGACGCGGCCGCGCGGTGAGCACACCACCTCGTAGTGGATGGTGCCGAGCGCGTCCGCCCATTCCTGGGCGTGCGGTTCGCCGGGGCCGCCGCCGAAGAGCACCGCGATATCGCCTTCGCGGACGCCTTCGGCATTGTCGCCGAGGTCGACCACGAACTGGTCCATGCAGATGCGGCCGATATTGGGTCGGCGACGACCGCCGAGCAGCACGTCGAACCGGCCGCTGAGCGGTCTCAGGATGCCGTCGGCGTATCCGGCGGGGATCAGCGCGACGGTGGTGTCACGGTCGGCGATCCATTCGTGCCCGTACGAAACGCCTTCTCCGGCAGCGACTTTCTTCACCAGAATGACGCGGGCGCGCAGGGTCATGGCGGGCCGCAGCCCGAAGTCGCCGAGTTCGGGAATCGGGGAGAGTCCGTAGATGGCGATGCCGGGCCGCACCATGTCGAAGGCGAGATCGGGTCGGGTGAGGGTGGCGGCGGCATTGGCGATGTGCACCAGTTCCGGTTGCAGCCCTTGCTCTTTCGCCGCCGCGATGTACTCCAGGAAGCGTTCGCGCTGGCTGTCGTTGGCCGGGTGGTCGGGCTGATCGGCGAGGGCCAGATGGGAGAAGATGGCCCGGAACCGCACCACGCCCGCATCGACCAGCTCACGCAGTCGCCGCAGTACCGCGGGGTACTCCGACACCGACACGCCGTTGCGGTTGAGCCCCGTATCCACCTTCAGGGTGACGGTCGCGGTCTTACCGAGCCGCCGCGCGGCGTCGGCGACGGCGTCGAGATGCCGCACCGACGACACCCCGATCTCGATATCGGCGGCCACCGCGGGCGCGAAATCGGTATCGGAGGTATTGAGCCAGCACAGGATCGGCGCGGTGATCCCCGCCTCCCGCAATGCCACCGCCTCGGCGACCGTGGTCACCCCGAGTTCCCGCGCCCCCGCCGCCAGCGCGGTGCGCGCCACCTCGACGGCGCCGTGGTTGTACCCGTCGGCCTTGACCACCGCCATGACGGCGGCGTCCCCGGCACGTTCGATCAGGATCCGCACATTGTGTGCGATGGCATCCAGATCGATGACGGTCTCCACCTGCGGTTCGGGCGTACTCACGGCCTAGATCCTGCCATCCCGCCCGCTGCGTTTCCGCTCACACCCGGCGGCCACCGATCGACCGGCGCGCCCCAGCGCCCCCTCCCACCTGTTCCGGCGCTCCGTGCGCGTCACCAGGATGACGACTCCGGCGGCCTGCAGGCCCTTACCGAGCAGGCGGCGAATCAACCGGACGCCGACATGGTCGTGGCGAGCGCACGGCCGGATCACACGGGATCTCCGCCGGACTCATACCGAATGCCCGTCTGTCGGCGATAGTTTCGCGGGCACCGGTGACCGCGAGGGGGCAGCACGACTCTGGGAGGACTGCCTTGCGTGACACGACCCGTACCGCACTGTGCTGCATGGTGATCGCGCCGGGAGCGCTGTGGGCGGCGGTGCGACTGGGTGGGTGTCGGCGAGGTCTCGACCCACGCCCTGCCCCGGACGGACCACCGCGCGCTCGCGGCGGAACTGTTCGTCCCGGCGATCCAGCGTTGACCCCGGCGGCGGGCGTCAGCGGGCGGCCAGGTCGCGCAGGGTGCCGATGGCGGGGCGGAGGTGGGTGAGCAGGGGGGAGGCCGAGATGGGGGCTCCGGCGGCGGACGGCGCGTGGGCGGCGAGGTTGGCGGCGAGGGAGTGGGCGCGGGCCGCCGCGGCGGCGGACCAGAACGGGTCGCGGCCGGCGGCGAGCAGTGCGCCGATGATGCCGGAGAGCACGTCGCCGGAACCGGCGGTGGCGGCCCAGGATCCGCCCGCCTCGTTGACCAGGACCGGGCGGCCGGGGGCGGCGACCAGGGTGGCGCGGCCCTTGAGCAGGACGGTGACCTGCCAGGAGTCCGCGAGTTCCCGGACGGCGGCGACCCGGTCGGGCGACGGGTCCGCGCCGGTGAGGCGGGCGAACTCGCCCGCGTGCGGGGTCAGCACCGTGGGGGCGGTGCGGCCGGTGACCAGGCTCGGATCCTGGGCGAGCAGGGTGAGGCCGTCGGCGTCGACCACCACCGGGAGATCGGTGGCGAGGATTTCGGCGAGCCGGTCGCGCGCGGCGGCGTCGGTGCCCGCGCCGGGACCGAACACCCAGGACTGCACCCGTCCGGTCTCCTTCACCGAGGGCGCCGCGATCACCTCCGGACAGTGCGCGAGCACCTGCTCGGATCCGGTTCCGGCGTAGCGCACCATGCCCGAGGTGGCGGCGACCGCGGCCCCGGTACACAGCACGGCCGCACCCGGATAGGTCGCGCTGCCCGCGCAGACACCGGTCACGCCCTGTGTGTACTTGTCGTCGGCTGCCCCCGGCACCGGCCAGTCCGCTCCCACGGATTCCGGTTCCAGCGCCGCGAGATTCGGTTTCGGCAACCGTAATCCGATGGGCACCAGCACGATTCGACCGCAATGGGCTGCCGCGAGCGCATGCACCGGCTTGTACGCGCCGAAGGTCACCGTCACATCGGCGCGGACCGCCGGGCCGGAGATCGCCCCGGTGTCGGCGTCCACTCCACTGGGCAGATCGGCGGCGATGATCGGAACCTGGACGGCGGCAACGAGTTCCGCCGCCCGCGGCCGCAGCGCGCCCTTACCGGAAATGCCGACGATGCCGTCGACCACCAGATCCGGCGTACCCAGCTCTTCACGGACCCCGCCGCCGGTGCGCCGCAGCGCGGCAAGACCCTCCCGGTGCACCCGCTCCGGTGACAGCAGTACCGCGTGCACCGCCACGCCGCGCCGCCGCAGCATGGATCCGGCCCACAGCGCATCGCCGCCATTGTCCCCGGATCCGACGAGCAGCGTCACGGTCCGCCCCGCGACCCCACCGGTCCGCTCCCGCAATTCCCGCGCGACCACGTCGGCGAGCCCGAACGCGGCCCGCCGCATCGGCATTCCGGCGGGCACCCGGGTGAACAGCTCCGCCTCCGCCGCCCGCACCTCGTCGGCCGTGAAATATCCGCGCACAGGTCGCCTCCAATCCCCACTCGAGCCGCCGTCGGGACCAACGATATCCGCCCTCTCCCGCATCGCCGGCCCCGCATCGGCCCGGAATCCGGCGAGGGGGAATCCATGGTGTGGACTACTCGCACGATGCCGCCACCAGTTCCCCTTGATCATGAACAGCAGGCGAGCGCGCCGACCGCGGGTCCGGTGGGGGCGGAGGCGTCGCCGGTCGGTACGGCCGCGAATGGTCGGCTACCGGCGGAGACTAGGCTGGCGAGCATGTCGACTGGTTCCCGAGGTAGGTCCGTACGTGTCCTGATCAGCGTGTTCGCCGTGGCGGGTGTACTGGTCGCCACCGGGTGCGGTTCGAACGGCGAGAATGCCGACGGCACGCCGACTTCCACCGCGTCGAACTCCGCGACCCCGACCACCTCCGGACCGCGGACGCCCGCCAGCACCATCGTGACCGTCACGGATATGACGTTCTCCCCCGCCGATATCACCATCGCGGCGGGCGACACCGTCACCTGGAAATTCTCCGACCGCGTACCGCATTCGGTGCAGGGCATCGGCGACGCCGCCATGGGCATCAACAGCCCGATCCTCACCAAGGGCGAGTGGAGCTACACCTTCACCGTGCCCGGCACGTACCGCTATCTGTGCCCGCTGCATCCGGAGATGAAGGGCACCGTGACCGTCGAGTAGACGGGCCGCGCCGATCTATTCGACGGTGACGGACTTGGCGAGGTTGCGGGGCTTGTCGACGTCGTAGCCGCGTGCCATGGCGATCTCGGCGGCGAACACCTGAAGCGGGACGGTCGCCAGCAGGGGCTGGTACAGCGTTGGCGCGGAAGGGATTTCGATGAGGTGATCGGCGAACGGCCGCACCGTGTCGTCACCCTCCTCGGCGATCACGATGGTGCGGGCGCCACGCGCCTGGATCTCACGAATATTGCTGAGCAGCTTGGCGTGCAGCACCGCCCGGCCCTTGGGTGAGGGCATGATGACGATCACCGGCAGCCCCTCTTCGATCAGGGCGATCGGGCCGTGCTTGAGCTCGCCCGCGGCGAAACCCTCGGCGTGGATGTACGCCAATTCCTTGAGTTTCAAGGCACCTTCGAGTGCCACGGGATATCCGACGTGGCGGCCGAGGAACAGTACCGTCGACTCCCCGGCCAGCTGGCGGGCGATGGCGCGCACCTGCGGCGCGGTCTCCAGGACCCGCTCGACGAGCTTCGGCATGGCCTCGAGTTCTTCGAACTCCCGCGCCACCTCGTCCGGATATTTGGTGCCGCGCGCCTGCGCCAGCGCCAGGCCCACCAGGTAGTTGGCGGTGATCTGCGCCAGGAACGCCTTGGTGGAGGCGACGCCGATCTCCGGCCCGGTGCGGGTGTAGAGCACGGCGTCGGATTCGCGGGGGATCTGCGCGCCATTGGTATTGCAGATGGCGAGCACGCGCGCCTTCTGATCCTTGGCGTGCCGCACCGCCTCCAAGGTGTCGGCGGTCTCCCCGGACTGGGAGATGGCGACCACGAGGGTGGAGCGGTCCAGAACCGGGTCGCGGTAACGGAATTCGCTGGCCAGCTCCACTTCCACCGGCAGCCGGGTCCAGTGTTCGATGGCGTACTTGGCGAGCAGCCCGGCGTGATACGAGCTGCCGCAGGCGACTACGAATACCTTGTCGACCTCGCGCAACTCCTGGTCGACGAGGCGCTGTTCGTCGAGCACGATCCGCCCGTCGGCGAAGTGGCCGATGAGGGTGTCGGCCACGCCCGCGGGCTGCTCCTCGATCTCCTTGAGCATGAAGTAGTCGTGCCCGCCCTTCTCGGCGGCGGCGAGATCCCAGTCGATGGTGAAGGGCCGGGTGCGCACCCCATCGACGGCACCGTGGAAGTCGGTGACGGTGTAGCTGTCGGCGGTGATGACGACGGCCTGGTCCTGGCCGAGCTCGACCGCCTCGCGGGTGTGTTCGATGAAGGCGGTGACATCGGAGGCGATGAACATCTCCCCCTGCCCGACCCCGACCACCAGCGGGGTCGAGCGGCGCGCGGCCACGATCGTGCCCGGATGGTCGGCGTGCGTGAAGACCAGGGTGAACGCACCTTCGAGGCGGCGCACCACGGCCAGCGCGCTGGCGACGAAGTCCCCCGCGGTCTCGCCGACGGCATAGGCGCGGGACACCAGATGCACCGCGACCTCGGTGTCGGTGTCGCTGCGCAGTTCCACTCCGGCGTCCTCGAGTTCGCGGCGCAGCGGCGCGAAGTTCTCGATGATGCCGTTGTGCACGACGGCCACCCGACCGTCGTGGTCGCGGTGCGGGTGGGCGTTGCGGTCGGTCGGCGCGCCGTGCGTGGCCCAGCGGGTGTGCCCCATACCGGTGGTTCCGCTGAATCGTTCCGGCCCGGCCGCGGCCAGTTCCGCCTCCAGGTTGGCGAGCCGCCCGGCCTTGCGCTCCACCGCGAGGCCGCCCATTCCGTCCAGGATGGCGACCCCCGCGGAGTCGTAGCCGCGATACTCCATGCGGCGCAATGCGTCCACCACCACAGCGAGGGCGTCCCGGTACCCCACGTACCCCACGATTCCGCACATGGGGCCTCAGAGTACTGGGTTGGGGCGGGGCACTTCGCCCGGTGGTTCGCCCCTTCGACACCCCTGCGAGCGCCCGCCTCGGCGGTTCGTCCGATTCCTCCGTGCATGTCGCGGCGAGTCGCGGTTCACACCGGCGAGAACGATGAACGGTCCTCCGAAGATCGCGGCTCGACCGGGCGGGCCATGACTTTTCCGCGGCGTCGGGCGGTCCCCCCTGCGACGCGACCCGCGGCTCCACGGCGCCAGGCAGTCCGCACCAGGAGACGCGACCCGCGGCTCCACGGCGTCGGACAATCCGCACCCGGCAACGCGGCCTGCCGCGAGCAGGTACGGCGGGCGCGGAGACAATGTCGCGCCGACCGCAGCGCCGGTGGGTCCGGGCCGTGAGCGCGGCATCCGCGAGCTGCGCTCCGGCATTCGTCATACCGTGTTTTCGCACGTAGGCGTCGCGGCCGGAGGTGCGACACGCGTGGGCGGCAGCGTGCGGATCGAGAAAGCGCTAAGTTCGTCTGCGTGTCGGCGTCAGTGAAATCGCTTATGAGCACCTTGACCGCGAAGGGTCCGCACACGGTGCTGCGCGGCAATCTCGGTATCGCCGGGCAGCCCGGGGTGGTGTTCACCCCGGAGAAGGGGTTGAACCTACCCGCGGTGGCCTTCGGGCACGGGTGGTTGACCGGAGCCGGGAACTACCGACGCCTGCTCGAGCATCTGGCGTCGTGGGGATACGTCGCGGCCGCACCAGACACCGAACGCGGACCGATCCCCTCGCATCTGAACCTGGCCACCGATCTGCTCACCACCCTCGACATCTGCACCGGTGTGCGTCTGGGTGGCGGGGACATCAGCGTGCATCCCGACAAACTGGCCCTGGCCGGGCACGGAATGGGTGCCGGAGCGGCCACCATCGCCGCCTCCCAACGCGCGGTCGCCGCCGTGGCCGCCCTCTACCCCGCGCCGACCGCCCCGTCGGGTGAGGCGCTGGCCCCGAGTATCGACACCCCCGCACTGATTCTGGCCGGAGCCGCCGACATCGACTCGGTCAGCTCCAACGCCGTCCCGCTGGCCGCCGCCTGGGGTGGCCCCGCCATCCTGCGCTCGGTGGAGAAGGCCACACACAACGGCATTGTCGAGGGCCGCCGCGCCCTCGCCGCCCTCGGCGCGGGCAAGCACGAACCGAAAACCGAACGCCTCACCCGCGCCCTACTGGTCGGCTACCTCAACTACACCCTGCTCGGCGACAAGACCTACAAACTCTTCGCCGACCCCGAAGCGATCATCCCGCACACCGAACTGGTGGACCCGCACGCGGTCGAGGAGGAACCGGAGCCGGAACCGCAGAAGCTCCCCCTCCTGCAACTGGTGCAGGCGCTGCGAAAGTAACTCCACCGCAACCGCTCTCGCGGATACTCAGCCCTGCGGGTGGGCACGACGATCATCTCGGCAATGTTCACCCGAGCAACCCATTGATATTGGTGCCGACCATCCGATCCCATTCGTCGGCATGGCCCGCCTCGAACGGCACGCCCAGCATGACGCCGGCATTCGCGACCACCAGATCGACCGGCCCGAGGGCCGCCCGCACCGTCCGCGCGGCATCGCGCAGTGACCGCTGATCGGTGACATCCGCGGGCACGGCCAATGCCGACGCTCCGATCTTCCCCGCCAGTTCCGCGAGCCGGTCCTCGCGGCTGCCGAGCAGCGCCACCCGCGCGCCGCCATCCGCCAGTCGCCGTGCGGTGGCGGCCAGCATGAACGCTCCCGCCCCGAAAGCCCGGACACCCACCTCGGAGCGCGGCTAGCCCGGTCATCGCGGCGGACTTCAGGATGCCGCGCCGCTCTGCCCCTGGACGCCCTGCCTCGGCAGATCCGGCGACATGGCGCGGCGCGCGCAGACTTCTTCCGGCGTCACGGTGATGACATCCAGCTGTCCGATCAGCGACTCAGGGATGTGTCCGCCCTCGAAGTGCTGAGGCCCGGGGACGATGACGGCTGCGGCGTCCAGCCGGGTGGCCTGCGCCTTCAGCCGCGCCAGCGGTGGCCGCCCGAATTTCGGGTCGTAGACGATCATGTCGGCGAAGTCGTAACCGAGGCGAGCCGCCAACTCGCGGATCCGGCTCTCGTCCCGGAACTGCGCCGCACCGGACACATCGGTCCGCAGATACCCGATAGCCGTTGCCCGATAACGCATCTCGGTGCCTTCCTCTGCGTCGTCGGCGGCGTGGTAGATCTCCAGATGCACCCCTGGATGCCCATCGACGGGGTCATCATCGTAGGCATTGACCTCCAGCACGCCGCCGGGGAACTCTCCGAGCCTGGTCCGCATGGCCATCCCGCTCCCCTTGGTTCGATGGTGGTCGGCGACCGGGGGCGGGATGACCGCACCGCCTCCGAGCGCCTGAGAAAGACGCTATGTGGGCGACAATCGACGACTCCAGAAGTTTTCTCGGGTTTTCTAGCTGAATGTCGTTCAGCTCCGGAATCGGTCCCTGACCGGGACCATTGGTGAGGCGTGACAAACCCGCCACACGCTCGAGCGGGAGGACTGGATCATGAGCAAGCGGTTACGGTTTCTGGGTAGGAACGGCTCGCCGGGCAATACCTGTCCGACGCTGTACGAGACCGAAGACAGCTTTGTAGCGCAGGGGTGGCGCACAAACACTTCCGGAACTGTCGAAATCCCCCATGTGCTACTGGGTTACACCGATCCGGAGACCTATCTCGGCTCTCCGCTCGTCGACAGCGGAAGAGGCACCTTCCTGTTGAGCGGCACGCCGGTCACGGACCCGAACATACTGGCGCAGCTGGAAATAGCACCGAATGAGGCGGCAGTAGAAGTGCCCAGGAGGGAGAGGAGATTCTACGGTGAAGCTGTTACAGGGTGACGCATTCGACGACCTGATCCGGAGCAGTCGGCGCGAAGCCTTCCACCTCGAGCTACAGGACGACTATGAGTCGCCAGATGGGGATGAGCCGTACCGCAACTGGCTGACCGGTGGCCCGGCGGACGATTTCGCCTGGTTCCAGGATTGGCTGAACCTGGTGCGGGACTTCACCGCCCGGGGGGCGGTAATGCGTCGGGCACGAGTAGTCACGGTTCCGATGACGGACTACCAGCGGTGGATGCTGGAGATCACAGTGAACAACGTCGCTGCTGGCGAGGACGTTCGGTACCTGGCGAGACATCTGGCCGACTCACGCCGATTGTCAACCGACGACTGGTGGCTACTGGACGACGAGACCGTGATCTTCACAACGTTCGAGGCGAGTGGCCGGTTCGCTGGCGCGGCGGTTACGCACGACCCGCGGATCATTGCTCACTGTCAGGAGGTTCGAGACTACGTCTGGTCGGCGGCTGTGCCGTATGCCGATTACGCCGCTCTCCAGACACAATGACCAGCGCTGTACACGAACAACGGCAAGCTCTCGGGCTACGGCTCCGGGAGCTTCGCCGTGATGCCGGATTGACCGGCCGCGCGCTGGCGAGATCGGCGAATTGGCCGGAGTCGAAGATCAGCAAGCTGGAGTACGGTCGGCAGACTCCCACGGAGGAAGATCTTCGAACCTGGTGTGACCACACGGGCAGCTGTGATCAGCTACCCGATTTGATCGCGACGTTGCGGAACATCGAAGCCGCCTATATGGAGTGGCGACGAGCGCTCGGGATCGGCACGCGTCGGCACCAGCGCAGGTTGGACCGGGTCGCACAGGCAGCCACTCGATTGTATTGGTACGAGCCACTTCTCATTCCGGGCCTGTTGCAGACTCCCGGATACATCGAGGCGGTGCTCCGTAAAATGATCAAGTTCTACGGAATTCCCGACGATCTGGACGATGGAGTCGAGGCCCGTGTCGAACGCCAGAAGATTCTGCACCACGGCAATCGCAGGTTTTCGTTCGTCATCGCCGAACAAGCTCTTCAGACCACGGTCGGAAGCGAATCGATCATGCTGGGGCAGCTGGAATACCTCCTCGCGACGATGTCCTTACCACGACTGGTGCTCGGGATCGTGCCCGAACAGGCGGCCCTGGATGGTCCAGCCATCAATGGCTTCGTCATGTACGACAACCGGTTGGTGCTGGTTGAGACGGTGAGCGCGGAGCTGAGAATCAACCAGCCGCGCGAGATAGCGCTCTATGCCAAGCTGTTCGCGTTGCTGTCCGAACAGGCCCTCTACGGCGAACCTGGTCGGGCGCTGATCCGGAAAGCGATTGAAACCCGGACCTAACTCCGTTGCCCAACACCGCACGCGCCGAACTCGACGAATCCGGCACGCGTGCGCCGGAGTGGTGTGGCAGATCAAGGCGTGGGCGTATCCGGGAGCGGTGGGATCGGTTGCACCGGGACACCGGTCGCCCCGATGTCCGGGGACGATTGCCGGTCCAGGGGTGGTATGCCCGGGTAGGTGGGCGGCAAGTCGGTTCCGGGCAGGTCTGGGATCGGCAAGTCGGGGGAAGGGGCATCCGGAGGTCCCGGAGGTATCGGGGAGTCTTGCTGTGGGGGAACGTGTTCGGGGTTGTCCTGATGCGGGACGTCCTGGCCCGGCGCACTCTCATCCGGGGCATCTCGATCCGGCGCACCCACATCCGGAGCACCCGCAGCCGGAGCACCTTGGTCCGGGGCGTCCCGGTCCGGAGTGCGGCAAACCGATGGGCTTTCCGAGGCCGGGGTGGGCGGCTCGGTGCATTCGGGAGCGGGGGGCGGGCAGTCGGGTGGTGTGGAGTTGTCGGGTGGATTGCTCGGTGCGTTCGACGTCTCGCCGGGATTCGGTGCGGATGGAGCGTACGGCGACGGCTGGGGTGAGCTGTCGGGTGCGGTGGGATCAGAGCCAGGCGAATCAGGCTGTGGGGTATCGGGTTTCGGGGGCGCGGCGGGGGTTTCGGTTTCGGCGGTGAGGATCGGTATGCCGTGTTCGTTCAGGTGGAGAGTGAAAGTGGTCGTGGCTCCGGACGGGTCGGTGAGGGCGACGCTCAGGGTGCCGTTTGTGGTCTGCTCGATGGTGAGGTCGTGCTCGCCCAGCTCGAAATCGGCTCTTCCGGCTGGTTGGTCGGTGCCGGGGGTGGAATCGCGGTCACCCTGGTCGGTGCCTTCGTCGGTGCCGGGTTCCGTTGCCGGATCGTCGGAACGGTTCGGATTCGTCAGGTCGCTCAGACTGCCGAGGGCGGATTCGACGCCGGTTTGGAGGCCCGCTGTGAGGTGGCCGAGGAGTTCGGTGAGTGCGGAACCCGCGCCCGCGAGCAGGGAACCGAGCGGCAGCGGATCCGAGTGTGCGCCGGTGCCTTCGCCCGGAAGAATATCGGACCAGGTGCCCGATGGCGGGTGGTCGGTGGTGTCCGTGCCGAGCGGCTGCGCGTGCCCGCCCAGCGCGGGCTGCCCGAGTGTGGGAGCGGTGCGGCCGGCGCCGACCGAGGCGGACGGAGGTTCCGTCGGAGTGCCCGCCCAGGCGGACGGTGCGGCACCGGCGGGTGTAAAGGTTGACGGGTTCGGCGAGGCACCGGGAGCGGCTGCGGTTGCCGGATGCGGTTGGCCACCGGAAACAGGAGCGGTCGCCGGGTTCGGCTGGGCACCGGAAGTCGTGACTGTCGCAGGGCTCGAGAGCGCACCGGGAGACGAGACGTTCGGTGTGCTCGAGGGCGCACCTGGAGGTGCGGTGCTCGGCGAAATCGGCGGGGCACCAGCAGATGCACCGGTCGACGGGCTCGACCACCCACCAGAAGACGCATCGGTCGCCGAACTCGAGGAGGCACCCGGAGGTGCGGCCCCTGCCGGTGGCGTACCGGGTGGACTCGCGGACGAGCCAGCCGTGGCGGGAGTCGTTCCCTCTTCGGCCCCCGGGGCGACCGCGTCCGCGGGTTGCGTTGGTGCTGTTGCGGTTTCGTTCGCGGGCAGCGGCGGATCGAAAGGTGCGACGGGGCGGGGGTAGGGGCTGTCCAGGAGTGCCGCCATGGCGGTGGTGACGGTGCGATAGTTGTCGACGACGATGTGGTCGGTATCCGCGCACATGGCCGTGAACTCGGCGTGTTTGCGCTCCACGTCCGGTTTGAAGGTGGTACGCAGCCAGTCGGTGGCGGCATCGTCCGCGGCGTCGAGCATGGCCTCGATATCGCCGGGCGACTTGCCGCCGATGGCGACGGCGGTGCTGTCGTCCCCGCGCCGTTCGAGCAGCCCGACCGTCCGAACGGCTTTCGTGAACACCGCCTGCCGCAGCGGATCGAGTACGCCGTCGATGGCCGCCACCACGGCCCGCGCGATATCGAGATCACGGCGCGCTCTCCGCTGCTGACCGTCGACCACCTCGCGGGCGGCCGCGCCACCTCGTCCCGCCCAGATATCCGGTAGCCGCCGCGCGACGCCCAGCTGGGCCATCCACTGCCGCTCGGCCCCGATGACCGCATCGGCAAGCGCATTCCGTGCCGCATCGAGTTTCCCGAGATCGAGCCCACGCTGTTCGTCGTACCGAGCTTGCAGTTCCCGCGTCCCGATACCGGGCAGCGCACCGAAGGCCCGCTCGTACAGCGGAAGGAACCGCTCCCAGTACTCCAGCCCGACCGCCCCGTAATCCAGGATCTCGTCGACGGACCTCCCAGCCGGATCGAACGTCACAGTTCCCCCTGATATCCCGCCATGTCACTCCGGTCCATCCACTACAGCCAGCCACGGGCGATCTGATTCCAGCGCAGCCCCACCGACACGACGCCGACCCGCGCGCTATTCGTTCGACACGCGCACCGGCCCGACGCAGGTAGCACGCCGACCACCCCATGCCGTTCGCCATGCCAAACGATTTCGCCGATGCGGCACGCATACCAACTTCACGCGAGCGGCATGTGAGCCAACCGGTGGCATCGATTCCGACCACTACCGCGGGGTGTGTTCGGCCCGTTCCCGGTCGGTGCGCTCGTACTCCGCGACCGCCGTATCCAGGCCCGATGCGGTGGTGGCGGTGGCCGTGGCCCAGTCACGTAGCCAGCCCGCGAGGTGTTCGAGCCCTCGATGCACCGCCATGCCGTGTTCCGCGTAGTTCCTTCCGGCCTGGTCGCTGCCGATGCCGAACATGTGCTCGTCAATGCGACGCGCCTGTAGGCGTAGTGATTCCGCGGAGTCGCGCAACGTTGCTGCGGCAATGCGCAGCTCGGCGATATCCACCGCGAAACCATCGGTCCCGCCACCCATATAGCCCCCTTTCGCGTTCGGTCGCCGAAGCGCCCGGGTTCGGCCACTGTCGCGGCGATCATCCAATCGTCGCCCGCACATTCGACACCGCGACCGGCACTCCACGACATTCGTCACGCTCGGACCACCGTGTGGTCCGCTCGCACAGCCGCGCGGTCTACCTCCGAGCGGCCAGATCGTGCACGGTCACACGGCCGCACAGGCCAATTCGTTCAGCGGTCGGCGAGTTCCGTGGTGGCTCGCACGACCCCGACGCCATCTGCGCGCCCGGCCCGATCAGGTCACGGCCCAGGCGCGAACGCCGCCGCGATCGACCCGAGATCGGTCGCGGCGGGTCCGGTAGACGAGTCCCGCACGCCCGGTCGGTCCGTATGCCCAATCGGACGAGTTCCGTGAGTCCGGTCGGACAAGTTCCGGGTATCGGGTCGGACGACTACTGCGCGTCGGGTCGGGCGAGGTCCGCCGACGGGTTCATCCGCCCAGGCGGCCGCCGTCGGTGCGCACCCATTCGCTGGTGCCGTCCGTGTTGTGGCGGAATTCCCAGGCCGCGTAGTCGCCGCCCTCGTCGACGACCGTGACGTGGTCGGCGTAGCCGTCGTGGTCGAGGTCGGTCCATACGTGCATGGCGCGGTCGCCATTGGTGGTGAGGGTGTCGAGGCGACCGTCGCCGTCGATGTCCTGAACGGGATGGGTTAGCTCCACCGCGCCCAGAGCACCCAGCTCCGAGTGGGTGTCGAGATTCGGCAAGTCCAGACCGGGCAGATCACCGGATGCGACCATGTGCACTCCTTCACTGCGACGTGCCCATCATCCTCGCACCCAGGACGGTGGCTCGGGGTGACTTACTCTCGAGTTGTGGATTACTCGCCGGGTGTGGACAACCCGGATCGGTTACACCTGGGCGACGTACGGCCCCTTGTTCTTCGGAATCACCAGCCAGAGCACCAGATAGATGATGAACTGCGGTCCCGGCAGCAGACAGGACAGCACGAACAGCGCCCGGATGAGATTGGCGTTCCAGCCGAAGTACTCGGCAAGTCCACCGCAGACTCCGGCGATCCACTTATCGCTGGTCGAGCGGGTGAGGCGGCGGGTGGGAGTCGGTGTTGTCATACCTCCACTCTCCCCGCGCGGCCTCGTGCGCGCATCGGTCCAACGCCCGATTCGGACCCTGACTTTCCACCGCCCCCATCTCAGGGTCCAACCCTGAACAGGGCAGACTGCACCCAATGAGCGGGCAGGCGCGGCGGCGGCAACCGGTGTCCACGCCGCGCCCCGACGATGCGCGAAAGGACACAGCGTGAGCGCGACCCTGCACGCCCGCGGACTATCGGCCGGCCACGGTGAACGAACCCTGTTCGCCGATCTGGATCTCGTCCTCGCACCGGGCGACGTGATCGGCCTGGTCGGGGTGAACGGGGCCGGGAAATCGACCCTGCTGCGCATGCTCGCCGCCGGTCGGGCGGCGGACGGCAGCATCGCGCTCAGCCCACCCGACGCGACCGTCGGCTACCTCGCGCAGGAACCCGAGCGGCTGGCGGGCGAGACGGTCATGGCCTTCCTGGCCCGCCGCACCGGTGTCGCGGACGCACAGCGGCGCATGGACGCGGCGGCCGAACGGCTCGCCGACGGCGGCGCGGACGAGTATTCCCCCGCCCTGGAGCGTTGGCTGGCCCTCGGCGGCGCGGATCTGGAGCAGCGCGCCGCCGAGGTAGCCGCCGAACTCGGCCTCGCCGACAGTCTGCCACACGGCCTGGACACCCCCATGACCGTGCTCTCCGGCGGCCAGGCGGCCCGCGCCGGATTGGCCTCGGTGCTGTTGTCGCGCTTCGACATTCTGCTGCTCGACGAGCCCACCAACGACCTGGATCTGGACGGCCTGGAACGCCTGGAGCAGTTCGTGGCGGGTGTGCGCGCACCCCTCATGGTCGTCAGTCACGACCGGGAGTTCCTGGCGCGCACCGTGAATCGCATCGTCGAACTGGATCTCGCCCAGCAGCGGGTGGACGTCTACGACGGCTCCTACGATTCGTATCTGACCGAACGCGAGATCGCCCGCCGCCACGCCCGCGAGGCCTACGAGGAGTTCGCCGACACCAAGGCCGGACTCGAGGCCCGCGCCACCATGCAGCGCAACTGGATGGAACACGGCGTGCGCACCGCCCGCCGCAAGGCCAAGGATCCGCGCAAGCTGGACTCCGACAAGGCTGGTCGCAAGATGCGCGCGGAGTCCACCGAGAAGCAGGCATCCAAGATCAAGCAAACACTCAAGCGCATCGAGCGCCTGGACGCGGTGGAGGAACCGCGCAAGGAGTGGGAGCTGCGCATGTCCATCGCGGCCGCACCGCGCAGCGGCACGGTGGTCGCCACACTCTCCAGCGCCACCGTGGCGCGTGGCGACTTCACGCTCGGGCCGGTCACCGTGCGCATCGACTTCGGCGACCGCATCGTGCTCACCGGCGACAACGGTTCGGGCAAGTCCACACTGCTGTCGCTGCTGCTCGGAAAGACCGTGCCGGACAGCGGTTCCGCCGCCCTGGGCTCCGGCGTCGCCATCGGCGAGGTGGATCAGGCCCGCGGCTTGTTCCGCGGAACCGCCACGCTCGCCGATACGTTCAGCGCCGAGGTGCCCGACTGGCCGGAGTCCGAGGTCCGTACCCTGCTGGCGAAGTTCGGTCTGCGCGGCTCACATGCGCTGCGCCCCAACGACACCCTGTCACCCGGCGAGCGGACCCGCGCCGCACTTGCTCTGCTCCAAGCGCGCGGGGTCAACCTTCTCGTGCTGGACGAGCCCACCAACCACCTCGACCTGCCCGCCATCGAACAGCTGGAGCAGGCGGTCGAATCCTTCGACGGCACCCTGCTGCTGGTCACCCACGACCGCCGCATGCTCGATACCGTGCGCGCCACCCGCCGATGGCGCATGGAGCGCGGCCGATTGACCGAGGACCGCTGACGCGCGGCGGAGTCCTACACCGCCGCTACCAGTTTCGCGAGGTCACCGGCCAGCCGCTGGGCCTGGTCCAGATCGGTGGCCTCCACCATGACGCGGACCAGCTGTTCGGTTCCGCTGGGGCGCAGCAGAACTCGACCCGAATCGCCGAGCACACGTTCGGCTTCGGACACCGCCTCCAGCACCGAGGGAGCCGCCGCGACAGCGGACTTGTCGCTGACGGGAACGTTCACCAGCACCTGCGGCACCGTCCGCACCACGGATGCCAGATCCGCCAGGCCGCGGCCGGTTTCGGCCATCCGCGCCATGAGCTTCAAGCCGGTGAGAATGCCGTCGCCGGTGGTGCCGAAGCGCGGGAACACCACGTGTCCGGACTGCTCGCCGCCGAGTGAATAGCCGCCGCGCCGCAGCTCTTCCAGGACGTACCGATCACCGACCGCCGTGGTGAGCACCGTGATTCCGACCTCACGCAGGGCGATGTGCAGACCCAGGTTGCTCATGACCGTCGCCACCAGCGTGTCGTCGACCAACTGGCCGCTGTCGCGCATGGCCAGTGCCAGGATCGCCATGATGGCGTCGCCGTCCACGACCGCGCCGGTGGCGTCCACGGCCAGGCAGCGGTCGGCATCACCGTCGTGCGCCAGACCCAGATCCGCGCCGTGTTCGAGGACCGCGCGCCGCACCTGCTCCAGGTGCGTCGAACCACAGTCGTCGTTGATGTTCAACCCGTCCGGGTCGGCGTGAATGGCGATGACGGTCGCACCCGCCTCGCGGTACGCGGTCGGCCCCACCTCGGAGGCCGCGCCGTTGGCGCAGTCCACCACGACCTTCAGTCCACTGAGATCACGGCCGGTGGCCTCCACGAGGTGTTCCACATAGCGTTCGTGCGTGCCCTCCAGGGTGTAGGCGGCATCGGCGTGGAAGACCTGTCCGCCGAGGCCGGGACGGCCCAGCACACGTCCGATGGCCGCCCCCGTGGGCCGGGCGAAGGAGCCCTCGGCGACCAGCGCCTCGATGCGGTCTTCCACGGCGTCGTCGAGCTTGTGCCCACCCGCGGCGAAAATCTTGATTCCGTTGTCCGGCATGGGATTGTGCGATGCCGAGATCATGGCGCCCAGGCACGCGTCGTACACGCCGGTCAGGTATGCGACCGCCGGAGTCGGCAGCACGCCGACCGACAGCACGTCCACTCCGGCCGACGTCAGGCCCGCGGTGACCGCGGCCTCCAGCATCTCGCCACTGGCCCGGGGATCGCGCCCCACCACCGCCAGCGCGCGCTTCTTGCCCCGGCTCAGAACCTGCGCCGCCGCGGCCGAAACCCGCAGCGCCAGTTCCGGACTCAGTGACTCGTTGGCAAGCCCGCGGACTCCGTCGGTGCCGAACAAACGTCCCATACCTCACCCCTGGTCGATTGACATAGCAAAAAAGCAGGCACCCGGCCGGTCCGAAAACCATTGCCGGAAGCCTGCTCTCGTACCGGGGATCGTCCCCGCCCCGCGGGGAGCACGCGGTCTCGCCGCGCCATGCCCGTACGAATCGCCGCATCTGACAATACCGTGCCCGGCCCTGCGCGGGGCCGGGCACGGTAGAGCCGTACGGCGCGATATCAGCGCTTCGAGTACTGAGGCGCCTTGCGGGCCTTCTTGAGGCCGTACTTCTTGCGCTCGGTGGCACGCGGGTCACGGGTCAGGAAGCCGGCGCGCTTGAGGGCCGGACGATCCTCGGGGGTGACCTCGATCAGCGCACGAGCGATGGCGAGACGCAGCGCGCCGGCCTGACCGGACGGGCCGCCGCCGACCAGGCGGGCGTGCACGTCGAAGGTCTCGGTGCGCTCGACGGTGACCAGCGGGGACTTCACCAGCTGCTGGTGCACCTTGTTCGGGAAGTAGTCCTCGATGGTGCGGCCGTTGAGCACGAAGTTGCCGGAGCCGGGCACCAGGCGGACGCGGACGACGGCCTCCTTGCGGCGGCCGACGGTCTGCACCGGGCGGTCGATGACGACCGGGGCGTAGGTCTCGGCGGTGTACTCGGCGTCGTAGCCGGCACCCTCGTCGACGACCTCGACGCTGGTGTCCTCGACGACGAAGTCGTCGTTGAATTCCTCAGGAGCGGTCACTGGGCCACCTGCTTGATCTCGAACGGAATGGGCTGCTGAGCGGCATGCGGATGGGTCGGGCCCGCGTACACCTTCAGCTTGCCGGCGATGCGGTTGCCCAGCTTGTTCTTCGGGATCATGCCCTTGATGGCACGCTCGACCAGCCGGTCGGGGCGGGTCTCGAGCACCTGGCGGACAGACCGGGTCTTCAGACCGCCCGGGTGGCCCGAGTGGGTGTGGATGAAGGTGCGGTCGGCCTTGTTGCCGGCAATGGAGATCTTGTCGGCGTTGATGATGATGACGAAGTCGCCACCATCCACGTTCGGGGCGTAGGTCGGCTTGTTCTTGCCGCGCAGCAGATTCGCTGCCTGCACGGCAAGGCGGCCGAGCCGTACGTCAGTGGCGTCGATGACGTACCACTTGCGGGTCACGTCACCAGCCTTGGGGCTGTACGTAGGCACAGTGCTTCCCTGTCTGTCGTCGGTGTTGCCAGCCAAGCATGCGATCGAGCCGATCCCGGCGGCCGGTGGAGACCCGGGGACTCGTGGGACACACCGGTTGCCCGGCGGTACCGCACGCCAACGGGCCACGATACCAGGGGTGGGCCGGGCACCAGAAACCGGTCTCCGGCGGGCGGGCAGTGGACCTCACCGGCCGAGTGGGGCAACGCACCCGGTCACGGGCCACGCGGGTCAGCGCACCGGCCACGGGCCCCGCTCGGACCGCGAACCGGTCACGAGCGGAGTGAACAGGTCAGGAGTCGACGTGCGGGTCAGATCTGGACGGGCGGGCCCGGGTCCGCGCCTCGGATGGGGCCGGGGATGGAGTAGCGCAGGGTGTCGATGCCGCTGGGGGTGCACTCGACCACCCCGGGACCGTTGATGGCGGCGATGCCGGGGGCAGGCGGGAGGGTGGCGAAGGGGGTTACGGCGCACGAGCCCCCGGCCGGTTCGGCGATGCGGTCCACGGCGGGCCAGGAGCCGAAGTCACCCACGGGCCGGACGCCGGGCGCGGGGATGTCGTATTCGACAGATCGGATGTCGAAGTCGCTGGCCACCGCGGTCGAGTCGACCGTGGTGGCGGGTGTTTCGGCGGCAGCCGGAGGCATATGTGCACCGGAGAGCGCATCGCCGGCGCCGAACCCGGATGATGCGGCGTCGGAGTCCCCCACGGTTTCGGTCCCCCCCGTGGTCACCGCGACGTCGTCGGCGGGATGCCCGGAGTGCAGGGTGACCGCGGCGAAAGCGGCCGCACCCAGGACGGCGGGGGTTCCGAAGCGCCTTCGCATCAGCGCTTGCCCTTCATCTTTCGCCACAAGCCCTTGCGCTTGCGATCGCCCTCGGCCGCATCGCGATCCGAACTGTCGGCATCGCGGTCCGGTGATAGCGGATAGGGGGGCTGCGGCCCGCTGGACGGCATCGGTCCACCGTACATCGCTCCGCCCTGACCCGCCCCGGTTCCCGCGGACGTTCCACCGGGTCCGTGCGGCCCATATCCCCCGCCACCGGGCCCGTACTGCCCCGGCTGGCCGTAACCACCCGAAGCGCCACCGGCACCGGAGCCGTATCCCTGCCCCGGCACTACCTGGCCATGCGGTCCCGTGCTCTGCCCCGGCGCTACCTGGCCATGCGGACCGGTGCTCTGGCCCGCCGTGGCCTGTCCGTGCGCTCCCGTGCTCTGACCGGGTCCGACCTGCCCATGCGGGCCGGTGCCCTGGCCCGGCGCACCTTGGCCGTACGGAGCGTTCGGCCCCGGCGCGCCGGACGCCAGTCCGTACGGACCGGCACCCGATCCGGGTGCGGCAGGGGTCTGCCCGTGCGGGCCGGTGCTCTGCCCCGGCGCGGTGTGGCCCGGCGGGTATGGGCCCGCACCTTGCCCCGCGTACCCCTGTCCGGCGTGGCCCTGCCCCGAGTAGTCCTGTCCCGAATAGTCCTGTCCCGCAGGAGTATTGCCAGCTCCCACCTGCTGCTGTCCTGGGGACTGTCCCGAATAGCCCTGCCCGGCAGCACCACTCGCACCACCTGGCTGCACACCACTACCGGTGGGCGAATTCCCCTGCCCCGCTGCCTGACCGGGCTGCCGCCCGACCACGGCGGTCGTCTGATCGTCGGCCGGCGTCCCCGGTGGCCGCGTGAACCGACCGCCCACGGTGGCGAGCCCCGGCGGCAGTCCCCGCGTCGACGGCGACGCGATCGGCACCTCCCCGCTGGATGGATTCGAGGGCGTTCCGCCCGGCCCCTGGGCGGCCGCCGCATGCCCCTGCGCCGCGAGCTGCGCGGCCTCGGCCTGGGTCATCCGGCGAGTCTGCCCCTCGGCGGGATCGATCGCACCGGATGCCGAGTGCGTGCCTCCGCCGCCAGCAACCTGCGCCCCGTCCGCCACACCATCGTGGGCCGCGGGCTTCGCCGCCGTGCCACGCGCGACCTGTCCAGCGACGGCCGCCCCGGCCTGTTGATCAGCGGCGGCGACAGCCTGCTGGCCGACCGCCATTGCGCCCGAACCGGATTCGCTCGCCTCCCGCTGCCCGGAAGCTCCTGCCGCAGCGCCGCCCGGTTGCGCGTATCCGGGCTGTCCGGGCGCGGGCTGGGTGAGGCGGGGGTCCGGTGCGTACTCGTCGGCCTCGATGTCATTGGCCAGCAGGTGGGTCGCGCCCAGGACCAGCGCGTGCATGGGGTGGTCGGCGACCTGGAGGCGGTGGCCGAGGTGGTTCTGGAAGGCCAGGCGCAGGGCGTCGTTGAAGGCGATATTGCCGGTGAGCAGGACCGTGGAGGTGTCCGCGCCGATGGTGCGGGCGGCGGCCATGACCTCGATCACCACATTGTCGGCGGCGCGGGCGTCGTGCAGGGCCTCCGGATGGATGGTCAGGCCCATGGATTCGGTGGGCTCCTCGTCGTCACCGTGTACGGCCACGACCAGGCACCCGCGACCGTCGGAGTAGACGCCGGTCGCGCCGACCACCGGGCCGGGTTCGGGGCCGCGCACCAGGTTCAACGCGCGCACGTATCCCGACAGCGCCACCGATTCCGGCAGCGGCTCCACGATCACGCCGAGCTGTTCCACCAGGCGCGCGTATTCGTCGACCTTGGGGTCGGGCCAGTCGTCCGGGAACGGCAGCGCCACCACCGCGGGCGCCCCGCCCAGATGCTTGCCGATACCCGCCAGCGGATTGAACAGCCGCGCCCGGAACACCAGTTCGGCGGGCCAGGTGGCCCCGGCCACCACGATCTGCGGGTGGCCGATGATGTCGCGCACATCCGAGATGGCGATACCGACGTCGGGACGCCGGTCCACCCCGGCGGTGTGCAGCCGACCGGATGAATCCGCCAATAGGTACGCGGGCGGTGTATATGTGCCTTCGACCTGCACCGGGCGGATCGGTGTGCCACCGCCGCCGGCGGCCGCCGTCACCACATCCCACCCGAGATGCACTGCCCCAACTCGAGCCGTCACAGCCACCAGTCTGCCTGTTCACCCGTCGGCACGCGCGGCGCGCCCGTCACGCGGCCGATTTCTTGAGCCGCAGCCGAGACCAGGTGAGCAGCGCGAAGACCAGCGCCAGCACGCCCAGCATGCCCACGTTCAGCGCCCAGATCCGTGGTTCGTGCTGCCACAGCTCATCGGGCTGCGCGGCGGCGAACAGTTCACGGATGTTCACCGTGGACGCACCGGCGGCATAGCCCCAGCGCGCCGGGAACAGCCAGGACACCTGCTCCAGAACCACCCGGTCGGTCACCTGGATCATGCCGCCCGCCATCACCAGCTGACACATGATGATGACGACCAGCAGCGGCATCACCTGCTCGTTGGAGCGAGCCAGCGTGGACAGCAGCAGGCCGAGCACCACACAGGTCACCGTGGTCAACGCGATATCGACATACAGCTCGATACTGCCGTTGGGGATGACCGCGCCGGCACCGGGCGCCTTCTTGACCGCCAGCACGATGCCCAGCATGACCGCCGCCTGCAACAGCGCGGCAATGCTGAAGATGGCCACCTTCGACATGAGGTACGCACCCGAGCGCAGGCCGACCGCGCGCTCACGGAAGTAGATCGCGCGCTCCCCCACCAGATCTCGCACCGTCAGGGTGGATCCCATGAAACAGGCGCCGAGTACCAGCACCACCAGCAACTGCTGGGATTCGCTGCCGCCGACGACCATGAAGGAGCCGTCCGGCATCTGGGTGAGCGCACCCTTCTGGAAACCGTTCTTGCCCGGCACCACCAGCGACAACCCGCCGAGCACGAACGGCATGACCGCCAGGAAGATGAGATAGCCGCGGTCGGCCAGGATCAACCGCACCTGTCGGCGCGCCAATGTCGAGAACTGTTTGAAACCACTGGATTTCGGCGGCTTCACCGGTTCGAGCTGTTTCACCGCCGGTGGTGGCGGTGCGAAGGCTTGGCGCGACCGGTAATTCGCGAAGGCGCGATCGGGATCGGCGGCCACCCGGGCGAAGATCTCCGCCCAGTCGCTGGTGCCCAGGAAGTCCTGCACCCCGCCCGGATGCCCGCAGAACGCGGTCTTGCCGCCGGGCGCGAGCAACAGCACCTGATCGCACATGTCCAGGCAGGCAACGGAATGCGTCACCACGATGACGGTGCGGCCCGCGTCGGCGAGCTCCCGCAGCATGGTCATGACCTGACGGTCCAGCGCCGGATCCAGACCCGAGGTGGGTTCGTCGAGGATCAGCAGCGAGGGACCGGTCAGCAGCTCCATGGCCACCGAGGCACGCTTGCGCTGACCACCCGAGAGCCGGTCGACGCGGGTGTCGGCGTGCTGGGTGAGCGAAAGTTCCGCCAGCACGCCGTCGATCACGCGTTTGCGGTCTTCCTTGGTGGTATCCGGGGGCAGGCGCAGCTGGGCGGCGAAGCCCAATGCCTGCTTGACGGTGAGCTGGCGGTGCAGCACATCGTCCTGGGGCACCATGCCGATACGGGAGCGCAGCGCGTCGTATTCGGCGTGCAGATTGCGACCTTCGAAGGTGACCACACCGGCCGAGGGCTGGGTCGCGCCCGCGATGAGTTTGGACAGCGTGGACTTGCCCGCACCCGAGGGCCCGATGAGCGCGGTCAGCGATCCGCGCCCGGCCTGCATGTTCACATCGACGAGCAGCTGCTTGTTGCCCTCGACGGTGAACCCGATGCCGTGTACGTGCAGGCCCTGCTCGGCGACCGGCCGCTGCCGGTGGACGAGGGTGCCCTCCTTGACGACGAAGTCGACATTGCCGATGGTGACGATATCGCGTTCGCGCAGCTCGGCCTGCTGTTGCCGACGACCGTTGACGAAGGTGCCGTTGGCCGACCCGAGATCCTCGATGGTCAGCCCGCCCTGATTGCCCGCGATGAGGCGGGCGTGCTTGCGGGAGGCCAGCGGATCGTTGACGACGATCTGATTGTCCGGCGTACGACCGATGGTGAGCCCGCCCGCGGGCAGCCGATCCGCCCGCGCCACGGGACCTTCGGCGGCCCGGGCGCGCACCGGCGGCAGGGCCGAGACATCGGCCTTGGCCGTCATATTCATGACATCCGGAGCGCCCGCGTGCAGCGGCACTTCCGGCTGCGACGCCGACGGGGGTCGTACCTCCGGCTGCGGCATCGACGGCGGACGCACCTCCGGCTGCGGGGTGGAGGGCGGGCGGTGCATCTGCTGCGGCTGCGACGGCAGCCGGTGCTGCGGCTGCTGATGGGACGGCTGCTGATGCGCGGGTGGCTGGTGCTGCGCGGGTGGCTGCTGATGCGCGGGCGGCTGCTGATGCGCGGGCGGCTGATGCTGCGGTTGTGACGGCGGCCGATGCAGCGGCGGCTGATTCGTCGGCTGCCGGAAGGCGTGCGGCTGCGCGTAGGGCTGCGGCCGCTGCTGCGGTGGCGGCGGGGTGCGGCGCGGTTCCGGCGGGCGCTGCTGCGGCGGCCACTGCTGCGGCGGCGCGGCCGGGTTCGGCGTCGGCCCGCTCCCCCCGCGGGCGGCCTGCGGCAGCAGATGCAGCAGCGGCCCCGTGATGGCGTCGCCCAGGCGCACCTGGGTGGGCCGGTGGATGGCCAGCGGCATGGTCAGCCTGCGAGCGTCCACGAAGACGCCATTGGTGCTGCCGTTGTCGGTGAGCACCCAGGCGCCACCCTGAAACGACAGGGTGGCGTGTACGCGCGACACGAGAGGGCTGTCCACGAACAGCGCCACCTCGGGTGCCCGTCCCATGGTGACCTGTTGACTCGCGTCGAAGACCCGATCGGTTCCTTCATGACGCACGGTGATCTGCTGCGCCCCCGGTAAAGACATGCTGCGGATACTATTCGATTGCCCGGACTTCGGCGGAGCCCCGAGCGGCAAGCTGTCTACCCTCGGGCGGGAACTGGTCGGCTGGCAAGGGAGTGGATGTGTCGATGCGCCGTACGACCGGCCGATCCTCGCGACGGATCGAACCGGGCGGCCGGACAGCGGCGGCCCTGGCCGTGTTCACTCTGGTGGCCGCGCTGCTGGCCGGATGCACATTCACCGTCGAGGGTCGGGCCGTATCCATCTACGACGATCCGTTCCAAGTGGCCGGTCTGCCCACCACCAGCGGACCCAACGGCCCCCGCGCGGGCGTGCCCGACTCGGCCTTCACCGCCACCAACTCCGACGGCGGCGCCATCGACACACTGGTCCTCAATGCCCTGGAAGATATCCAGACCTATTGGCAGCAGGAGTATCCGAAGGAGTTCGGCAACGAATTCACGCCGGTGAACACCTTCGTGTCGTGGAGCGCGCGCACCCCGCGCGCCCAGGCGGTGCGCTTCTGCGACGAGACCACCTACCGCCTGGTCAATGCCGCGTACTGCCGCCTCGACAATTCCATCGGCTGGGACCGCGCGGTGCTGCTGCCGACCATGCAGGACACCTTCGGACAGATGTCGGTGGTGATGGTGATGGCCCACGAGTACGGCCACGCCATCCAGACCATGGCCAAGCTGATCGGCCGCAAGGATCCGGTGATCGTCAAGGAACAGCAGGCGGACTGCTTCGCGGGGGCGTTCATCCGGCATGTGGCCGAGGGCAAGTCGAAGCACTTCACCATCAACACCTCCGACGGGTTGAATTCGGTGCTGGCCGCCACCGTGGCCATCCGCGATTCCGATCCGGAGGATCCGGAGAGCGTGCACGGTTCGGCCTTCGAACGCGTGACGGCGGTGCAGATCGGCTTCACCGACGGGGCCAGGAGCTGCAAGGCCATCGATATGGCCGAGATCGAGAGCCGACGCGGAAAGCTGCCGCAGGACTTCGGCGATGACGCCAACCGCGGCGAATCCGAAGTCGGCCAGGGCACTCTCACCGAACTGGCGAAGGCCATGACGGCCATCATGCCGATCGCGGACGAGCCCAAGTACGACTACGACACCGCGAATCTCGACTGCCGCGACGGCGCCGACACCGTGCCGGTGACCTACTGCCCGGCCACCAACACCATCGGCACCGACCTGTCCGCGCTCGCCGATCGGGGCGCGGCCGATGCCGAAGAGCAGGACGGACTTCCGGTCAAGGTGACCGGCGACTACAACGCGTACGTGGTCTTCATCTCCCGCTACGCACTGGCCGTACAGCACGCCGCCGGTCAACGGCTCACCGGCGCGAAGACCGGCCTGCGGGCCGCCTGCCTGGCCGGGGTGATCACGGCGGAACTGGCCGATCCGGATACGCGAACCCAGGCGAGCATCACACTCTCCCCCGGCGATCTGGACGAGGCGGTCTCCGGTCTGCTCACCGACGGCCTGGCGGCCAGCGATACCGAGGGCAAGACCGTGCCGAGCGGATTCTCCCGGGTGGACGCGTTCCGCGCCGGAGTGCTCGGCAGCCGCAACACCTGCGACGCGCGCTACAGCTAGCGACGGTCGCGCTGTCGCGACGTATCACCCCGGCTACCCGAAGGGCGGCGGCGCGACGGGTTCCAGGCGCAGTACGCGGTTGCCGAGCAGCACCTCCGCTCCGTAGGTCAGCGCCATGGGCTGGTGGGGTTGCAGCCGCACCCAGTCGTGGTAGCCGGGCAGGCGGACGCGGGTGCCGTTGGTGGAGCCGCGGTCGACCACCGTGACATCCCAGTTCACCAAACGGATTTCGGCGTGCGCGCGGGACATTCCTCCCGAGGCGTCGTCGACGCGCAGCGGCACCAGGCCCGCCCGGGCCGCCTCGGACTGCTCCGGATCGCGTCCCACCACCGCGTCCGCCGTGAGCATGTAGGTCATGCCGTCGTCGAGCAGCAGCATGCCCAGCGGCGGGCGGATCACCTCGCCCAGCGGCTGGGTCTGGTTCACCGGCATCCCGCACACACTGCAGAACGCCGACCGTGGATCACTGGGATGCGCTCGCGCGCATCTGAATCCGAGCACCTTCACGGTGAGCGCCGTCGCCTTGGCGGTGGCATCCAGGCGGCGCTGCAGATCCGGGTCCGGTGTGGGCGCGGGATTGGTGCCGCCCAGCTCGGTCGGGGCGCGGTGCGGGTCGAAGTCACCGGTATCGGCCGAATCCGATTGCGCCCCAGCGGGACCGGTGCGCGGCACGGGCTGTGAGCCCGCGCCGAGGCTCGCATTCGAGCCGTGACCGCCGACCGCATCGGAATCCGGGTCGGTGTGCGCACCCGACTGCGGCGACACACCCTCGGCGACCTCGAACTCGGCGGGCAGTCGGGTCGAGGTGCGGGTCGGCGTGAGATCCGGATCGTATTCCGGCACAGCACGATCGGTGATCGGATCGAAGGCGGCCGTCGGTGGCGGCGCGGCATGCCGACCCCGGGGCGACTCACCCGGCTCCGGGGCGCTGTGCCGCCCGCCGCCCCCGAATTCCACCCCGTGCGACGGGATCGCCCGCCGACGCACCGGCAGCGGTTCGCCCTCGAACCACACCACCGCGCCACCGGCCTGCGCGACACCCTCGACGAGTGAGCCGACACCTCGCTGCGGCAGTTCCGGCACCCGCCCTCGGCCGTCGTCGATGTAGAGCGCCGCGGCCAGCGCCGGATGCTCGGCGACCCGGTCCACGGTGAAGGCGGCGTCACTACCCCGGTAGTACTCGACCGACTGTCCGGCCAGCACCGCGGTCACCGCACCGTGCAGGAAGACGGCCACACCGCCGGTGTCGGCGGCCGACAGTATCCCGAAGTCCACGGACTGTCCCGGCGAAATCCGCTCGGCCTCCTTCATGAGCCACCGGGTGGCCTGCCGCGCGACCAGCCGTCCGGGACCGTCGGGAGCCTCCTCGGTGGCCTCCGCGACCAGATCACCCAGCGCCCGGGCGGCGACGGCGGCCCGGGATTCGGATGTGAGCCTGCCGCTCTCCCGATGCGCCACGAGAATGACGGCACCCGCCACGCGGGTGAGCACATGACTGCCCGCGACCACCTCGACCTGCCGATCCATCACAGGAATCGGCCCCGGAACGACGGGCGGCGGGCGAGGTTCAGCACAGCATCAGGTTACGTGGCCGCCCACTGTCGCGTTCGGACCGGATTTCTTCGCCGAGCCTCTCCGCGAAGCCGTCCAGTATGCTCGCCGAGAGCATCGAAGGCCCCCAGTCGACCAGGAGTTCGCAAGTTATGGCGATGAGCCCCGGCACCATCGTCGGCGGATACCGGATCGAACGGGTACTCGGCTCCGGCGGCATGGGCACCGTCTACCTGGCCAAACATCCGCAACTGCCGCGCATGGACGCGCTCAAGGTACTCAGCGCCGATCTGTCACGTGACCGCGAGTTCCGTGGCCGTTTCGAACGCGAGGCGAATATCGCCGCGGGACTGGACCATCCGAATATCGTGACGATCCACAATCGCGGCGAGGAGAACGGCCAGCTGTGGATCGCCATGCAGTACGTGGAGGGCACCGATGCCTCCGCGGAGCAGAAGCGCGATCCACACGGCATGACCCCGCTGCGGGCGCTCAATATCATCGCCCAGGTGGGGCGCGGCCTGGACTACGCGCATCGCAACAACCTGCTGCATCGCGACGTCAAACCCGCCAACTTCCTGCTCTCCACGGCCGGTGGGGACGAGGAGGAGCGCGCCCTGCTGGCCGATTTCGGAGTCGCCAAGTCCACCGAGGACACCATCGAACTCACCCAGACCGGCAGTTTCGTCGCCACCATCGCCTACGCGCCGCCGGAGCAGCTGGCCGGACAGCCGCTCGACCATCGCGCCGACATCTACAGTCTGGGCTGTTCCTTCTACAAGCTGCTCACGGGTCAGAACCCGTATCCGGCAACGCAACCCGCACTGGTCATGATGGGCCACCTGCACGAGCCGCCGCCGCGTGCCACGGCCGTGAACCCGCATCTGCCGGAGGCCATCGACCAGGTGATCGCCCGAGCGCTGGCCAAGAATCCGGCGCACCGCTTCGGCAGCTGCCGTGAACTCGCCGACGCGGCGGCCGAGGCCCTCACCCCCGGCTACCGACCGGTCCGCACCACCACCTCGCCCACGTATCCGGTGCAGGTCGCGTCGCCGGGCATGCTGGCGGGTCCGCAGGAGTCCGGGCCGCATATGGCCACCCAGGTCTCCCAGCCCGGGCGGGTGGTCGGCGCGCCCGGCAAGCGCCGCCGGGGTCTGCTCGTAGGGGCCGGTGCCGCGACGGTGGCGGTCGCGCTCGCCGCCGGGATCGGCGTCTGGTCGCTGCGCGACGACACCCCGACCGGGGACGGGACCACCACGGCGGCAGCGTCTTCCAGCACCACGGCGATCGCGCTGACCTCGCTGGAGCAGGCCCGCGAGGCGAATCCGGCCTTCCACGGCAAGACCATCACCATGGTGGACGTCACCGAGTCGCGGAAGTTCTCCATCTACCTCGGCGGCACCCCGCAGACCCAGTTCCTCGCCGATCTGGGCTTCGTCTACAGCCTCGACCTCACCCGGCAGGGCGATGAGCCCTCACCGCGCCCGGCGACCGAGTACGGTTCGCTGAAAGCGCCCGCCGACTCCTACATCATCGCCGTGCGCAGCGACGAGAAGGCCGGCGGCGGTGGACTTCTCGGCCTGCCCCACGAAATCACCGGCTCGCGGGCGGTGGTGATTCCGCTGGACACCCCGGCGGCGGTGGCGGCCGTGCGCAACTGGACGGCGGATTCCGAGCGCGTCCTGCTGGCCGAACTCGTACCGGTACTCCAGAGCCGCGTGAAGTAGGGTGGGGCGCGTTGTCAGCAGCCGAGTCGCCCGCGACACCCGCGACTCGGTGTAGGGAGGGGAGCCCATGCGTCTACTGGAGCGTGCGCTGTGCGCCGCCGGACTCGCGGCGGCCGTGGCGCTGACCAGCGCCTGCGGATCGGAGCCGGAGAGCCCGCCGATCCCGGAACCGGCCGTCGATCTGGCCACCCTCGATGTCGGCGGTTTCGACACCGAACCGAAGCCCTACGGCACCGCCGACGAGATCGAGCTGGCCAGACTCGTCGAAGCCGAACGGCTCGCCAACTACCTGCCGCTGCCGTGGGAGATCATGCCCGAGGTGAAATACGCGGCCTCCGCCATGGGCGGCGCCATCCGCCCGTTCATCGGCTTCGACACCTCCGCCATGGGGACGCGCACCACGGCCGACAAGGACGCCATGCGCGAGGCCGCGCCGGGATTCGTGGCGGGATTCGTGACGACCGGCCGGTCCGACAATATGCCGAGCCTGTCCTACGAGCTGGACAATCTGGTCATGATCTTCTCCGACGAGCAGGCAGCCACGGCCGCCGCCAGGGCGCTGGGCGAACTGGATATGGCCGCGTCGGAGGACAACACACCGGTGACGATCCCGCGTTATCCGGAGGCCGTCGCCTACACCACCGACAACATCTCCGGCCCGGGGCAGATTCGATCCTGGTACGCCACCGGGCAATTCGTCATCTTCACCTACGTCTTCGATTCGGTCATGGCCGAACTCGAGGAAGCGGATCACGCCAAGCTGATCGAACGCGTGGAACGCAGTATCGAGACCATCGCGCCGCGGGTCGCCGAATTCCCGGTCACCCCGGCCGATCAGCTGACCCAGCTGCCGGTCGACCCCGACGGCGTGCTGGCGCGCTCGCTGTTCACCGTGCTCGACGACGGCGCACAGCGCGGCATTCCCGGGGTGTACGAGCGACAGGGCGGGCTGCACATCTCCATCGCGCCCGAACTCGACGCACCGCTGTTCGAGCGGACCGGGGTGGATCGGGTGGCCTGGCGCGGCGCATACGTCTACCGCACCCGCGACGCGGCGGCCGCTCGCGAGTTCGTCGCCGACCGGGCCGAGACCACCCGGAAGTTCGTCCGTGTCGACGCACCGACCGGACTGCCCGACGCCCAGTGCCGCCACGCGGTCACCGCGAACGATTTCGAGATCGCCTACTACTGCTACGTCTCGCACGGCCGCTATGCCGCCGAGGTCGCGGCCAATCAGCTGCTCGACGCCCAGCAGCGGATATCCGCGCAGTACGCCCTGCTCGTCAACAGCGAATGACGACGCCGCAGTACGACACCACGCCGAGGATGACCATGTTTTCACGACGTATCCGGCTCATGGCCCTGGTGGCGGCGGTCTGCGCGGCGGCGGGTTGCGCCGCCGTCGACGGCACCCCGGCGGCGGGCGAAATCGATGTGCGCACACTGGATGTCGGCACGTATCCGACCGAACCGCTGGATATGCGCTACACCTACTACAACGATCTGAGCGCGGGCACCAAGCTGGCCGTCATGCGCTTGGCGGGACAGGTGGCGAACGGGCTCGAACTCGACGACCGCTTCACCTACGCCACCGGCACGCTGGCCATCACCGACGCCGAGTCCGCCACCAAACTGCTGGCCGATGTCACCCAGCCGATACTGGAAACCCATCGCCTGCTGTACGGCTACGCGGTCGGCCACGCCTCCCAGGACAAGGACGAGAACGACAAGACACCGAGGGACGCCGACGCCGTCACCATGACGGTGCTCCAGTTCCCGAGCGAGGCGGCGGCGGCCGCGGCCGCCCAGGAGATCGAGGCGGCCGACTTCGCGGTGGCGGCCGCCGAGAACGAGCCGGTGACGCTGTCGAAATATCCTGAGGCGCACGCGCATTGGCGTCCCGGGGTAGCCAGTCTCGGCACTGCGGTGGCGCGCTCGAATTACGTGGTGAATCTGCTGCTGCGCGTGCGCGATCCCGACCTCACCCAGCTGACCGCCCTGACCGAGAAGGTGCTCGACGCCCAGCTGCCGCTGCTGGACCAGCTGCCGCCGCTGAGCCGCGAGGACATCCTGCGCCTCGAGTACGACACCGACGGTATGCTGCGGCGCACCCTCAATCCCGACGGCTTCGGCAGCCCGGACACCAAGACGCAATTCGTGGTGGGAGCGCGCGGGTTCCTGCATCTCGCCGCGGACCAGCGGCACTGGTCGCCGATCATGGCCGCGGCCGGGGTGGACCGGTTCGCGGTGACCAGTGCCATGTCGAGCGCGTCGATGCTGTTCCGCACTCGAGACACCGAGGCCGCCGACGATCTCGTCGCGGTGATCCTGGACAAGGCGTATCCGGAACCGGCGGACGCTCCGGCCGGGATTCCGCACGCGGTGTGCGGGGAGAGCCCGATCCAGGACGACTACGACATCAAACGGTTCCGGTGCGCGGTGAGCTATCGCCGGTACGTGGCGACCGTGGAGAGCGATCAGCTCGCGGACGCGCATCAGCGAGCCGCCGCCCAGTACGCGACGCTGGCCAATAGCTGGTAGTCGCGCACCGCGATCAGGTGCTGGTCGGTCGGCTTCAATGTGGGATTAGTCTCGCGTCGAACTGCCTGAGATTCGCGCATCAGGGCTGGTCAGACACCCTGCACGTCGGCTAGGGTGCTGACAGATTGCTGAAACAGGGGTGGAACCGCAGGGCCGTGACCCGCGTCCAAGACTGTGTACGGGTCGTCCGCCCGCGAATCGAAAGGAGGCACCGTGGCAGGTGCATTCGAGGCCAGTAATGAGCTCATCCAGGCCAAGGCCCAGGAGTTCAAGAAGACGCACGAGATGCTGATGGGCCAGATCCGTCAGCTCAAGGCCGATGAGGACGCCATCACCACCGGCTCCAACTGGAAGGGCGGCGCGGCCGACGCCTTCAACGCCTTCATGGAGCGCTACTACTTCCAGGCCGACCGGCTCAACGACAAGTTGATGCAGACCGCCGAGAGCCTCATCAAGGCCGGTTCCAATTACGAGGAGCACGACCTCGACTACGCGGCCCAGGTGAAGGCGCAGGTCTCCAGCCTCGACCTGCCCCCGGTGTAGCCCACCGCACACCCGGCCTCTTTTCGACCTCCCCCGAATCTCTCGACCTCCCGAGTAAGGACACAGCTATGGCAGGCTCCATGGGTCAGATCATTTCCGCCCAGTTCGCGGGCGTGGAGCAGAACGCGAACACCATCATCAAGCGCGCGGAGAACCTGCGCGACCAGCTCGAGGCCTTCCACCGCAGCGTGGAGGAGTTCGTCGCCAACAACTGGAAGGGTGACGCCAACGAGGCGTTCGCCGATCTCCAGCGCACCTGGCGCTCGCACACCGACCAGCTCAACGCCACCCTCTCCGGTGCCGCCACCCTGGTCCGCACCGGCAACGCCGAACTCCAGGCCAAGGACACCGCCCTCGCGGGCCTGTTCTGAGGCAGCCCGACCCCGTGGGTGCCCCGGTCCACAGCCGGGGCCTCCGTCACCTGCTCGGAGCGCGCTCGCGCCCCGGGCGAATCCGCTCCGATATCCTCGCGGCACCCCGTTTTCGGTGCCGACTTTCGCGCGGGGGTGTGCTCGGCACGAGGTGCAGTGGCGACGGGGCTCACCGTTGGTGCGCTCACCATGCGCTGGCCGCGCTGGCCGTTGGCGGCCTCCCAGGCCGGAAAGGTGTACCCGCGCATCGGCTTCCGGCGCACCGCCGTCATCGGCAGCACGCTCGGCTCGGTCGGGGTGGTGCCCCTGCGGCTCGTCGACGCCGATTTCGGTTGCCGCGCAGCGACGTTGGGCCGTGGCTGTGGTGGATTCGCGGGCGGCGCGAACTACGCGCCCGGGTCGCGGGACAGCCGGGAGTCCTCCAGCCAGCGGATATCGGTCGGGCGGCGGCCGGTCGTGAGGAGGGCGCGTAGGGTCCGCGGCGGAACCGCCGCCCTGTCGCCGAGCACGATGGTCCGTGTGGGCGGGCAGTCGTCCACCGCCCGCTCGAGCAGTGCCGCGAGCCGGTCTGCGGCAGTCCGCTGGAACGATTCGATCGCGCCGCGCTGGAACGATTCGATCGCGCCGCGCTGGAACGATTCGATCGCGCCGCGCTGGAACGATTCGGTCGCGCCGCTCAACGGTTCGTATTCGCAGCGTTCGATCCGGGCGCTGTTCGGGGTGCGCGCGACCACGGTCGCCGTGGTGGACGTGGAGCCGAATTCGAGTACCAGGACCCGCTGCTCGTAGCCGGTGGCGGGCTCCGCAGTGGCGGCTCGAACCGCCAAGGTGTCGAATTCGATTGTCGCGCCGCACCGCCCCGCCGCCGCACGCAAGGCTGCCAGGGGGCGCGCGCCCCAAGCCGTCGGACACGCCGCAGTGATCCGTTGTGGGGATACTGGTTGCACCCGAAGAGGATTTCCGGGGAGTAGACCTTTCTGGAATCGGCCGGACAGCTGCGGAGCGGATGGCTGGGGGCCGGATAGCAGCGGGCCGGTCGGCCGCAGGCTGGTCAGCGCGTGTCGCAGCAGCACCGCCCAGGCGTGCACCACGGTCGGCAGACAGTACCCATCGCTGCCCGCACGCTCCCTCGTGTCCGCGGCCGCCCGGTGCGCGAAGGCGATTCGATCGGAGTCGGCGAAGGCGACGAGCGAGGCCCCCAGGCTCGGCGGCACCCCCGCCATCAGCCCGGTTCCGGCGCTGGTCGGGGCGATCGTCGGCGGTCCGTCCCAACATATTTCGCGCGTGCAGGCCCGCAGGCGCGTCTCCGTGACAACCAGGTCGATGGTCATCACACCGGCGGCAGCCAGCCGAGCTGAATGAGCTCCTCGGCGGCGCGGGTGACGTAGGTGCCGCGCCCCGGCGGTTGCGGCGACGGGCGGACCGCCCCCACGAGGGTGCCCTCGTCCCGGCTGCAACTCATGATCAGCGCCGCAGAATTGAGCTCCTTCATGCGATTGAGCGTGGCCTCGTACATGGCACGCCCCGCACCACCGGACCGCCGCGCCACGATCAGATGGAAGCCCAGGTCACGGGCATGCGCGAGCTGGTCCACCAGGGCGTGCAGCGGATTGCCGGATGAGGTGGCCACCAGGTCGTAGTCGTCCACGATGACGTAGAGCTCGGGCCCCGACCACCAGGAGCGGTCCTTGAGCTGCTGCGGCGTGACGTCCGGCCCGGGCGTGCGCTGGGCGACATAGGCGGCCAGATCGGTCATGTTCTGAGTGAACTGCGGTGCGGTGGACGCGTATCCGGCCTGGTAGCCCTGCGGGATGGTGCCGAGCATGCCGCGCCGGTAGTCGCCCACGATGAGCCGCGCCTGATCCGGGGTGTTCGCGGCGCAGATGGACTGCACCAGGGCGCGCAGCAGCGTGGTCTTGCCGCACTCCGAATCCCCGATGACCAGGAAGTGCGGGCTGGCGGCGAAGTCGAGGTAGACGGGGGCGAGTTCGGATTCGTTGATGCCGATCGGGAAGCGCAGGCAGGCGGCCCCCGGGTCCACGCCGGCGGGCCAGTTCCCGGCCATCCGCAGCAGGTCTTCGCGCGGCAGCCGCTCGGGCAGCATGCGCACCGGCGGCGCGGCCCGGCCGGAGGTCGCCGCGGCGATGGCCGCCACCACCCCGGCCACCCCGGTGCCCAGGGTCACCGGATCGGAGACGCCGTCGACCCGCGGCAGCGCGGTGAGCATGTGCAGGCAGTCCGGCGTCATACCGCGACCGGGACGCCCCATGGGCACCAGCGCGGCGAATTTGCGGCCGAGATCCGAATCCATGGGATCGCCGAGGCGCAGTTCGATACGGGTGCCGATCTGATCCTTGAGCGCGGGTCGCGCCTCCGGCCACCGCGCCAGCGTGATGACCACGTGCACACCGTAGGAAAGTCCCTGGCCCGCGAGGTTCATGACGGTCTGTTCCAGGGTCTCGAACTCCTGACGGAAGGTGCCGTAGCCGTCGATGACCAGGAAGACGTCGCCGAAGGGATCCCGCTGGGCTCCGGCGGCGGCCGGGCTGGCCGTCGGATCGTCGGCGCGCAACCGCCGGAACTCCGCCATGGATTCGATGCCGAGCTGCCGGAACCGCGCCTCGCGCTGGCGCACCAGGGTGACCATCTCGGCGACGGTGCGCCGCACCTGGTCCGCGTCGAGCCGACTCGCCACCGCGCCGACCTGCGGCAGCCCCTGGAGCCCGGCCAGGGTGCCGCCGCCGAAGTCGAGGCAGTAGAACTGGATCTGCTCGGCGGTATGGGTGAGCGACATGGCCATGATCAACGACCGCAGCGCCGTCGACTTGCCGGACTGCGGTCCGCCGACCACCGCCACATGCCCGCGCGATCCGGACAGGTCCACCACCAGCGGATCGCGCCGCTGATCGTAGGGCCGGTCAACGATGCCGATCGGCGCCCGCAGCGTCGCCACCGGGGCGTGCTCACCGGTGAGCACCGACCGGGGGATGAGCTGATCCAGGGTTGGGGCGTGGTCCAGGGGCGGCAGCCAGATCTCGTGCGCCGCACGCCCGTGTCCGCGCACCCGGGACACCAGCATCTGCAGGTTCGAGATCTGCTCGGCGTCGGGCGCCGGCTCGTCGAGCACCGGCTCCGGCGCGGCCGGAAGATAGTCGCCCGCACGGTAATCCACGTGTGTGGCGGTGAACGGTCGCGCCGCCACATCGACCGCCGGAGTCCCGCCGCCGACGCTCGGTTCGCGGTGCGACCCGCCGCCCGCATACGGCCCGGACACGTACGCGGACTGGAAGCGCACGATCTCCCCCGAATCGGACTTGAGGTAGCCGCCGCCGGGATTGTTGGGCAGGTTGTAGGCGTCCGGCACCCCCAGCACCTGGCGGGACTCGTTGGCGGAGAAGGTCTTCAGTCCGATCCGGTAGGACAGGTGACTCTCCAGGCCCTTGAGCCGCCCCTCCTCCAACCGTTGCGAGGCCAGCAGCAGGTGCACGTGCAGTGACCGGCCCAACCGCCCGATCATGGTGAACAGCTCCGCGAAGTCCGGATGTTGGGAGAGCAGTTCGGAGAATTCGTCCAGCACCACGAACAGCGCGGGCATGGGGTCGAGATCCGCCCCGGCCGCCCGGGCCTTCTCGTATTCGGACACATTGGCGAAATTCCCCGCCGCGCGCAACAGCTCCTGGCGGCGATTCATCTCACCCGCCAGGGCGTCGCGCATGCGGTCCACCAGATCGGCTTCCTCTTCGAGATTGGTGATGATGGCGGCGATATGCGCTACCCCGTCCAATCCGAGGAATGTCGCGCCACCTTTGAAGTCGACGAGGACGAAGTTCAGCTGATCCGGCGAATGGGTGGCAATCAGCGAAAGCACCAATGTGCGAAGAAATTCCGATTTGCCGGAACCGGTCGCGCCAATGCACAAACCATGCGGGCCCATTCCACCCTCGGCGGCCTCTTTGATATCGAGGACGACGGGCAATCCATCGGCCCCCACCCCGAACGGCACCCGCAGTCGCTCCCGGCCGTAGCGCGGCCGCCACGCCTGCTCCGGGTTGAAACCGCCGATATCCCCGAGACCGAGCAATTGCGCCCAGGAGGAGATGACCTCCCCCTCGTCCCCGGTGGGTTCGGTTCCGCGCTGCACCACCGGCCGATACGGAGCCAGCCGCCGTGCCGCCCGCTCCGCCTCCCGCGCGGTGACCCGGTCGATCCGGGCGAAGCGCTCCATGGCCCCGGTCGCGCCCCGGCCCGAACACTCACCGCCCTCCACCACCATCTGGATACCGCGCGAAACCGCCAGGCGCGGAGCGTAATTGCACAGGTCGACAACGGTCACCCCCTCGAATCCGGTCTCCCGCAGCGGATCCTCGTCGGCTTCCAGCAGCCCGCCGTCCACCACGACCACCACCTGCACCAGGGCGGGATCGGGCGGCTGATTGCGCGAGTAGCGAACCCGGTTGTGCAGCAGCGGACGCAGGCCCGCGTGCGCCTGCCGGATGGAGCCGTAGACCATGCGCTCGGAGCCGACGCCGTCGCACGCCTCCGGATGCTGGCTGTGCGGCAGCCATTTCACCCACTCCCATTCGCGCGCGGTGTCCGGACCGCACACCACCGCGATCAGCACCTGGTCGGGGCCCTGGAACATGGCCAGCTGCAACAGCATCGCGCGCGTCATATCCCGCGCCTGCGCCCGATCGCCGCCCAGCTGGATACTCGCGAAACCCTTCACCGCGATGGCGGTCGGCAGGTCCGGCACGGTGGAGTGGGTGCGCACGAACCGCCGCAGCGACACCGCCGCGATGGGCTCCAACTCCTCCACCGGCCCGGTCTCCGGCGCGACCAGCCGGGTGGCGAGCCGCTGCCCGCCCACCCCGATGCGCGCATGGCAGAAGTCCTTGTCACCCGGCCGGCGCTCCCACATGCGGGTGGTCCCGGCCAGCATCCAGACCAGGCCGGGCTCGGGATGGCTCCACTGGACCGCGGCGCGCTGCCGCGCGGCGGTCTCGGCCACATCCCGACGCACCTGGTCCAGATAGCGCAGATAGTCCTTGCGGTCCTCGTCGGCCTCGGCCGCCTTCTGCCCCTTGCCGCCCTGCCCGGCGTACATGCCGACCATGGACACCACCATCATCATGGGGAACATGAGGCTCATGGGATTGGTGGCGATCCCGCTGCCGGAGGTGAACAGCAGCACCAGCATGCCGAGCATGCCCACGACCATGACGAGCGGCATGAGTTTGGTGAACAGATTCGCGGGAATGTTCCGGGGAATTTCCGGCGGCGGCTGCAATGTCACCTCCCCGCCGGGAGAACGCGGAATCTCCCGGCGGGGACGGCGCTGAAACCGGACGGTGCTCATCTGACGGAAATCCCCCATAGGGTTCGTGACCAGACTGCCGAATTCGGCCTCAGTGTACGGCCAGCATCCGACATGACGTACAGTGCGGGCAGCAATTCCGCACATCACGGCGTCGCCGCGAATCGGCGAACTCGCCGATAAAGAGGTGACAGCGAAAGTTGGCGACAGCGTGAACGCGCGAATGGATCAACTCGACGACGCCCGCGGCACGGTCCGCGCCCCCGACCTGGCACGGGTCACCATCCTGGCCAAACACACCCAGGTGGATACCGCCATTCCGCTCGATGTGCCGGTCGCGCTCGTCATTCCCAGCGTCGTCGACATGGTCGCCCAGCACAGCCGCGCCAACGACTTCGACCACGACGACGAGGATGTCGAACCGCACGAATGGGTGCTCGCCCGCATCGGTGAACCGCCCCTGGCCAACTCGCTCAGCCTGACCGAGCAGGGGGTGCGCGACGGTGAGCTGCTCATGCTGGAGAGCGCCGAACACATCGCTCCCACACCGCTGTTCGACGACATCATGTACAACGTCGCCATCGCCGACGCCGACCACTACCGGGGCTGGACGCCCGGCACCGCGCGGCTGACCGGGTCGGTGCTGGCGGTCGCCGCCACGCTGGTCGGCTGCCTCGGACTGCTCGCCGCACCCGATGCCGTCCCCGGCTGGGTGGGCGGTGCGGTGGCGCTGTTCGTCACCGTGCTGCTGGTCGTGGCGAGCACGGTGCTGGCGCGCCTGTACGACGACAGCGGGACCGCGCTGGTGCTGGGCGGGTGCGCGCTGCCGCTGGCGGCCACCGCGGGGATGCTCTTCGTGCCCGACCACTACGGCTGGGCCAATCTTCTGCTCGGCGCGGCCCTGCTGGGCGCGATGGCGATCCTGGCCTGGCGCGGGGTCGGGGTGGGGCCCGGCCTGTTCCTCGGCGTCGCCACGGTGACGGTGTACGCGGTGCCCGCCGCACTGGTCGGACTGCTCACCGACCTGCCCGTACGCTCCATCGGAGCAGGTGCGGCCGGGCTCGGGCTGGCCGGGCTGGCGCTCGCGCCCCGGCTGTCCATGCTGCTGGCCGGACTGCCGCTACCGCCGGTCCCCGCGCCGGGCACGCCCATCGACCCCACCGAGGACGATCCCGACGACCATCGCGCGCTGCCCACCCTGGAGGCGCTGCGCGCCGCGGCCGAGGCGGCCCGGCGCTGTCTCACCGGCTTGGTGGCCGCCGCGACGCTGGTCACGGCCACCGGTGCGCTGGCCGCCGCCGATCCCGCGGGCACGGATGTCTACCGGCCGGGGCTGGCGCTGGCGCTGGTGTGCGCGGCGGTGCTCATGTTCCGCAGCCGCACCTACGCGGGTGCGGCGCAGGCCGTTCCGCTCGTCGCGGGCGGCGCGGCCATCGTCCTGCTCATCCTGGCGGGCGCGGCCCTGCGCATGCAGCAGCCCCTGCTCGTCTTCGGCGCGGCCATGGTCGTACTGGGCGCGGCCCTGGTCCTCGGCATGATCCTGCCCAACCAGCAGGCCACCCCGCCCATGCGCCGCGCGGTGGAACTGCTCGAGTACGCCTTCGTGGCGGCGGTCATTCCGCTGGTCTTCTGGGTGACCCAGCTCTTCGCCCTCGTCCGCGGCCTCTGATCGAGCCCCCATGTCGCCGCACGCCACCGCGCCCAGCTCGCCGCGAACAACGGCACTCGCCGCACGAATCACGCGGTGTGGCAACGGGGTTCGGACGCTCGCGGCGGCTTCCGTATTGGCGCTGAGCGTTTCGGTGGGTACTGGTATCACCGCTGCACCCGCGCGGGCGGAGCGGCCGCCCGCGATCGATGCCGGGCTGCTGCCCGCCGGAGGTCCCGCCGCACCGCCCACCGAGACCGAGCATCCGCCCAATGCGCCGTGCATCAGCACCCAGGCCGGAGGCGGCGGTCCGACGATTCCGCCCGCGCAGCGGTCGCTGGAACTGGAGCACGCCTGGCGGTTCTCCCGGGGGGCCGGGCAGTTGGTGGCGGTCATCGACACCGGGGTGACCCCGCATCCACGGTTGCCCGGGCTCATCGCCGACGGCGACTACGTGGCGGTCGGGGGCGACGGCACCGAGGACTGCGATGCCCACGGCACCCTGGTCGCCGGTCTGATCGCGGCCACCAGGGTGGAGGGGCAGGGCTTCGCGGGTGTCGCCCCGGAGGCGCGGGTGCTGACCATCCGCCAGACCAGTGCGCTGTACCAGGCGAAAGGGGCTGGGCGCGACAAGGGTCCGGACGATATGCCCGACGGCTACGGCAAGATCTCCGCGCTGGCCTCGGCGGTGCGCCGCGCGGCCGACGCCGGTGCGCGCGTCATCAATATCTCCCTGGTGGCCTGCCCCACCGCTCGTCCCGACAGCCGGGAGTTCGGAATGCTCGGCGCGGCAGTGCAATACGCGGCGCTGGAGAAGGACGCGGTCATCGTCACCTCGGCGGGCAACACCGACACCTGCCGGGCGAGCAATCCGGGTACGGACCCGCTGCATCCCGACCGCGACCCCTGGGACACCGTCGTCTCCTACGTGGCCCCGGCACTGTGGGACGAGTACGTGCTGTCCGTCGGTTCGGTCGACTCCTTCGGCCAGCCTTCGGGTTTCACCGTCCCCGGCCCCTGGGTGGGCGTGGCGGCCCCCGGGGAGAACATCGTCTCCCTGGATCCGCGCAATACCGGACTCACCACCGCCAAGTTCACCCGGCAGGGGCAGCTGACTCCGTACAGCGGCACCAGTTTCGCCGCGCCGTACGTGGCGGGCGTGGCGGCGCTGGTGCGGGCGCGCTTCCCCGAGCTGCGGGCGCGGGAGGTCATCGACCGCATCCAGGCCACCGCGCACGCACCGGCCGAGGGCTGGAACCCCTACATCGGTTACGGCGCTGTCGATCCCGTCGCCGCCCTCACCGCCGAGGTGCCGGACCAACTGCCGCCCAAACGCGCCAGCGCCGCCCGCAGCGAACAACTCCCCCTCCCGACACCCCCGCCCCCGCCCGACACCACGGCCCGGGACACGGCACTGATCGGCACCGGTGTGATCACCCTGCTGCTGACCCTGGGCTGGCTGGCCTCCTTCCCGCTGCGCCGCCGCCTCGGCACGCGTGATTGAACGGACACATACGATCCGGTTGGCACGAAAAGCGTTGTGCACGAAGAGAAATAGACTTTCGATTACTACCCGAAACTACCCGGGAACGCGCCACACTGAAGTCATGCCGCGCAATGAGGCTCGACATGACCATCCATTTCGCGCACAGGAGATTCCCATGAGCATGATGCTGACCGGCCTCATCGACCTGGACGCCCCGAACGAAGCCGAACTGCGGGGAGGGCAGACCGGCACCTTCACCGAGGTGACCTTCCCGACGCCGTTCCCGCCGAATTCCCATGTGATCGTCATCCCGATGGTGCAGACCTTCAACGGCCCGGACACTCCGGGTGTCCGCATCGCGGACGTCACCACCAAGGGCTTCCGCATTCGAATGAACGAGGTCGTGGTCGAGGGCAAGGCGCTCGCGCCGCGCAGCGGTACCCACACCAAGGAAACCATCGCCTGGCTGGCGACCACGGTGTAGTCGGCGCCGGGGTCGGGTCACATACCCGGCCCCGGCTCAATTCTGGGACCGCACCGGCTCTTTCGCGGGGTTCGCGTCCGGGGCGACACCGTCGTGCGCGACCATGGCGGCGGCCCGGCTCAGGGCCGGACCCGGCGCCAGCAGGCCGATCAGCTGCCAGGGCGCGCGCTCCGGTCGGACGCTGTCGGGGTCCATGCCGAGCGCCTTCGCCGCGTCGAGGTCCACGATGCCGTAGCGCACGCCGAAATCGGAGATGTAGAAGAGGCTGTCGCGGCGCTCGCTATCGGGTTCGATCCCCGTGGATTGCGCATACGCGCCCGCGCCCGGCCGCATGTAGAAGGCATCCGCGTGCGGCCCGGAGCCGTCGGCCTGGGCGAAGGAGACCAGCCGCGCCCGGTCCGGGATCGGCACGGTGTGCCCGGTCAGCACGGTCAGCTCCGCGCGGGTGCTGCCCTCGGACTTGTCGGCGACCGGAACGGGTTGCCAGGACAGGCAGGCCACGGGTTGGTCCTTGCCGTCGACGATCTCGGGGGCGGCCGCCGGATAGTCGGCGACCCGCAGTGCCGAGGAGACCGGGGCCGCCGTCCGATCCGCTTGGGCGATATGGGTATCGGTCGGCGTGGCGCGGTAGGTGTTGCGGACGATATCGGCCGTCAGCTCCGACACCGGTTGCAGGCCGTCGGCCAGCACCACGTAGTGGCTGCCGTCGGTGCGCACCTGCACCACATCGCCGATCCGGTGATCGCCGAGCGGATAGCCCGGTGCCGCACCGACATCCGCGATGGGCGGCGGCACGATGGGCAGCACCTCGGGGATGGCGTTGAGCAGCCCCTCGCTGACGGGGCGCGGCGTCATACCGCGAATACCGAGGGCATCGACGACGGCGCGGTCGTTCATGTCCACCCGGGCCCGCCGATCGTCGTACACCAGGTACGCGGCCTCGCGGCCCCGCACCAGCAGCGCCCGGCCAGCGGCCAGCGGACCCGCCTTCTCCGCCAGCTCCGGATCACCGGCCAGCACGGCGGTGGTCAGCTCGCCGCTGCCGTCACTGGCGAGCGTGTCGCAGACCGTCCAGGCGCGGCCACGTCCGGTGTCGTCGAAGTTCAGCGAGGCGGGCGCGCCCGGAATGCCGATGAGCTGGCCGCGCGGCTTCTTGCCCAGTTCCGATTCCTTGACGGTCGCGGGTGCGGCGGCCTCGCCCGCCGCCAACCGGGCCGAGGCGAGATTGAGCGCCGGATGCACCACACCGTCGATGACCACGTAGACCGCACCGGAATCCTTGCCGATGAGGATGGTGCTGTTGCCCATCTTGTCCTGCGGACGCAGTAGAGCCAATACTCCGCAACCAGCCAGGGCGACCAGGGCGAGCACCAGGCCGACCGCGAACGCGCGCGACTGCGAGCGCATCGGGTCGTGCAGCATCCGCACGTCCCGGCGCACCAGTGCGTGTTCCATGCGGCGGACCAGGAAGCGGTAGCCGCTCACCTGCCAGCGCGTGGTCGGTTTCGAAGGCATGGATTCTCCCCCGACGGGTCATCGAGTTCGCTCGACACAGTACAGTTCCGCTGACAGCCGATTCCTATCGCACCTGGTCTTTGTCCGATTTCGGTCGCCATCGGCGGCCGCCGACGGAAGTTGGGGGACCATGATGGCCGCACCGGGCGAGACCGCCGCACCCGCTGATCCGCCGACCGCGCCGCCGCCACCGGGCCGCCCGCTGCTCGGCTGGATCACCCTGCCGGATCTGGTGGGCGCGCAGCTGGCCGGGCTGGCGGCGGGGTTGGCCACATTCGCCTGCGGGCCGACGTGGTGGGCGGCGCTGACGGTCGGCCTGGCGCTCATGGCGGCACTGCTGATCCCATTAGGCAAACGACCAGTTTCCTCTTGGCTCGCGACCTGGTGGCGCTACCGGAGACAGCGCGCCTACCGCATCGGCGACACCCTCGACTTCCGCGCCGCCGACGGCCGCTCCCTCGGGATCTACCGCGACGGCAGCCGAGTGGTCGCCGTCGTGGAGGTGCTCGCCACCAAGGGCGGACTGACCCGGCTCGGCAGCGGTACCGTGCACGCCTCCCATCTGCTGCCGCTGCCGGAACTGGCGACATGCCTGCGGCAACACGACATCCTGCTCGCCGGGATCGACATCGTCGCGCACGGATTCCGCAGCCGTTCCGGCACTCCCGCCGGTGCCAGTTACGAGAAACTGCTGGGACCGCTGCCCGCCACCGCACACCGCACGGTGTGGCTGGCCATCGCGTTCGACCCGCTGCGGTGCCCGCAGGCGGCACGACGGCGCGGCGGCGGCCTGGGCGGGGCCTGCCGGGCGGTCAGCATCGCCACCCAGCGCGTCGTGCGCACCCTCGCCGACGCCGACTGCACGGCGCGCATTCTCACCGCTCCCGAGATCCGGCAGGCGGCGGTGCAGGTGACCGGCGGCCTGGATCCGCGCGAACTCACCCAGCAGTGGCGGGGGGCCGAGGTCGGCAACGGCGTGAACATCGGTGCGGCGGTGGATCCCCGGCGGCTCGGCACCGACGTGCTCGACAGCCTCTGGGTGCCGCCGACCCGAGGCACCACCGTGGTGGTGCGGCTGCGGCCGGGGCGGTCGGCGCACACCGTGCGGGTCGGGGCGGCGTGGCGGTTGACCATGCGTGAGCTGCCCGAGAAACCCCTACAGCCGCACATGATCTCGATGAACGGACGCCACCGCGACGGACTGCTCGCCCACCTGCCGCTGGCCGTGCCCGGAGCGGACGCCGCGGTGCCGACCGACGAATTCCCCGTCGCCGATCTCGACGCGTTGCGGCTGCCGTCCGCGGGCTGCGGGCAACTGCTCGGATCCGACGCCGAGGGCCGCGGCGTCGCCATCCGCCTGGTCGGACAGGGGATTTCCCGCGTGTACGTGGCGGGCGAGCTCTATCTCGCCCAGCAGCTGATATTCCGGGCGCTGGCGATCGGGGAACGGGTGCTGATCCGCACCGACCGACCGCACTCCTGGGAGCACCTCGTCACCACCATCGGCAATCCGGAGCGGCTCACCATCGCCACCGAAACCCATCAACCCGACACCGATTTCACCGCCACCGTCGTCGACGGCGTGCTCGCGCCCGCACCGCACGCGGGCATCACCACCGTCTACCTCACCGGCGACCCGCTCGGCTGGCCGGACACCAGGCCCGAGCTGTCCCTCCACCAGCCCGGAGCCGTCGGCAACCGAATCACCTTGCGCACCGGCACCACTCGGGAGGAACTGACCCTGGTGTCCATCCCGAGCGAGACCACCTATATCGGCCGACCGCGCGGGGCACACGCCCAGACCCGGTGAGGCTCAACCGGGATACGGCTCCGACGCCCGCGCCGCCCGCAGGTGCCGACCCCACCAGTCGAGCTGGCGCAGCAGCCGCCCGGCGGCGTCGACGGCGGCACCGTCGGCGGTCTCGCCCGCCGCGTCGAATCTGCGCTTGGCCTCGTGGAAACTCACGGTCTCGCGAATCGACACCATGTGGATCTCGGCCACCACCTGCCGCAACTGCTCCACCGCACGCAGGCCGCCCGACAGTCCGCCATAACTGACGAAGCCGATCGGCTTGCCCCGCCACTCCCGTTTGGCCGAATCCAGCGCCGTCTTCAACGACGCCGGATACCCGTGGTTGTACTCCGACGTCACCGCCACGAAAGCGTCCGCTGCCGCCACCCGCTCCCGGTACGCCACCACCTCCGGCGTCTCGCTCAGATCCACCGGCAGCGGCGTATCGAGCAGATCCACCACTCCGACATCGAATCGCCCGTCTCCCCGGGCCGCCCGCAGAAACCAGTCCGCCACCACCGGCGCGAACCGCCCCGGCCGCGTACTGGCCACGATCACCTCGAGCCGCACCGGATCATCCATGCGCGCAGCCTAACCCCGCACGGAAACCGGTGGCGCACCGCACGCTGACCGGGTGTCACCATCGCCGCGGCGGGCGGTCAGGGTTGGGTGCCGGTGGCGTAGGCGGCGAGGCCCTGGGCGGGTGAGATGCGCGGGGTGAAATCGAGGGCGCGGCGGGCACGTTCGGGGTTGGCGACCAGGTGCCGGATATCGGTGGCGCGGTACCGGCCGGTGACGACGGGTTCGGGGCCGCCCAGGGCCTTGGCCAGCAGGGAGGCGACCTGCCAGACGGTGACCGGTCGGCCCGAGGCGATATTCAGCGGCACGAAGCCGGGCAGGTGCTGGCGGACGGCCGCCACCGTGGCGGCGGCGACATCGCGCACGTGCACGAAATCCCGGGTCTGGCCGCCGTCCTCGAAGATGTGCGGGGCGCGTCCGGCCGCGAGTTCGGCACGGAAGCGTGCCACCACACCGGCTTCCGCCGTCCGCACCGGACACACCGGGTCGCCGTAGACGTGGTGGTATCGCAGCACCGTGGCCGACACCCCCGGCTGCGCCGCCCATGCCAGCGCGTAGTTCTCCTGCGCGACTTTGCTTGCCGCATAGGCGCTTCGGGGCCGCACCGGCGCATCCTCACCCACCGGCTCCCAGGTCAGCAGATCTCCCGTACGCGGGGCCCGGTGATCGAACATTCCCCGATCCAGATCGCGCCGCCGCCGCATGCCCGGATGGAACACCCCACCCCGCATCCCGCGATACCGCCCCTCCCCGTAGACAGCCACCGACGAGGCCAGCACCAGCCGCCGCACCCCGGCCCGCTCCATGGCCGTCAGCAGTGCCGCGGTCGCGGCGTCATTGTGCGCCACGAACACCGACGCGCCCCGCATGAGATCCACGCCGGGCATCCGGTTCGAGTCCACCGCCTCCGCGTCGACCGCGCCCGGCCCGGCGCCCGCCAGATGGCACACCACGTCGACACCGGGCAGCAACTCCGCCAGGGCGTCGGCATCGCGCACATCGACCATCGAAACCCCCTGCGGCGGTTCGGCATCCGCCCCATGCACGTCCTCCCACATGCTGTCCACCGCGACCACCTCGTGCCCGGCCGCAGTCAGCGCCCGCCGCACATGCCCCCCGATGAACCCGGCCGCCCCGGTCACCAGCACCCGCGACCGCTCCCCCGGCCCACCACCCACGCTCATGCCCCCAGCGTAAGCGAGCGGCGACACCCCGGGACCGGCCGAACGCGCCTGCCCGAGGTCGCGCCGCGCATCCGGCCGGTTACGGCAGTTCGAACGGCAGTTTCACGCCCGTACCCGCGTGCACGCGGCAGTGGTCACAGGTGTCGTCGCGGTCGACGGCGGCGACGGCACGGCGCACCAGGGTTTTGAACGGGACCAGGTTGCGTTCGAACTCGGCGAACACGGCCGCGGCGGAGACGCCCTCGCCGGACTCCAGCCCGGCGTCCAGGTCGGTGACCAGAGCGATTGCGCTGTAGCACATTTCGAGTTCGCGGGCGAGGACGGCCTCGGGATGCCCGGTCATGTTCACCAGTTCCCAGCCCTGTCCGGCGAACCAGCGGCTCTCGGCGCGGGTGGAGAAGCGCGGCCCCTGCACGACCACCATGGTGCCGTGGTCCTTCATGGGGAGTTCGGTGACGGCGGCCGAGACGGCGGCCGCGCGCAGTTCGGCGCAGTACGGATCGGCGAAGGCGACGTGCACCCCGCCCGCGTCGAAGAAGGTCTGGTCGCGGCCGGAGGTGCGGTCCACCAGCTGGTCGGGTACGGCGACGGTGCCCGGCCCCCAGTCGGCGCGCAGGCTGCCCACCGCGCACGGACCGAAGATCCGCCGCACGCCGAGCGAGCGCAGCGCCCACATATTGGCGCGGTAGGGCACCGTGTGCGGCGAGTACTCGTGCTTGCGCCCGTGCCGGGGCAGGAAGGCCACCGACCGCCCCTCCACCGTGCCGATGGTGATCGGCGCGCTCGGCGCGCCGTAGGGCGTCTCGGCCTCGACCGTGATCGCGTCGTCACCGAAGAAGTCGTAGAACCCGCTGCCGCCGATAATGGCCAGCGTGGCCCGAGGATCCGCACTCATGCCCCGATTCTTGCGTATCCGTGCATGGGTGTCGGTGTCAGGTGGTGACGGTCCGCGCGCACGTGTACCCTAGGGGGGTATTAGCGGGCGAGGGCCGACACGGCCGGGAGTGAGGGTATGCCGGTGACCGACGAGAACACCACTGTCGAGGCGGCCGAGTCGTGCCACGATCACGCCACGCACGGCTACATCACCGCCAAGGACGACTACCTCAAGCGCCTGCGGCGTATCGAAGGCCAGGCCCGCGGCCTGCAGCGCATGGTCGAGGAGGAGAAGTACTGCATCGACATCCTCACTCAGGTCTCGGCCATGACCAAGGCCCTCCAGGCCGTCGCCATGGGCCTGCTCGAGGATCACATCAGCCACTGCGTGGTGGACGCCGCCGTCGCGGGCGGACCGGAAGCCGAGGCCAAGATCAAGGAAGCCACCGACGCCATCGCCCGCCTGGTACGCAGCTGAGCCCGGGTACGCGGCTGCGGTATCAAGCGCTTTCGCGCCCCACGAGACGGATCCGCTCGGCGCCCGGCGCGGCCGCCGTATCGCGGGAGCCACGGCGGCGTGTGGCGGCCGGGGCGTCGGGTGCGGCCACCGGCGGTGCGCCGAGCAGATCGCGCAGCGGCGGATCGACCCGGCCGACGCCGAGATTCAGATCGGCGTAGAGGAAACCCTCCTCGTCCTCGGCGAGGGGGGTGGCCAATTCGGCTCCGTCCGAGCCGAAGATGCGCGCGTAGCCCCCGCCGCGCGCCAGTCGCGCGTTCACCCCGGGCACCGACAGTCCGGCCGACCCCACCACCGCGCACGGGGCCAGCACGAATGCCCCGCCCTCGATCGCGTACAACCGGCTCGCCGTGGTGGGCGCGCCGATTCCGGCGGTATCCCCGGCGGTGAGGAATCCGGGCCAGGCCGCGACGTGGATCTGCTGTCCGTCGGCGCGCATGGCGCGGGTGAACAGCGGCCGCGAATTCTCCTGCCCGGACAATGCGCCCAAGCGTCCGATGCGGCTGCGGTGCACCGTCGGCAGGCCCGGCGTGCCCGCGCTGAACACGCGCCGCTCCTGGCTGTTCAGTCCCGGTTTGCGGCGCAGCGACAGCACCGTCCCGGCGTCGTCGATGACGGCCTGCGTCATGAATACGCGGCGATCACACCGCTCCACGAATCCGAACACCACGTGTATTCGATACTCCCGGGCCGCATCGAGCACCGCACGCATTTCCGCGCCGTCGCGGGTCATGGCATTGGAGCGGTAGTGCGCAACGGATTCCGCCGCACCGCGCCCATCCGGCGATACCCACCACGGATAGCCGGGTACGAAAGCCTCGGGGAATGCGATCAGTTCCGCACCAGCCGCAGCGGCAGCGCCCATCAATTCGACAATATGTTCGATTCCGGCGCGCAGTTGCCATTTCGGCTCTGCTTGAACGACAGCGACCCGCACTTTCTCTCCCTCGGCAACTCCCGCGTAAACCCCTTCGTCTTCGCATTCTTTGCAGGAACGGGTTGCCGCACAATGCCTATCCGTGCCTGGTTACCGACCGTCCGTGCCAGTGCGGCCGCCCACCACCCTGAATGAGGCCGGGGTCGTTCCCTTTTCGACTCGGAAGGCCCGATAGAAATGCCGTTCGGTGAGGAATCCCGATGCGGCGGCGACAACCGCTATGGGCAGCATAGAGTCTCGGGTGAGCATTTCGCAGGCGTGTTCCACCCGCATTCGCCGCAATACCGCGGCCGGACCCTCCTCGAAATCGTCGAACACGCGGTACAGGGTGCGACGCGACATCGCGCAGCCGTCGGCTATTCGATCGACGGTGAGCTCGGGATCGGTGCAGCGGGCGCGCATGAAGTCGAGTACCCGCTGACGCGCGAAGGCGTCCGCGGACTGCTCGGACTCCGCCCCTCCGGCCGCCAGGGTGACCGCGGAGGCGAGCAGATCCATTCCCGGCGCCATGAGCAACCGCGCCTGATCCGGTTCCCGTCCCTGCAGTTCGGCCAGATCCCGGAAGTACCGCGCCACCACCCCGGCGGGACTGTCGTGCGATACGGCGGTGGCGGTCGGCAATTCGTCGTCGACGAGTCCGGTGAGTTCCCGTATTCGCGCCAGCGGCACCCGCACGACCGCCATTTCCCATTCCTCGGGAATCACCCAGTGATAGGGCCGGGTGGTGTTGTAGAACACCAGCGAGCCGGGCCCCACCTCGGCGACCCGGCCGTCCTGATACAACCGTCCGTGCCCACCGAGCTGAACGGTCGCGATCAGGTACTCGTCGCTCGACCGCGCGATCAGACCATTCGTGCGCCGCGCCTCCTGCGGCGTCGATCCGACGGTGGACAAGTCCACGTCGTCGTAGTGGCCCAGTTCGATCCGTCCGTGAAAACTCCGGGACGGCAGCGGTGCGGACGCCAGCGGCACATAGCTGTCCCCGAGCAGCGCCTCCCACTGCTCGAATACCTCCGCCGCCGACTCGTCGGCACCGGATCGCAGCTCGATTCGTTCGAGCGTCGACCGATTCAATTCCGCACTCACCTTGCACCCGGTGTACGTCGATGATTGCGTTGCAGTCTGTCAGATTCCCGGCGCCGATCCCAATGACCGCGCTTACAGGTGGCTTCCGTTCACGACGACTCGTGCAGAAGTGGCGCGAGCGTGCGCAGCGTCGACAACGAATCATCGTCGAGCACCTGCAGCACTACGTGGTCGGCGCCGGCGTCGATGTGGTGGACCAGCTGCTCCACAACGGATTTCGCGCTTCCGTGCGCTACCAGGGCATCCAGTAGCCGATCGCTGCCCGGTTTCACCAGATCGGCGTCCTCGAATCCCAACCGCCGCAGATTGCTCGTGTAATTCCGGAGGTCGAGATAGAACTCCACCCGCGGTATCGCCTGCGCCCGGGCGCGCACCGGATCGGTATCCAGCACCACCTTGTGCTCCACGGCCAGCAGTGCGTCCGGCCCGAGAATCTCGCGCGCACCGCGAGTGTGTTCGGGGGTGACCAGATACGGCAGCGCGCCGGCGGTGCGGTCACCGGCGAGTCGCAGCACTCGCGGGCCGAGCGCGGCCAAGGCGCGACGTTCCTTCGGCACCCCCGCGCGGTCCAACTCGTCGAGGTATTCGACGAGCACCTCGTAGGGCTTGCGGTATTCGCCGGTCATCTCCGGATGGCCCGCACCGATGCCGAGCAGGAATCGTCCCGGATAGCGGGCGTCCAGGCGATGGAAGGACTCGGCCACCTCCTTGGCCGGGGCCGACCAGACATTCACGATGCTGGTGGCCACGCTGATGGTCTCGGTGGCGGCGAGCAGCTCCGCCACGCCCGGCAGCTCGGCCGGCGGCGATCCGCCCAGCCACAGCGTCCCGTAGCCGAGCCGCTCCAGCTCCCGGGCCTCTTCCGAGGTGAATCCCCCGTGGGCACGCCAGACACCGAATCTTCCGAGTTCCGTCATACCGAGAGCGAACTCGATCGCGCACTCGGCTATTCCACCACCGTCGCCGTTCAGGCCGCGTGCACCGCGCTGAGATCGAGCTCGACGTCGGCGAAGAGAATGCCCTCGGCCCCGCCCGCCAGCGGTGCGGCCAGTTCCCGCCCGCCGGGTGCGTAGATCCGGGTGTGCCCGCCCGGTCCGCGCACCAGTCGCTTGCCCGCGTCCGGCCCGCGGCGCTGTTCACTGCCCGCGACATCCATGACGGCGCACGGCGCGATCACGAACATGCCGCCCACCACCGCGTACCAGAGCGTGGCGGCGGTGTTCACCCGCACGCCCCAGCCCACCTCCTTGGCGACGATGAACCCCGGCCAGGACACCACGTGCAGCTGCGCCCCGGCACGCTCGAGATCCTGCCGGGCGGGCAGTCGCAGCTGCTCGGACCCGCCGTGCATGCCGATCCGCCCGATGGCGGAGCGGAATACGTAGGGCTGCACCCGATCTCCGGGCGTGAAGATCTTCGCCTCCAGTTCCGTCGGCTCCGGTTTGCGCCGCAATCCGACGAGATTCCCGCGATCGTCGATCAAACCCTGCGACAGGTACAGGTCGTTGCCGGATCGTTCGCTGAATCCCACCACCACGTGAATCCGATTCCGCCGCGCCGCATCGGTGATGCGGCGGAATTCGGCACGGCCCACGATCATCGAATTGGTCCGGTAGCGGGCGAAGAACCCGGGTCCGCCACCGACCGAGTCCAACCACAGCCACCACGGATATCCGGGCAGGAACGCCTCGGGGAAGGCGACCAATCGTGCTCCGCCGGCGGCCGCCTCCGTGATCAGTTCCACGGTCTGCTCCACGCCGGCGCGCAGGTCCAACCAGCGCGGCTCGGCTTGCACCGCCGCGACTCGCACTTTCGAAAGCACCTCGCCTCCCCTCGACACTCACCGTTGATTGACGGTGCAATCACCCTTCGCCAGGTGAGTGCCGGGGCACACCGACATCTCGTGCCGTGCTACCGACCGTGCGTGCCTGGTTAGCCGTCGGGACCGAGACCGGTGCGGAATTCGCCCGGCGTCATCCCGGTCTCGTCGCGGAAGGCGCGGTAGAAGTGCCGCTCGGTGCCGAAACCCGAGGCGAAGGCGATGGCCGACAGCGGCCGGGAGGGATCGGCGCGCAACAGTTTGCGGGCGTGCTCGATGCGCATGCGCCGCACCAGCGCGGCGGGTCCGCCGAACCCGGCGCAGACGCGATAGAGCGTGCGCCGCGAAACCAGGCAGGCGTGCGCGACCTCGTCCATGGTGAGGTCCGGGTCGGTGAACCGGCGGCGTAGGTAGGTCAGCACCTGCCGCCGGGTGAAGATCGAGTCGGTGGGCGCGGCGGTATTGCCACCCGTGGCCAGCAACACCGCCGAGGCGAGCATCTCCACGCACTGGGTGCCGAGTACGTTTGCCGCTCGGTCGCTTTCGCCGGGCGGCAGTTCGGCCAGCCCGCGGAAGAATCCGGTCACCACGCCGAGTGCGCCGTCGGTGGGCATGGCCGTGGCAATCGGCAGTTCGTCGCGGGTCAGGCCGGAGTGTTCGAGCAGTTGGTCCATCGGGGCGCGCACGATCACCGACAGCGCGTTGTCGGTGGTGAGGCTGACCAGCGGCCGCCCGCTGTCGAAGAAGGCGATGGATCCGGTGTCGGTCTGGGCGCGCCGCCCCTGCTGCTCGGTCCAGTTGACCCCGTCGACGACGAAGTTGGCGAGGAAGAACTCGTCGGTGGACTGATCCACCTGTTTACGCGATCGGATCACCCGCTGCGCGCTGGCGCGCATCAGGGTCACGCTGGAGCGCTCGAACTGGGTGCAGGTCAGCTGGCCGTGCCAGTGCCCCTGTGCCAGCGGCGCGACGGTCGCCGGCACCACGGTGTCGGCGACGATGGCCTCCCATTGTTCGAAGGCTTGGCGCGGCGAAACATCCGAGGTCGATATGACCTCGGCGGTGGCGGCAATCGGTCGGCCCACACCGCTATCTTCCCACCGAGTGGGCCGGAACTCCCAGCATTCCGATCGACGCTATGAGTTCGCTCGCTTCACATTCGCAGATAAGCGAATTCGATCGGACAAATCGGGCGCACATCAGGCGAGGACGGACACCCGGAACGCCGCCGGGGTGACCCCCTTCTCCAGCCGGAAGGCCCGGTAGAAGTGCCGCTCGGTGAGAAAACCGGACGCCCGCGCCACCGCCGCGATGGGCAATGCCGATTTCGTCAGCAGCTCGCACGCGTAGTCCACCCGCATCCGCCGCAGCACCGCCGCCGGGCCGCCCTCGATCTCGTCGAAGACCCGATACAGGGTACGTCGGGACATCAGGCAGCCCCGGGCGATCCGATCGACGGTGAGGCCCGGATCGGTGCGGTGGGCGCGCATGTAGTCCAGCACCCGCTCGCGGGCGAAGGCGTCCGGAGTGGACCGCTCACTACCCGCGGCCAGGGTCACCGCGGAGACCAGCATGTCCATGGCCGGAGCCGCCAGTGCCGCCGCCTGGTCCGGATCGGTGCGCTGAATTCCGGCCAGGCCCTGGAAATAGCGGGCCACCACGCCGGCCGCGGAGTTGCCGGGCAGCGCCACCACGGTCGGCACCTCGTCCAGGGTGATCCCGCTGTGCTCACGCAATCGGCTCAGCGGGACCTGTACGACCGCCTTCTCCCACCGGCCCTCGATCTCCCAGTGGTACCGCTCCCCGCTGCCGTAGAGCACCATCATGCCGGGACGCAGAGCGGCGACCCGGTCACCCTGATGCAACCGCCCCTGGCCCCGGACGAAGATCCCGGCCAGCAGATACTCCTCCTCGGCATCGGCGACCGCCCGCGCGGTGCGCCGCACCCGCTGCGGCGTCGACCCCACCGCCGACAGCTCCACACCGCCGTAGCTGCCGTGGCTGATCCATCCGTGAAAGTGATGCGGCGCGGTGGGCGATACGGCCAGCGGGAAGTACGTCTCACTCATGTGCGCTTCCCAGCGCTGAAACGCCTCATCCGACGAGACCTCGGCTCCGGAGCGGATCTCGACCTCGCGGATATCCGGCACCCAGCCGGTCACCGGCTGCCGCTCCCTCCGGCGGCGGTCACTCCGATCACGGTGATGGCGGCATGGCAGGTCGACACGACTACTCCTCATCTCCCGAACGGACAGCTGTGCGAATACTCAACTGCCGCAGCAGCCCTCAGCGCCGGGCACGGTGCGCACCTCTCGCGTCCGGGCATTGCGGGCGGCCAGTTCGGCGGCGGGCGGATAGTCGACGGCGACCAGACTCAGGCCGTGCGCCGGGGCCACGGTCACCGCGCTGGAACGTTCCCGTTCGCGCAGCAGGCCCGCCACCCACTCCGGCGTACGCCGCCCCTCGCCGACCGCCAGGACCGCGCCCACCAGGCTGCGGACCATGGACCAGCAGAACGCGTCGGCGCTCACGTGGGCGGTGAGCAGATCGCCGGCGCGCTCCCAGTCGAACCGCTGGAGTTCACGTACCGTGGTGGCACCTTCGCGGCGGCGGCAGAAAGCGGCGAAATCATGCAGCCCCAACAGTTCTCGCGACGCGGCGCGCATGGCGTCCAGATCGACGTCGGAGCGGCACGCGACCACGCTGCGCGCCTGCAACGGCTCCGCGCCGTAGGGCGCGGTGGTGAGGCGGTAGGCGTAGTGCCGGCGAACGGCGGAGAAGCGGGCGTCGAATTCCGCGGGCGGGAAACTCACCGCCTTGACCCGCACGTCCTTCGGCAGGAACCGCGCCAGCCGGTGCACCAGCCGCGGCCCGTCCACCTCGGCGCGGGTGTCGAAATGCGCGACCTGCCCCTCGGCGTGCACCCCCGCGTCGGTGCGCCCGGCCACGGTCAGCTGCACGGGCTCGCGCAGCACCTTGCTCAGCGACTCCTCGAGCACACCCTGCACGGTGCGCAACCCGGGCTGGCGGGCCCAGCCGATGAAGTCGGTCCCGTCATAGCCGATATCCAGCCGCACCCGCACCGCACCCGGCTCCGAGCCCGAATCCTCCACCGCCACAGCCACCTCCTGGTTGACACGAGTCGAGCCCGCCGCCCCCGAAGGGACGACGGGCTCGACATGAGTCCGACTATCGGGGCACCGGGGCGTACCCCGGCTCCCAGGGGCGCGGGGGCAGAGCCTCAGATCCCCGCCACGCACCCAGCTCATACGGGCGCGCGGGCGAAGCCTCAGATCCCCGCCACGCACCCAGCTCATACGGGGGTGCGGGGGCGAAGCCCCCGATCCCCTTCGGAAGAAAGAAGACGTCAGTCTTCCTTCTTCTCCTCCGCGGGAGCCTCGGCGACGGCCTCGGTCTCGGCCTCGTCGGCCTTCTCCTCGACCTTGGCCTCGTCGACCTTCTTCTGCGAAGCGGCAACGCGGCGGGCGCGATCGGCCTCGTTGGTCACGGTCTTCTCCCGGACCAGCTCGATGATCGCCATCGGCGCGTTGTCACCCTTGCGGGGAACGGTCTTGATGATGCGGGTGTAGCCACCCTCGCGACCGTCGAAGGACGGGCCGATCTCCGCGAAGAGAGCGTGCACGATGTCCTTGCGACGGATCACCTTCATGACCTCGCGACGGTCGGCAAGGGTGCCGGCCTTCGCCTTGGTGACGAGCTTCTCGGCGTAGGGGCGCAGCGCCTTGGCCTTGGCCTCGGTGGTCGTGATCCGACCGTGCTCGAAGAGCGCCGTGGCCAGGTTGGCGTAGATCGCCTTCTGGTGCGACGCCGACCCGCCGAAGCGGGCACCCTTCTTGGGCTTGGGCATTGTTGGAATCTCCTGTGTTGAAGGCCGGCTCGGGGCGCTACACCCCGCGCGGCCTTAGAGCTGTTCGGTTTCGGCGTAGTCCTGCTCGCCGCTGTCGGTGTCGCTGAACGAGCCGCTGTCGCTCCAGGTGCCGCTGGCGGCGTCGTAGCCGACGACGCTGGACGGATCGAAGGAGGCCGGGGAGTCCTTCAGCGAGAGGCCCAGCGAATGCAGCTTGACCTTGACCTCGTCGATGGACTTCTGTCCGAAGTTGCGGATGTCCAGCAGATCGGATTCGGTGCGGGCAACCAGCTCGCCGACGGTGTGCACACCCTCGCGCTTGAGGCAGTTGTAGGACCGCACGGTCAGATCCAGATCCTCGATCGGCAGCCCGAAGGACGCGATATGGTCGGCCTCGGCCGGGCTGGGCCCGATCTCGATGCCTTCCGCCTCGACGTTGAGCTCACGAGCCAGACCGAACAGCTCGACCAGGGTCTTACCGGCCGACGCCAGCGCATCCCGCGCGGAGATCGAGTTCTTGGTCTCGACATCCAGGATGAGCCGGTCGAAGTCGGTGCGCTGCTCGACACGAGTCGCCTCGACCTTGTAGGTCACCTTCAGGACCGGGGAGTAGATCGAATCCACCGGAATCCGGCCGATTTCCGCGCCCGAGGCCTTGTTCTGCACGGCAGGGACGTAGCCGCGACCGCGCTCGACCACGAGCTCGATCTCCAGCTTGCCCTTGTCGTTCAGGGTGGCGATGTGCATGTCCGGGTTGTGGACGGTCACACCGGCCGGCGGCACGATGTCACCGGCGGTGACGGTGCCCGGGCCCTGCTTGCGCACGTACATGGTGACCGGCTCGTCCTCTTCGGACGACACCACGAGGCCCTTGAGGTTCAGGATGATGTCGGTGACATCTTCCTTCACGCCCGGAACCGTGGTGAACTCGTGCAGCACGCCGTCGATGCGGATGCTGGTGACCGCGGCACCCGGGATGCTCGAGAGCAGGGTGCGGCGCAGCGAGTTGCCGAGGGTGTAGCCGAAGCCCGGCTCCAGCGGTTCGATGGTGAACCGGGAGCGATTCTCGGAAACGACCTCTTCGGTCAGCGTCGGTCGCTGTGAAATCAGCATGGACTGTTCCTCCTTCAAGAGCGCCCGCTATTTGACGCTCACGACATGGATTGCGGGGGACCGTTTTTCGGCGGTCCCCCACCAGCGGCGCGGTGAGCGCCTACTTCGAGTAGAACTCGACGATCAGCTGTTCCTGCAGCGGAACATCGATCTGCGCACGCTCGGGGAGCTGGTGCACCAGAATCCGCAGTCGGCCCGGGACGACCTGCAGCCAGCCCGGAACCGGGCGCTCGCCGTAGGTCTCACGCGCGATCTGGAACGGCAGGTAGCCGGCCGACTTCTCCTTGACATCGATGATGTCGTACTGGGAGACCTGGAACGACGGCACGTCGACCTTCACACCGTTGACGGTGAAGTGGCCGTGCGACACGAGCTGACGAGCCTGACGACGGGTGCGGGCCAGACCGGCGCGGTACACGACGTTGTCGAGCCGCGACTCGAGCAGACGCAGCAGGTTGTCGCCGGTCTTGCCCTTCTGGCGGTTCGCCTCTTCGTAGTAGCGGCGGAACTGCTTCTCCATGACGCCGTAGGAGAAGCGAGCCTTCTGCTTCTCCTGCAGCTGCATCAGGTACTCGGACTCCTTGATCCGCGCGCGGCCGTGCTGGCCGGGCGGGTAAGGACGACGCTCGAACGCCTGGTCGCCTCCGACGAGGTCGACACGCAGACGACGCGACTTGCGGGTGATAGGGCCGGTGTAACGAGCCATTTTCTACTCTTCCTTTCCCGCTAGACGCGACGCCGCTTGGGCGGACGGCAGCCGTTGTGCGGCTGCGGGGTGACATCGGAGATCGTGCCGACCTCGAGGCCGGCGGCCTGGAGGGAACGGATCGCGGTCTCGCGGCCCGAACCCGGGCCCTTCACGAACACGTCGACCTTCTTGACGCCGTGCTCCTGCGCCTTGCGGGCAGCGTTCTCGGCAGCGAGCTGCGCGGCGAACGGGGTGGACTTACGCGAGCCCTTGAAACCGACGTGGCCGGACGACGCCCAGGAGATGACGTTGCCCTGCGGGTCGGTGATGGACACGATGGTGTTGTTGAACGTGCTCTTGATGTGCGCGTTGCCGTGGGGGACGTTCTTCTTGTCCCGGCGACGCGACTTCTGAGTCTTCTTCGGGCCAGCGGCCCGGCTCTTCGGAGGCATGCGCTATCCCTACTTCTTCTTGCCGGCGACGGTCTTCTTCGGACCCTTGCGCGTGCGAGCGTTGGTCTTGGTCCGCTGGCCACGCACGGGCAGGCCGCGGCGGTGGCGGATGCCCTGGTAGCACTGGATCTCGATCTTGCGACGGATATCGGCCTGCACCTCGCGGCGCAGGTCGCCCTCGACCTTGAAGTCCTGCGACTCGATGTAGTCGCGGAGCTTGGTCAGGTCGTCGTCACTGAGGTCCTTCGAGCGCAGGTCGGCGCTGACGCCGGTGGCTTCCAGGATCTCCTTGGCGCGGGTACGGCCGATGCCGAAGATGTAGGTCAGCGCGATCTCCATGCGCTTTTCGCGCGGGAGGTCGACGCCCATCAGACGTGCCATGGTGGCGATTCCTTTTCTGTTCGGAGGTCTGCTCCCTGTCCGTCCCCTCGTCCGGGGCCCCGGCCTCCGTACCGGGGGTGGGCCGCCATCCGCCCCTCGCGGGGCTCGACAACGGCGACTGGCGCTGGGAGGTCTTCTTGTGTTGCCAATCCGAACTGCGTTCGGTGCTTGGCTGGTGAGCGACCGGGATTGCTCCCGGCGAGCTCGGCCTTCCGGCCGAAATCAGCCCTGACGCTGCTTGTGGCGCAGGTTGTCGCAGATCACCATGACCCGTCCGTTGCGGCGGATCACCTTGCACTTCTCGCAGATCTTCTTGACGCTCGGCTGAACCTTCACGTCAGATCCAATCTGGGTCGGTGTTCACTGGCCGTGAACACAGTTGTTCCCCGGCCGGTATGGCCGGGGAAATCTAGGGGCAATCGCCGCGGGCGATTACTTGTAGCGGTAGACGATGCGGCCCCGCGACAGGTCGTAGGGCGACAGCTCGACGACCACGCGGTCCTCGGGCAGGATGCGGATGTAGTGCTGCCGCATCTTGCCGCTGATGTGCGCGAGAACCTTGTGACCGTTCTCCAGCTCGATCCGGAACATCGCATTCGGGAGCGGCTCGATAACTCGACCCTCGACCTCGATGGCCCCGTCTTTCTTCGCCATATCCTCCGCGATCCCGTTTAGGCTGAACCTGGTTGGTTGCAGCGCTCTCGGCTAGCTGTGCGATCACTGGTTTGTCGTGCACTCCAGTCGACCCGGTGCCATACTCACGGGACACGACATGAGGACATGCCACTGCCACCGTGTAGGCGCACCGCCGACCAAGCTTACCGGTCTTCCCAGCTCGCGCCAAATGCGGGGCATTGTGACGTGCGGAGCGGAGCCCGCGCCCGGCCGTCATCCACCAGCGGAGAACCGACTGCCCCCAACGCGGCCTTGTCTCGATCGCTAAACTCTCGGCTGTCCTGTATCAGTTCGGTCCAGCATTCAGGGGGACATGTGAGCCGCAACAACGACGGCCTCCCGATGCTGCCGCCGTGGCTCTCCGAGAGTGAAGTCACCGAGGTCGGCTACGAGGCTCCCGTCGAGAACCTCCCGCACGACGAACTCATTCCCGAGAAGAAGTCCGCCCGCGGCGGCCTGTTCGGCCGCCGCAAAGGCCGCAAGGACAAGGACACCCCCGAGCCCGACCCCATCCCCCAGCGCGAGCCGGTCCGCATCCCCCCGACCCCCGCCTGGAACCAGGACCCGTCCCCCCACGACGCGCACGCCCCCGAATCCGAGCCGCCCACCGGACTCCCCCGCCGCACCCCCCAAGCCTCCGGCCACCACCCCGGCGACCCGCTCCCCGGCTCCGCCCACGGCTTCGACTCCCACCGCCAGCACGGCGAGCCGGGGACGCGGGGCGAGCACCACACCCCCGCGCAGCCACACCCCGCCGAGGCGGCGCGCCACCCGCTGCCCGACGACGCCCGGATACCGCAGCGCCACGACAACCAGGTGCCGCGACAGCCCGAACCCGGCCGAACCCCTTCGTCCCGGCACGAACCCGCCGAAGACGCCCCCCGTCGACTGCCGCCCTTGGAAGAGCCCGCGCCGCACGAAGGTGCGGCGAACGGTCGCCCATCACTGCCGCCAGCACCGGCCCAGTCGTCGGCACCGGCCCACCCGCCGGTTCCGGCCCAACCATCAACTCCGGCCCGACCCCCGGTTCCGGCCCAACCGCCGGTGCCCTCCGTCCCGACAAACGCACAACCGCCGAGCCCCGTGCCCGGCGAGACCGCCCCGGAAGGAACGCTCCCACCACCGCCGCAGCATCCCTCGCTGCCGCAATCCACACTGCCACCCGCGGCGAAGCGGGATACACCGCGCACCCCGACTTCCCCCACGAACTCGGCATTCCCCACGAGCCCAGCCCGTTCCACGGATTCCCCTGCGAGCTCGGCGCCGCCGCTGGGCACTCCCACCAACCCGGCACCCGCCCCGAGCCGGGATTTCACCCGGCCGCCCGCTCCCATCGCGCCCGAGGTTCCGACGCGCGACACCACGCCTGGCCCCGCGCCGACGCCCGCCCGGACACCGGCGGCCGAGCCCACTCCGCCGCCCCCCGGTACACCCGACGGCGCCGACCCGAGTGGCACCGCACCCGCCCCGGGTGCCGCACCGACCTCCAGCCAGCAGTCGTCGCGTCCCCCCATGCCGACCCCGGCTCCCGCCCGCCCCACAGCCCCGAACCAAGCACCGGCCCCCAGCGCCGCGACCCGCCCACCGCTCCCACCGCGTCCGCCGCTCCCGGACCCGCCCCCGACGGCCTCCCCGACCTCGACTCCCCCCGGCGCCGCCGACCCCACTCCTGTCGGAGCCCCGTCCGGGCAGCACCCCTCGCCAGCCGACGATTCTCGACAGGCCGAACAACGCCCGCCGCTGCCCGACTCGCCCGCACAACGCCCGATGCCGTCCGACACCGGATCACCGACCGCGAGCGGGCGGCCGGGGCATACCTCGGTCTCCGGTGCGAGCGATACCGCCGTACCTGATCGCTCCGCACCGCATCGACCGCCCATGGACTCGACCGGTCCCGGGTCCGGCGCTCCGTCCACCGGCCGTGATGCTGCCGGTGCCAACGACGGCACCGCGCGCACAAGTCCCACTGCACCGCAACAAGTCTCCGCAGTATCGGGACAGCAGTCGACCGACGGGGCAGTGAGCCCGAGTGCCGCCGACCCCAAGTCGGCCGACTCGAATTCGGCGGGGCGACAGACCAGTTCCGCGCCGAACGGCAGCGTCCCGCCGCAATCCACGCCCACCGACGGCACCGCGGGCTCCACCCCGGCGAACACCGACTTCGACGGTTCGGCCGTGCCGGGCGCGACCGCCGCACCGCACGGTGAGGTTCCCGAGGCCCGCACCGCGCCTGCGGGGACCCCGCCACCGTCGGATAAGGCACCGGACTCGGCGGCCCGCACCACCCCGACCGCTGCTCCTCCCACGCGGCGGTTCGACATGCCGGACGCCCCGCCGGGCGGTCACGCGCCAGCGGCCGAGCCGGTTCCCGGCACGTCCCCCGGCGGTAGGCACCGCGCCCCGACCACGCCACCGCCGAGCCCGCCCACGCGCTACGGCACGCCGCAGCCCGGCGGCCCGCAGCATCCCGGCACGGCGAATCCGGCTACCCCCGAGGGGAATCCGTCCGCCGCTCAGCCGCACGCACCCGCGGCCGAACAGCGCTGGACCGCTCCCCCGACCGCCTCGCCGACGCACCCGGCACCGGACGAAGCTCGCCCCGACACTGCGGCCGAGTCTCAGGCCCCGTACGCGACTCCGCGGCCACCGGACCCGCAGACACCACCCGCACGCGGCGCACAGGTCCCCGGTTCGACAACCGCGCGAGAACCGGACTCAGCCGGTCCGCTGGCACCCGACACTGCCGGTCCCGGCCCTATCGACCGTGGGCCGAGTTCGCCCGCAGCACAGCGCAACACACCGGCCGACGACCGCCAGGCACCGGATACGACGGGTTCCGACCCTGCCGACCGTGGGCCGGGTTCGCCCGTACCGCAACACAACACACCGGCCGACCATCCCGAGACAACGGACGCAACCGACCCCGGTCCGGGCGACCGTGGGTCGAGTTCGCCCGTACCGCAACACAACACACCGATCGACCATCCCCAGACAGCGGACGCAACCGGCCCCGACTCAGTCGGCCGTGGATCGAGTTCGCCCGTACCGCAGAGCAATCCCGCTCCCGGCCACCCGGCACCCACGCCGCAGAATCGGTGGGCCTCCCCGCCTGCCGCACACCCCGAGCACCGGGCGCCGGCAGAGCGGCCGACCAGCGGTCCGATCGACCGCCCGGGATCGGACGGGGCAGGAGCGCGGGCGGTCGGACCCTGGGCAAGCGCCGCGACCGGTCCCCAGGCGGGTGGCCCGCACACGACCGGTCCGTCGCACACGGTTCCACCGGGTTTCGAGTCCGGCGACAGTGCGCCGCAACCGGATGCGGCGCGGTTCCAGTCCGAGCAGCAGGCTCCGGAGCAGGGGCACGCCGCGCCCTACCCGCCCACGCCGGCGATGGCCTCGGAACAGGACGGCCAGCCTGGACTGCCTTGGCGGCAACAGCAGCCGACCGCGTACCCCCAGCCTCCCGAACCGCCCTCACCGACCCTCTACGCCCAGGCCCCCGAACCGCCCTCGCCGACCCTGTACACCCAGGCTCTGGAGCAGCCCTACGCCACGCACGGTCAGCCCGGCCCCGGCGGTCGGCCTGACTCCGGCGAGCGGCCCGACTCCGGCGAGCGGCCCGAACCGGAGCAACCCGCTCAGGGTCGACCCGAGCAGCCGAATCCGGGCCAGCCCGACTACGGCAGTCGGGCCGGACACCCGCACCCCGGTCCCGCCTACCCACCTCACCCCGGCCACAGCCAGCCCGGCCACAGCCAACCCGGCTACGACCAGCCCAGCCACAACCAGCCCGGCTACAACCAGCCTGGCTACGGTCAGCCCGGCTACAACCAGCCTGACTACGGTCAGCCCGGCTACGGTCAGCCTGACTACGGTCAGCCTGGCTACGGCCAGCCCGGTGCGCCCGCACAGCCGGGTTACGGCCCGGCGGGGGGCGGGCGTCCGTACGGCAATCCCGCTGCCGCACAGGGCGGCCCGATCCCTTCACTGGATGACGTCCCGCTGCGCCGCGCCAAGAAGGCCCCGGGTTCGGGGTGGCGGCGGGCCGTCCATCACCTGTCCGGCGGCGCCGTCAACCCGGGCATGTCCGCCGAGGAGCGCCGCCTACAGGAGCTGGTGGCCCGCATTCGCCAGCCCGTGCGCGGCGACTACCGCATCGCGGTGCTCTCCCTGAAGGGCGGTGTCGGCAAGACCACCACCACCATGGGCCTGGGTTCCATCTTCGCCTCCATCCGCGGCGACCGCGTGATCGCCGTGGACGCCAACCCCGACTTCGGCACCCTCTCCCAGCGCGTCGCCCTCCAGACCCGCTCGACGGTGCGAGATCTGTTGCTGGACGAGCACATCCAGCGCTACTCCGACGTCCGCCGCCACACTTCCCAGGGCACCAGCCGCCTGGAAGTGCTTGCCAGCGAACGGGACCCGGCCGCCTCCGAAGCCTTCAACGAGGAGGAGTACCGCGCCGTCGCCCGCATCCTGCAGCGCTTCTACAACATCATCCTCACCGATTGCGGTACGGGCCTGATGCATTCGGCCATGGCGGGCGTCCTGGATCTGGCCCACTCCCTGGTGCTCATCTCGTCCTCGGCCATCGACGGCGCCCGCAGCGCCGCCGCCACCCTGGACTGGCTGTCCCTGCACGGCCACGACCACCTGGTCCGCAACGCGGTGGTGGTCATCAACCTCCCCCGCCAGGGCTCCCCCAATGTCGGCATCCAACAGCTCCGCGAGTACTTCCTCGCCCGCTGCCGAGCCGTCCACATCATCCCCTTCGACCAACACCTCTCCGAAGGCGCCGAAATCGACCTGTCCCGCCTGCACAAAACCACCAAGCGCGCCCTGGTGGAACTCGCGGCAACCGTCGCTGACGACTTCACCGCCGAGCACCGCCGCTATCGCGGGTAGCGCCGTGTCCGCCACCGGCTGGGGCGGACACGGCGCACACCGGACGATCTACCAGGCGGGCAACCGCCGCCGCCCCGCCAGCACATCCCGCACCAAATCGTCATATGCGTCCGACAATTCGGCCAAATGGTGCCAAGCGGAATGCAGAATTTCGTCATTGGCGTCAAGCGTCATCAACGCGTGATGTGCTCGCACCGACGCTTCCGCCAGCCTGTCGATGACCGAACCGACCGTTTCGGTGTGTAGAGTCGCACCCAGCCGATGTTGGGGCAGATTGCGCACGACCCAGTCGTCGATCGCCATGACCAATTCGATTCGGCGTCGTTTGTTCTCGACGATGGAGGTTGGGTCCGTATCCGGCCCGGTGCCGCCCCGCCCGACCAGGCGCTTCTCATGCAATACGGCCAGGTCATGGGCGAACCACAGCAGTGACCCGCCGATGACGCGGTGGCCGCGGCATGCACGCAGGAGTAGGTCCGAGGGCGGCAATAGGCCCGCCGTCAGGGGCTGCGACTCGGCGTCCGAATAACCCGGAACGTCGGGAAGGGCCACTACGACCGTATTGGATGTCTCCGAAACTGCCACGTTGCCTCGCGTTCATCGCTGACCAACACGCATTCAGGACGTTCATTACAATAAACCGAGAAATGCGTGTGTCAAGCCTCACACGGCGGTTCGTGGGGCGGAGTAGACTTCGATGCCTTGAAGCAACAACCGAGGAGCGAGATGGCGGACGGTCCGAGGTATCAACGGATCGCAGACCTCCTCCGCGAGGAGATCCGAGGCGGCAAGTGGAAGCCCGGTGATCGACTACCGAGCCACAACGAGCTGGCCGAGCAGATGCAGGTGTCGATCACGACCGCCCGCAACGCCATCCAGGTCCTCGTCGCCGAAAACCTGGTCTACACGGCTACTTCCCGCGGCACCATCGTGCGCAGCCAGGAAGTGCTGGAATCGGTTGTCACCAACCACATCCGCCCGAACCGCCCGCGGGCGGCGCACGACATCTTCGAGGAGATCGCGCGCGCCGCCGGGCGTGAGCCATCCAAGCAGTTCACCGCCCGTATGGAGCCGGCGAGCGCGGAGGTGGCGCATTGGCTGGGGATCGCGAAGGACTCGTGGGTGGTGGCGCGTACAGTCGTGCAATACCTGGACAACGAACCGTGGTCCTGGGAGGTGAGCTTCTATCCCAGAGACCTGGCCGAGGCCACCGGCATCGACTGTCCCTACGACATACCGGAGGGCACCACGCGCAGACTCGCCGACCGCGGACACGCCGAGACGGCGCACCGCGACAGCATCGTCGCCCGCCCGGCGACCTCCGAGGAGGCCGCCGTACTCGGCGTCGGCCCCGGCACCTTCCTGCTCGACCATCTGCGCATCGGCGCCAATCACGACCGCGTCACCCGAGTGACCAGGCATCGTTCCACTGCGGCACGCAATCGCCTCACCTATGAACTCGGCGACGACAGTGGCACCGAGATGATCCGCCGCGTCCTCGGCGTCCCCTCGGCGCCCGCCAACTCCCACTCCTTCGGCAACTCCCTGCTACCCGGCTCACCATGACGCTTCGCATCCGCCCAGCCCGCCTCGATGATCTCGGGACCATCTGTAGGCTCCGACTCCAACGAACGGTATGGCTGGCGGCCCGCGGCAGTGATCAGTGGACCCGCGAGGGTCGCGGCCTACCCATCGAGACCTTCGCCGGTTCGGTCGCGCAAGCGATCAGCAATGGCGAAACCTGGATGGCGGAGGTCGACGGCGAACGCGCGGGAACCATCACGGTCAACGACCGCGCCGACGAAGGACTCTGGAGCCCAGGGGAATTGGCCGACGCGGTCATCGTGCACTACATGATCGTGGATCTGCGCTTCGCGGGACAGCGGGTCGGGGAAGCGCTGCTGGCCCACGCGGCACGGATCGCCCGGGACCGACATCGCGGCTGGGTTCGTCTGGATGCCTGGTCCGCCAATGCCGACCTGCACGCCTACTACCGGCGGGCCGGCTTCCACCTGGCCCGTTTCGCGGGCCCGGAGGCGACGGGCCCGTCCGGTGCGCTGTTCGAACGCCGCACCGAGAGCTGGGCGCACCGGCCGGTGCGGTCGCTGGCCGACAGCCTGTACCCCCTGCTGACCACGGCGACCCCGGACCGGGATGCCCCGGCGGCTCGGTAGCCAGCCGGGGCGCCGCCCGGTCACTCCGGCGGCAGGTCGATGATCTGCACCATGCGTTGTCCGGAGCGCGTCCACAGCACGCCGCGCCCGGGAGGCAGCTTCGAGGGCCGGATATCGCCGATGATCTTTCCCTCGTCCCGGGGGCCGCTCATGATCAGAGCGGGCACCGACATGTTCTTCATGGCCCCGAGCAGACCGCCGTAGAGAGCGCGGGATACGCCACCGGTATTGCGGGTGACGACGATGTGCAGGCCGATATCCCGTGCCTGCGGCAGCAATTCGATCAGCGGAGCGAGCGGATCCTGCATGCCGCCCGTGGAGACCATGTCGTAATCGTCGATGACGACGTAGATCTCGGGGCCGCTCCACCAACTGCGGTCCCGCAGCTGCTGCGGGGTGATGTCGGAGCCGGGGATCCGCTTGGTCATGAACCCCACCACCTCCTTGATCATGGGTCCGCAGGTCTGCGAGGACGTCGAATACCCGGCCAGCTGATCACCTTCCAGCGTGCCGAGCAGGGTGCGGCGGTAATCGATGAGGATGATCCGCGCGGTCTCGGCGGTGGAATTCTCGGCGATGCCGCGAATCAGCGTGCGCAGCAGGGTCGTCTTGCCGGACTCCACGTCCGCGAAGGCCATGAAGTGCGGATCGGAACCGAAATCCAGTGCCAACGGCTGCAGTTCGGCCTCGTCGATACCCACGACCACCCGGGTGGGGCTCTGTTCGACACCCCGGGCCTGGGCCAGTCGCAGCACCTGTTCGCGCGGCAGATGCTCCGGCAGCATCCGCACCTCCGGTGCCCGGAGTTCGCCGTAGAGCTGGGCCATCTGCTCCCGGGAGGTCGATACCCCCTCGGCGAGGGTCTGCGCGTTGGTGTCGGAGTCCAACCGCGGCAGCGCGATGAGCATGTGCAGCTGGTCGGGGGTCAGGCCGCGGCCCGGCCGGTTCTGCGGCACATTGGCGGCCACCCGCCGCCCCAGCTCCGAGTCGGAGGGGTCACCGAGTCGCAGCTCGATCCGAGTTCCGATCTGGTCCTTGATATTCGCGCGGATCTCACGCCACGCGTTCGCACCCAGGATGAGGTGGATGCCGTAGGACAGGCCCTGCTGGGCCAGCGCGGTGATCTGCCCGACAAGACTGTCGAAATCGTCGCGGATGACCATCCAGTTGTCGATGACGAGGAAGACGTCACCGAACCGGTCGGCGAGAATCGGATCGTCGGTCCGGCCCTGCGCCTTCGCGGCATCCTTGCGCCGTCGGTAGTCGGCCATGGATTCGATGCCGAGCTGGGTGAAGTTCTCCTCGCGCTGTCGCAGCAGGGTGGTCATCTCGGCGACCGTGCGACGAACCCGGTCCACGTCCATGGCCCGCGCGATCGAGCCGACGTGCGGCAACCCGTTGAGACCGACCATGCTGCCGCCGCCGAAGTCGAGGCAGTAGAACTGCACCTGTTCGGGCGTGTGGGTGGCAGCGGCGGCCATGATGATGGTGCGCAGCGTGGTGGACTTGCCGGACTGCGGACCGCCGACCACCGCCACATGGCCCTGCGCGCCGGACAGATTCACGGTCAATACGTCGCGACGCTGCTCGTAGGGCTTGTCGATGATGCCGATCGGCATCCACAGCTGGCCGTGCCGGTTGACCGGCGAACGCCAGTCCGGATCCGGCAGCAGCATGTCCACGGTGGGCGATTCCTCCAGCGGCGGCAGCCACACCTCGTGGGCGGGCCGGCCGTGACCGGTCAGCCGCTTCACCACGACCTGGAGCAGACTGTCGGGCACGCCCTCGTCGCCCGCGGGCGGGGGTGGCGGCAGCAGGTCCAGCGGATCCAACGGGTTCTCCGGTTCGGGTGCCTCCAGCACCTCGACCGGGGACGCGGTGAACACCCGCGGCGGCGCCTCGATGACGGCACGCCCGTCGGCCTGCCGGGTGGCGCGGGGCGCGACGTAGGGTCCGGACACATAGGTCGCGTTGAATCGCAGCGGGTCGGAGGCGTCGCTCTTCAGGTAGCCCGCACCGGGGACGGACGGCAGGTGGTAGGCGTCGGTGATACCCAGCACCGCACGGGATTCATTGGCGGAGAAGGTGCGCAGACCGATCCGGTAGGACAGGTGCGAGTCCAGTCCGCGCAGTTTGTTCTCTTCGAGCCGCTGTGAGGCCAACAGCAGATGGACGTGCAGCGACCGGCCCAGTCGGCCGATCATGACGAACAGATCGGCGAAATCCGGCTTCTGCGCGAGCAGTTCGGAGAACTCGTCGACCACGATGAACAGCGCGGGCAGCGGATCGAGGGCGACACCGGCGGCCCGGGCCTTCTCGTAGTCGTTGACATTGGCGAAATTGCCCGCCTCGCGCAGCAATTCCTGCCGCCGGTTCATCTCACCGGCCAGCGCGTCCCGCATACGGTCGACCAGCTCGATCTCGTCCTCGAGGTTGGTGATCACCGCCGCCACATGCGGCAGCGGGTCCAGGCCGAGGAAGGTGGCGCCACCCTTGAAGTCGACGAGCACCAGGTTGAGCTGATCCGGCGAATGCGTGGCGACCAGGGAAAGCACCAGGGTGCGCAGGAATTCGGACTTGCCGGAACCGGTCGCGCCGATGCACAGGCCGTGGGGACCCATGCCGTTCTCGGCGGATTCCTTGATGTCGATCTCGACGGGCGCCCCGTCGGGGGTGATGCCGATCGGCACCCGCAGCCGTTCGCGTCCGGCGCGTGGCCGCCACACCTTGGCGGGATCGATCTGCGCGGCATCCGGAATCTTCAGCAGCGCCATGAGACCCGGATCGGCGGTGGTGCTGGAACTGTCGCCGAGGCTGACGATCTGCGCCGCGGTGGCGAGCCGGTAGCGGGCCAGGCCGCGGGCGAAGGACTCCGCCTCGGCGAGCGACACCCGGTCCGCGGTGGCGAACTTCTCCGCGCCCACAGCGCTTTTGGCGAGGATGTCGCCACCGGTGGCGACCAATTGCAGACCGCGGCGCACGGCGAGGCCGTTCTCGGGTGCGGTGAGGTCGATGACCGTCACCGAGTCCAGGCCGGATTCGCTGACGAGGCGCTCGGTTCCGTTGACGTAGCCGTCGTCGATGACGACCACCAGATGCAGTCGCCCCTGGGTCGGCTGGGGATTGCGCATGAAGCGCCCGCGCTCGAGCAGATCGTCGGCGAGCCCGGTTTCCAGCTCGCCGAGCGATCCGTACATCATGCGCACCGCGCCCATGCCGTCGCGTTCGGTCCGGTGCTGCAGGTGCGGCAGCCACTTCGCCCACGCCCAGGTCTCCGAATCCGGGTCCGAGCAGACGATGGCGACCGCCACGTGGTCGGGGCCGTGGAACGCGCAGAGCTCCATCAGCATGGCCCGCACCAGCCCCCGGCTGTCTTCTTCCGGCCCTTCGATATTGATGGCGGGGAAGGCCCGCAGGGAGACCGCGGTGGGCAGGTGGTGCACCACGGAGTGGGTGCGCACGAACCGGCGCAGCGCCACGGTCGACACCGGCTCGAGGTCCTCCAGCGGACCGGTTTCCGGGCGGGCGAGCTTGGCGGCCAGGCGGTGGGTGCCGATGCCGACGCGAACATGGCCGAAATCCGGATCGTTGGGTCGGCGTTCCCACATCCGCCGCGTGCCGATGATGGAGAGCAGGTGGTCCGGTGCGGGATGGCTCCACACCAGCGTCTCCAGCTGCTTGGCCGCCGTGCGCCGCACCTCGCGCCGGGTCTGGTCCAGATACCGGAAGTAGTCCTTGCGTTCCTCGTTGAGTTCGCCGGCGCTCTTGTTGCCGCTGCGCTGCCCCATCATCATGCCGGCCATCGACATGATCATCATCATGGGGAACATCATCATCATGGGGTTGGTGAGGATGGACCGCCCCATCATGGCGAACATGGCGAGCATGCCGATCACGGCGACGACCATCACCACGGGCATGAGCTTGCTCAGCAGCGGAGCCGGAACTGCCCGCGGGATCTCCGGCGGCGCGGTGAGCGCCATTTCTCCGCCCGGCGCGCGGGGTGGCGCAATGCGGGGCCTGCGCACGAAACCTTCGGTAGCCATGGGTATTTCTCCGGTCGTTACGAATCGAGGTCGGGCAGCTCGTCGTCGCGGCGGGCACGGCGGAACGGAATCGAGACGGCGAGTCCGATGGCCAGCGCGGCGAGGCAGACGATGGATCCGACGGTGGCGACGAGCCGCGGCAGCGGGTCGGGGCCCTGGGGCCGGCCGGGTACGGGGAAGGCGCGGGGCTGATCGGCGCCGACGCTCACCGGTTCCGCGGGCAGCTGTGCGGTGAGCGCGGCCAGGGGGTCGATGAGACCCGCGCCGATGCGGTCGTCGCGGCCCGGTCCGGGACCGTGCGCGGTGCGGGTGATGCGGTCCATGACCTGCTGCGCGGAGAGATCCGGGAAGCGCGCCCGCACCAGCGCCGCCAATCCGGCCACGTACGGTGCCGCGAAGCTGGTGCCGTCGATGGGTTGCAGGCCGTTCTGCCCCTGCACCGCGTTCACCAGTCCGGTGCCGCCCGGCTTGCTGTCGAGTGAGACGACATTGCGGCCGATGGCGGCGGCCCCGACCCAGGGGCCGTACAGCGTGAGCGCCGAGGGGTCGCCATTGGGGTCCACCGAGCCCACCGACAAAACGTACGGACTGAACCAGGCCGGGGTGGCCACGGTCCGCACCTGACCCCAGCCGGTGCCCTCGTTCTGGTTCTCACAGCCGGAGCCGAGATTCCCGGCGGCGGCGACCACGACCACATTGCGGTCGTAGGCGTATCGGACCGCGGCCCCCAGTGGCGCGTCGGAGGTGTCGGATCCGGCCGGGACGCACGCGACCTCGGAGATATTGATGACCGTCGCCCCCATGTCCACCGCGCGCACCACGGCTCCGGCGAGGGTGAGCATATTGCCGTATCCGGACGAGTCGATGGCGCCCGGTTGCGGATTGCTGCGGCTGTCCTTGGCCCGGTAGGCGAGGCTGAGCTGGCGAATCGTGAGGATCTCCGCCTCCGGTGCGACCCCGACGAAGGCATCGTCCGGGCTGGGCCGCGCGGCGATGATGCCGGCCACCAGGGTGCCGTGCCCATCGCAGTCGACCGTGCCGTTGCTGTCGGAGACATAGTCGCCGCCGGCTTGCAGGGCGGGCAGCCGCGGATGCGGGTTCACCCCGGTATCGATGACGGCCACCTTCTGGCCCGCGCCCCGGCTGAACTGCCAGGCCGCCGGGAGGTCGAGCACCTTCTGGGCGAGCGGTTCGTCGCGAGGGGCCTCGCCGCGCAGCGTCGGTTCCGCGCAGATGGCGTGCTGTTCGGTCTCCTGTAGGGGGGCCGGGTTACCGCTGAGCGCCTGCGCTTCCCCGAGCCGACCGAGGTCGATCTCCGGCGGATTGACCGTCCGCACCGGCGCGGCCGCGGCCGGAGTGGACGGTCCCAGCAGCGCGGCACCGAGTAGCGATGCGGCGCACAGTGTCCGTGCCCAGGCCCCGGACCACCGACTCATATGTTCCGAGCCATCGAGTAGACGTCCATGATCCACAGCACCAACGGGACTATCGACACGATCAGGGCGTACTCGAACAGCTCGTTGCGCCGCCGGGTCACCGGCGTCACCTCGATGTGCGGACCGATCACGCCGAAGCCGATGGCGCCCACCGCGAAGGCGAGCAGCAGTGCGGCGGAGAGCAGCAGCCGGTCCGGATCGTCCATGGCCAGCAGCACCAGCAGTGTGGTGAAGGTGAGGCAGCCACCGGCGATCAGGATGGTGGCCTGCGCGAGGTCGGCGAACGAGCGACCGCGCAGGCACAGAATGACGGATATGACGACGGCCAGGGTGATGCCCTGCCAGCGGGCCTGGCCGAATACATCGGCCGCGCCGATCGCACCGAACCCGGCTCCCAGCGTCGCGCCGAGCACGATGCCGGTCTGGAACTGATTGGCCGCGCGGGCGCGCTGCCCCAGGCCCTGCGCGGACGGCAGCACCGTGGCGCCGATCGCGCCGATGCCCTCGATATTCGGGCGGGGTTCGTGGTCGGCGGGGTCGATGGCCGCACCGGCGGTCGGCACCGGCGGCACCGGCAACCGGGCCAGCAGGGCGGCCAACCGCGGCACCATGGAGAGCAGAATCATCGACGAGATCAGGATTCCGGCGGCCAGTTTCGGCAGGTCGGTATCCCAGATCATGTGCACGGCCGCGGCGACCCCGGCGAAGACGACGAGCGTGACGACGGCGGAGACGATGGCCGCGCCGACGCCGATGAGGCGGTATCCCACGACAGCGAACAGCAGGGTGGCCGAACCACCCAGCAGTGCGTGCGGGCTGCCGATGGCTCCGGGCACCGCCAGTCCCGCTCCCCCGAAGACGAGTAGCAGCATGCAGAGCATGAGTACGGTCGCGGTGAGCTCGTCACCGTACTTGCGGGCGGCGATGACGGCGGCCACCAGCGCGGCGATGGCAGCGCCGAGCAGCATGGCGGGTGCGACGAAGGTGTCGCCGTGGCCACGCGCGACCGCGCCGAGCAGTAGTGCGAGCACGGTGGCGAGCACGCCGACCACCAGGCCGGTCCAGCGCGCGGAGGCCGCCGACCAGCCGCGGAAGTCGTCGGCGGTGAGTCGGGACACCGCGTCGATGACATCATCGAACAGCGCCGGTGACTCCTTCGCGGCGACGGAGCGCAGCACCAGCAATTCACCGTCGTGGATCTCGGCGTCATTGAGCGTCTGGTTGGGCGGGATCATGTCGCGGCCGAGTTTGGCCAGCGTCCAGTTCTCCACCTGTCCCGGGTTCGAGTCCTCCTTCTCGACCGGATCCGGATTGCGTGATTGGATGAGCTGCACCAGATCGCCCATGAAGGCAGCGATGGGTACGTTGGCCGGCAGACCGACGTCGAGCTGGGTGTTCCCCCCGATGACGGACACTCGGCACAATTCGGGCTCAGTGGCGCGGACGCCGCTGGTCGACTGTGCGGTCACTTCCTGAACTGCTCCTAGCTTCTCCCTCAGTTGCCCATTCAGGGCGGTTAACCATAATGTATCCGACAGTCCGCAGCAGTGCGACGGCACTGGGTTGGTGGGGATTGTGAACGAAAGTTAAACCAGGCTCAACGAATTCGGGGTTCGACCAATATGATCGACACTCGCCAGGCACAACGCGCATTCGACGCCGGGGTGCTGTCACTGGGATTGAGCATCGACGGACAGGAGTCGACCCGCGATCTCGAGTACGCGAAACTGGCCTTCCAGCGCGCCACCGAGTGGGATCCGACCATGTGTGACGCGTGGCTGGGACGGGCCGCCGCGGGCGAGGTCACCAAGGACGTTCTGTACAACCTCCACAAGACCAGCACCACCACCCTGTACCGCGAGCAGCGCCGTCTCGGTCTGCCGGCGCGGGTGTTCGCCGGACGTTTTCTCCCCGGCCTCTATATCGACTACCCGCTCGCGAGCTTCACCGAGATCTGGCTCGCGTACGCGGCGCAGCTGATCTCGGAAAAGCAGTACGACGAGGCCGAACGCATTCTCGACGACCTGGAGAAGCACCGGCGCGAACGCACGTCGGACCCGGACCGCGAACTCGACAACCGGATTGCCGCCTATGTGCGGGCGGTGCTGCACTACAACACCCAGCGCTGGCCGGATGTGATGACCATTCTGGCCGGTTCGGCGGAGTGGGAGGACCCCTATATCGCCGCGGGCGCCCATGTGATGGTGGGCACCGCGTGCGCGCAGCTGGGCCTGTTCGGCGAGGCCGTGCAGCGCATGGAGAAGGCGGAGGCGGGGCCGATTCCGGCCGCCCGCACCGCCGCCATGTTCTGCCGCGGCCTGTGCCTGCGCGAGATGGGCAAGGCCGACGAGGCGCAGTCGCTGTTCGAGAAGGTGTACTCGCAGGCCCCGGACTTCGATGCCAACACCGCCGCCATGCGCGACCGGACCTACCGCATCACGGTGACCAACAAGGAGGTCATCGAGGCGCGCACCGACAAGTGGGATCCCGCCTCCGCGCCCTCGCTGGAGGAGAAGGAAAAGGCCGAGTTCGCCGACCGCGCCAAGAAGATCCTCGACGAGGCGCGGGCGGAGCTCGACAAGCAGATCGGCCTGGCCGCGGTGAAGACACAGGTGGCCAAGTTGCAGTCGAGTGCGCAGCTGGCCAAGATCCGTGCCGAGAAGGGGCTGTCGAGTTCGGCGCGCGGCCAGCACCTGGCCTTCACGGGCCCGCCCGGTACCGGTAAGACCACGATCGCCCGGGTGGTCGCCAAGATCTATTGCGGACTCGGCATTCTCAAGACCGACAAGGTGGTGGAGGCCAAGCGGTCCGATTTCGTGGGCCAGCATCTCGGCTCCACGGCCATCAAGTCCGAGGCGCTCATCGACAGCGCTTTGGACGGTGTGCTCTTCATCGACGAGGCGTACACGCTGATCCAGACCGGCCTCTCCGGCGGCGACGCCTTCGGCCGCGAAGCCGTGGACACGCTGCTGGCGCGCATGGAGAACGACCGCGACCGCCTGGTGGTGATCATCGCCGGATACGACGGCGAGATCGATCGCTTCCTGGCCGCCAACGACGGTCTGGCCTCTCGCTTCGCCAAGCGCCTGCAATTCCCGTCCTACACCGCGCCGGAACTGGGCCAGATCGGTCAGGTCATCGCGGGCAAGCGGGATTCGGAGCTGTCGGAGGGCGCGCTGGAGCTGCTGGTGCAGACCTGTCAGCGACTCTACGAGATGGAGAGCACCGATCAGAGCGGCCAGCCGCGTCGAGGCGTGGACCTGGCCGGTAACGGCCGGTTCATCCGCAACCTGATCGAGGCCGCGGAGGAGGAGCGGGAATTCCGGCTCGCCAACGACGATTCGCTCGACCTGAGCGCGGTCGACGAAACGGTGCTGATGCGGATCGAAGCTCCCGATATGAAGGCGGCGCTCACGACCGTTCTCACCTCGCTCGGCCTGGCGTCGGCCACGGCCTGATCGTCGGGGACAGGGTGGGCACAACGACAGACGCTGCCGGGGACGGAACTCGGCTGTACACAAGGCATTTCGGGGGTGGGCTGTGAACGGCTCGGTGAACGACCAAGCGAATGCGATGGAGCGCACCGCTCGCATCCCCCGCCCGGGGGGCGGACCGCCCCGGCATGAGCGGCGTGGAGCACCCCAGCATGAGCAATTCGGTGCGCCCCAGCACGAGCAGCGCGACCCGGCCCGACACGCGCAGGACCGTCCTCCGCGCCGGCCGGATCAGCCGCCGAGGCCGGATTCGCCCGCGCCGCAACGTGACTCCCGGTCCGCCGGATCGGGCCGCCACCATCGCGCACCGGAACCTCAGCCCCCGCAGCTGCATTCGGACGAGATGTGGCTGTTCCGGAATCTGCCGCTGCGGCTGGTGATTCCCGTGGCGCTGCTCGCCGTGGCGGCATCCCTGATCGCCATCGCGTTCGACGCGCCGTGGTGGGGTACGGCCATCGCGACCGCCGTCCCCGCCCTCATCGGCCTGGCACCGGTCGGCGGCACTCCGTTGGGGCTGCGGCTGGGCAGCTGGGTCGCCTACCGCTGGCGGCAGTCTCGCCGCCGCGCCGCCGAGGACGAGGAGGCGCTCACCGATCTGCCACTGCCCGAGGGCGGCAGCTACGGCATGCGCTGGGACGGCACGCTCGTCACCACGATGCTCCGCATCGACCCGCCGCCGGACACCCTCACCCGGCTCCGTCGTGGTTCGCTGAGCACCGATCAGGTGCTGCCGCTCACCGAGATCGCCGACTGCCTGCGGCAATACGATGTCGAGCTGGATTCCGCCGATGTGGTCAGCACCGGCACCCGCACCGCCGGCACCGACGCCGTGCTCTCCGGCTACGCCGCGAGCGTCGCGCATCTGGGCCGCATGTACGACGAGATCCTCGGCCCGCTGCCCGCCATCGCGCATCGCACCGTCTGGATCATGCTGCGGTTCAACCCATTGGCCAATGCCAAGGCGGTGCAGAACCGCGGCGGGGGTTCGGAGGGAGCGCTGCGCTCCGCCATCACCGCCACCCGCCGCGTCGCCAACCGCCTCGCCGCCCGCGGCATCACCGCGTCGGTGCTCACCAGTTCCGAGATGACCGCCGCCATCCGCGAGATCACCCGCGGCATTCCGGTGCACGAGTTCACCGAGACACCGAAATCGCTTGCGCACGATGGCATTCACCTGACCACCTACCGCATCGGCCGCGATCTGTTCACCTCCGACGGTCTCGCCAAGATCTGGGCGGTCCGCAGCCTCGCCACCACGGTGACCGTCCGCCTGCGCCCCGTCACCGACCCCACCGCCCGCCCCGGCACCAAGGCCACCACCATCGAGGTGGATGCCCGCGTCCGCTACGACACCCGCCACGAGCCCGAGGTCCCGCCGGTGGACGGCCTGCACGAACTCCCCCGCCGCCAACTGTGGGCGCTGGTAGACACGCTGGCCTTCGATTCCCAGAACGCCCGGGAGAAGGGCTACCGCGGTCCGGTCACGGCCCTGTCCGGCATCGCCATCCCCACCGCGGGCTGCGGCCAGCTCATCGGCGCCGACGCCTCCGGCAGCGGTGTCGCCGTCCCGCTGATCGGTTCCGGCTCCCGCCGCATCGACATCATCGCCAGCCTGCACCTGGCCCAGCAGACCATCCTCCGCGCCATCGCGCTCGGCGCGGGCGCGGTGGTGCACACCTCCCGCCCCGCCGCCTGGCAGGGCATGATCGCCAATGTGGCCGCCCCCCACGCCCTTTCCCTGGCGTCCTCGGTCACCCACAGCACCCGCCACCAGATCATGAGCCCCAACGCCCCCCACCCGGCGGCCACCGTCATCGTCTTCGACGGCGTCCCCGCCAGCACTCCCCCGGGCTCGGCCTCGGTGATCACCGTGCTCGACCGCATCCCCGAGCACTACCAGCCGAACGCGGACGTCACCATCGTCCAGCACCCGAACGAACCGCAGACGGTCACGGTGCACACCCCGGCGACCCGCACCACGGCACAACTGGTGACGACGCCGACGGAACAGCAGCTGATCGGGGCGATGCCCGTGCGGCGCTAGACCCCCGCGCGACCGTGTCCGATCAGAGCCCGAATACGACGAAAACCACAGCGGTCCCGATGATCAGCAGCGCGCCGAGCAGGCAGAACAGCCACCCCGAACCGCTGCTGTAGCCCTCGATGGCCATCCGGTCGGGATCGGCCGGATCATAGTGCACCAGCACCTGCCGACCGGGCCGGAAATTGACGATCCACGTCTTGCCGATCGACGCCGCACGCTCCACAACCCGCCCATCGGCCGCCACCCACCGAACCACCGGATGGTAGAGCGTGCCATTGTTCCCCGAACTCGTCGCCAACCGCACCACTTCCCCATACGCCTTGGCCCCGTTCCGGCGCAATGCGCGGGTGCGCAGCACGAAGTTGGCGCCGACGGCGAAGAACACCGATCCCAGTCCGAGCGGGATGAGGGCAAGCAACCAATCCTTGCTCATCCGGTCCCTTCTGTGGCCCGCCACCCCGCGCGGGGCAGCTTCCGGCATCATCCAGGTTGCCGCGGCAGTCTGTCGATAGCCGTTCGAGCCACGGATTCCGCTGTGGCGCAGATCTGTTCGTTCATGCCCGCACCACCGTGCACCCTTACGTTCACGACCTCGGAGTCCGCGCCATCCTGTCGGAATACGTACGTGCGGTCGCATATCGCATCCACGGTCGAGGTCGGCGCGAGCAGCTGCCGCCCGTCCCCGAGCTCGATCACCGGGGCGTCATCCAGGTCAGCGCTGCGGCTGGTCGTGATCACGACGGATTCCGAGCCTTGCCATTCGCAGGAACGTGCCGAGGCCACGGACGGGGTATCGGGGACCGGACCGATGAGCGGGAGCAGGGAGGCCGGATCGGCGAGGCCGCACGGATCGACCGATGCCAGCGAACCCGCGATATTTGCCAGACGTGGAACCTCCTCGACCGCCAGTACCCGCAGCAGGATGTGCTCGAGCAGGTCGCAGGAGTCGGTGCCGCCACTCACGGTCAAACCCCATGTCGTGCCGTCGGAGACTCTGACCGAGCGTTCGCAGCCGTACCCGTCGGAATCGCCCACGATCGGCTGGCCTGCCGCGAAGGAACCCGCGGGGACCTCGACGTCAGTCCTCTCCGAGCGGTGCACTACGTCCCCTGCATTGAAGATCAGCTGGCGGTCGCCCAGACGAACCGCCGAATGACAGCCCCATTGGGAGAAGGGGACCAGTTGCCAGGCGGAAACCTCAGCGGGCACGTTCTGGGCGAGACCGGCTGGAACCGACGCTCCCAACGCCTCTTTCAACCACGAGCAGGTATCCGCCTCGCGTACCTGGGGCAACGTCAACTCTCTGGCCGCCAGCCGTGGTGCGGCGTCACTCGCCCGCACCCATGCCACGGTGGCGGTTACCCCCATCGCGACGGCCAGCACCACCGCGACGGCGATTGCCGCCCCGACGCGTCCCCTCCGCCTACGCGTCGGGTATGGCTGCTCGCGGCGGTCGCGCACCCGGCGGACGCCAGGCAATACGGAGGTGGCATCGGGGTCGGCCGCCAAGGCGGCCAATTCCGTACGCTGCCGCTCGATTTCGTGGTGGACCGGTGCCGGCCACGGCAGCCCGTGCTGTACCGGCTGGCCCAGGTAGTCCAGGATCTGTGCCGGTGTCGGACGTGCGGCCGGGTCCTTGCGCAGACAAGGTTCGATGAGATCGCGAAGTTCCGACGGCAGCGCCTCCAGGTTGGGTTGGGTGTGGGCGATATTGAACAGCGTGTACGCCAAGGAAGCGGCCTCGAAGGGACTGGATCCGGTCGCCGCCGCCATCAGCACCGAACCAAGCGAGAACACGTCACTGGCGGGTGTAAGACGTTGTGCCAGTGTCTGTTCCGGTGACATGTACGCGGGAGAACCGAGCACCGAACCGGTCTCGGTGAGTCCACCCGGATTCTCGCTCATGGACGCGATGCCGAAATCGATGACGCGGGGACCGTCGTCGGCGAGCAATACGTTCGCGGGCTTGAGATCCCGATGAACGAGACCAGCCTGGTGGATGGCATGCAATGCCGCCGCCAATCCGACGGTCAGCCTGCGTACCGCCTGCGGGGGCAGCGGCCCGTACTGGGATACGGCCTTGTCCAGGGGCATTCCGATGACGAATACCGAGGCCAGCCACGGTATGCCCGAATCGATGTCGAAGTCGATCACCGGCGCGGTGAAGGCACCCGACACCCTGGTGGTGGCGGCGACCTCGCGGCGGAAGCGGGCGCGGTACTCCGCCTCGTCGAGCAGATGCGGATGTACCTGCTTGATCGCAACCAGCCGTCCGTCGGCGCCGACGCCGAGCAGCACCCGGCCCATGCCACCGGCGCCGAGTTCGCCGAGGATCCGATACCGACCGACATGCTGAGGGTCATCGGCCTGGAGCGGCTGGATCTTCATGTCGTCAGCCGGGGAAGCACCGTGGAGAACAGGCGCGCAGCCCGATCGCAGGTATCGGGAGCCGAATGCCAACTGCCGATGGTTATTTTCACTATCTCGGCCCTATCGTCGCGAGTGGGGCGAGCCAGATAGGTCAGCTCACATTTCGCGGTACCGTGCGCTGCCTGAATGTCATCGACATAGACCGTTTCACCGTCGATCTGCCTCGGTTCGGTGCTGCGGCTGCCGCTGGAACGATCGGGCCGGGCGCCCTCGGTCAGCTCGAGCGACACGTAGTAGTCGTCGCCGGACCAGTAGCAATTGGTCGGAGCGCTGCGCTGCCGAACGGAGTTCCCGGTCAGCTCCGTGACCTTGGGCCGATCGACCAGATCGCAGGGATCGAGTGTCCGAATAGTCCCCGCGGGCAGGGCAAGTCGTGGCGGATTGACCGCCAGCCGGGTCACCACTGCTTGTATTCCGCGTTCGGCCGCCGGACATCCGTCGGTCCCGCTGCCGGACTCCCGCGCGGTGAATCTGACCGCGACACTCGGCCGTCCCTGCGACATGACCCACCGGTCACACGATGCGCCCTGGTCGAGCAGACCGTAGATCGGCATCCAGCCGGCCACTGCTCCGGTGGGCCGCATTCGATTTCGGCTCGTCGCGATGCCGACGCCGATCGACACGTCGAAGGTTCGTTCGGTTCCGACGGAGTCGGTGAACTCGGCGCGGCATTGGCCTGCGGAGTTGGTCGAGGGATCACCCGTACGGGCTCCGAATTCATCCCGCAGCGAGCCCTCCAGCAGCGCGCAGGGGTCGATGCTTCGCCACTGCTCGCCGGTGAGCGTCACCGCGAGATCGCTGGCGGGCGCCGCGTGCCCCGGCTGCTCGGCCCACCGATGTCCGGCATAGGCGGTGGCGATGAACAGCAGCAGCGCACCGAGCGCCGCACCGGCGAAGCGAACGGTGCGCCGCCGCCGCTCCTTCAAACCGGCCAGCTGGGATTCGTATCTAGCATGTTTGGCGGTGGTCTCGACCCACCAGTCCGAGTCGGAACGGTGCTCCGAGATGGCGTCCTGGACCGCCCCGGACCACACGGGCTCGGCCGCGATCGAACCGGCGGCTTCCAACAACTGTTCCGGTGTCGGACGCTGCCCGGGATCCTTCGACAGACAGCGCTCCACGATGGCGCGCAGCGGCTCGGGCACCCGAGATGTCTCGGGCGGGGTGTGTATGACGTTGTAGAGAACCTGAGGGGTCGCGGTACCGGCGAAGGGTCCCGCGCCGGTGGCGGCCATGACCAGAATGGCTCCCACCGAGAAGACGTCGGCGGCGGGTGTCAACGGCTGCCCCTGTGCCTGTTCCGGTGACATGTACGCGGGCGAGCCGATGACGGACCCGGTCGCGGTGAGCTCCGCGTCGCCCTCCATCGCTCGGGCGATACCGAAGTCGATCACGCGTGGCCCGTCCGCGGCCAAGAGCACATTCGCGGGTTTGAGGTCTCGGTGCACCAGCCCCGCCCGGTGTATCTCGATCAACGCCGAGGCCAAACCCGCTGCCAGCAAACGCAATCCGCCCAGGGACATCGGGCCGGTTGCTTCGATCACCGTCTTCAGGGACGGACCGGGGATGTATTCGGTCGCCAGCCACGGGGTAGCCGATTCGGTGTCACTGTCCACCACAGCGGCGGTGTACGCACCGGTCACCCGCCGGCTCGCCGCCACCTCCCGACGAAACCGTTCCCGGAACTCGGCGTTCTTCGAGAGGTGACGGTGCACTTGCTTGACCGCCACCAGCCGCCCGGACACGGACTGGCCGAGGAGCACCCGGCCCATGCCGCCCTGGCCGATCACGGCCACGATTCGATTTCGCCCGAGCTGGCGCGGGTCGTTGGAACCCAGCCCCTTCATACGTCTACCTCCGTGCCCCCGCGGTATCGAGGCCGTCTTGTGATGGCCCTCATTCGCCGTCTTTCAGCAGGGCGTATTGGGCGGCTGCCAACTGCCGGACATCGGACTCCCGATCGCTGAAAACCTCGGCTACGACATTTCGATGCGGGATGACGCAGCGAAAGCGGCGCGCCTGCGCCTCCGTCGGATTCGGCACGCTGGCCTGGAAACAGTTGATCTCGTCCGTACCCGAAACGCCGTCCATCCGTACGTATTCCGAAACGGTCGGCGTCTCCGACAGGTAGCCCGCGAAGTTCACGGCGGCCCCGGGATCTGTCAGGGCGTACAGATACTTGTTGTCCGACACCGCGATCGACGTAACCCCCCGTTGCTCGAACTCGCGCACCAGGTCGGCGGGATCCTGACTGGAAAGCACGGCATAAGTGCGCAGACCGTAAACCGCGAAATCGCGCGCGTCCGGGAGATTGTCACCGGTGCCGACCAGTCGGGTCAGCAGTCCGTCGTGATCCATCGGCAGGGCCTCGAGCCCGTCGGGTGCTACGGCCGCGTACCCTTCCAACCGCCGTGCCTGTTCGCGATAGGTCTTGGTCAACAGAGCGGTGAGTTGGTCGAGTCGAGGTTCCTGAAGCTGGGCGATGACATGGACGACAACCGATCCGACCGCCATCCAACTGCCGACATTGGCGTATGAGGGAATCCAGTGCGTCAGTGCCGCGGGATAGTCGGGCAGGGACACCGGGGTATTGGAGGCGTTCAGTCCGAAATCGGCGGCGGCCATGGCTCCTGCGGCCGCGCCGGCCGACTGTTCGTCCGGAAACGCCATGAGGGTGACGCTCACCAGCGGCTGCTCCGAATGCTCACCGAGATAGGGCGAGTCCGCCGCCTCCGCCGTGAAGCCCGCGTACGGATTGAACGGCTGGGCCGCTACCACCTGGTGCGTCTGGATTCCCGACCACGCCCCACGCTCTCCGAGGGGCACCGCGGCGTAGCGCTGCACCGCGACTTCAGGCGCGATCTCACTGCCGAACACGATGTGCTCGCCCAATCGCAGTGACTCCACGAGCATTCCGCGCGCCCGGTCCGGGCGGACGTCGAAATCGCCTTCGGGAGGTTGCGCGGAGTACGTTCCGAAATCGGTCGTCGAAATCGTTCCCGGCGGCGCATCCGCGGTGCCCCCGCATCCGGCGACAACGCCGGACAATGCGGCGATGACACCGGTCGCCGCCGCACGGTGAATCCGGAATCGCACGATCCCCCCCATTTCGATCCGCTACCTTCGCGGACGCTGTCCAGACGTACTTTCGAATTGCGCGGTCAGCCGCTTGCCGACACGGAATCGTGACTGACCAGGGCGTCCTGTTTGCTCAGGGTGGGTCCGGGCACGAGTTGGCCGATGATGGCCCACGGTGCGAGATTCGGAGTATTGCCGAGGCCGAGTACGGACGCGGTATCGAGATCGGGCACACCGTAGCGGATCCCGTTGTCCGCGACGTAGAACAGGCTGTCCCGCCGCTGGCTGCCCGGCTCGACTCCGGTGACCCGCACGAATTCCCCTGTGGTCGGCGGGATATAGACACTGTCGATGCGATCACCGGTGCCATCGGACGTCGCCAGGGCCACCGGCTTCGCCGAATCCGAGAGCGGCAGCCGCGTCCCCGAGAGCAGCGTGACCGTCGCGCGGTCGGCAGGCCCTTCGGTCGCATCGGCTTGCAGCAGCCCGGCGCCACCCGACTTCGACCATGTGATGCAGGCCACCGGATGGTCCTCGGCCGCGATCACGGTCGGAGTGTCCTCGGGGAAGTCGTCGACCGGGAGCGTGTGCACCGTATTGATTCCGCTGAGCAGGTCCGGCGGTATCGACGGGATATCGCTCATACCGCGAGAGTCGGTATTCCGGATCACCTGGGCGGTGAATTCGGAAACGCGCTGCACACCGTCCTGGAGCACGACGTACAGGTCGGATGCGTCGGCATCGCTGAGTCCGGTCACCCGGATGACGCCACCGATCGGAATATCGGCGAGCCGTCCGGGTCCGGGCTCACCGCCGCGCTCGATCACCGGCGGCGTCAAGGACGGAACCTCGGTCGCCGCACCGAGCAGGCCCGCGGTAATCGGCCGCGGCTGTTGATCAGCCAACCGCAGCGATCGCTGCATAACCGCATTCGCCGTATCGATTTCGGCGCGTTTGCCGTCGTAGATCAGGTACGTCTTGTCGCCCGAACGCACCAGCAGCGCATCATTGTCGGCGACATTGTTCATCCGGTCGCTGAGCTCCAACTTCCCGGCGATCGCGGTGGTCGTCGCACCCTGCGAGGCGGCAGCCCCACCGGACGCGGACAGCTGAACCGTATCGCACAGCGTCCACTGCGACCGGTCACCTTGACCGGAACCAGGCAGCGCCGCGGGCGCGCCGGGTATCCCGAGCAGCGGCCCACGTGGCAGCGAATTGAGCTTGTTGTCCTTGACCGACGTGGGAGACTCGTTGCTTCCCATAATCAGTCGCGCCGAGGCCAGATTCAGCACCGGATGCAAAGTCTTGGCATTCTCGTCGTTCTCATCCGGCACGACGACATACAACGCGCCACTTTCCTTGCCCATCACGATATTCGCGTCCCCGATCGACCCCTGCGGCCGAATGAACGACATGATCACCGCACCGGCGACAACCAACAATGCCAGCACTGCACCGACCACCAGGGAACGGAACTGCGCCCGCATCGGATCATGCAACATCCGCACATCGCGACGGATCAGGGCATGATCGAGCCGACGAAGAAGAAAACGGTACCCGTTGACCTGGGCCCGGGTGGTCAATTGGGCTGGCACTTGTCCTCCGTCGAACCGTGAATTGCGGTCACAAGACTACTGGGTGATCTTCCGCAAGCGGAACAGGCAGCCGCGCACCCCTTCCGATCGAGAGGTGCGCGGCTGCTGTGTGTTGGATCAGAAGGCGCCGAATGCGCCAGCGATCTTGTTGTCGGCCGAAATAGCGTTGCCGAGAGCCTGGCTCACAGCGGTACGCAGTGCATCCAGCTTGACGTTGGTGTCACCAAACTCCGTGACCCACTTCGTGTGCGCACCTTGGAACGCGGTGGCGGCTTCACTGTCTTCCCATGCCACGTTGATAAGGTTCCGCGCGGTGGCGTTCAGTGTATCGATTTGACCATCGAGGTTCTTGTAATGCACCTCGAGCTTATCGATGAACTCGTTCATCACCACCGGGTCATACTGCATGTTGTCCATAGCTATCCTCCTCTTCAGATTACGGTCAGGCTGGCGATCTCTAGACCAGGTTGGTCAGCGCCGCGGCGTTGTCGGCGTTGACATTCTCCAAGGTCTGATTGCCTTCTTGGACCTGCTCGGTCATGGCGTCGAGCTTGTTGTTAAGCCGCGTCGCCTCTTCGTTCCATGCAATAGAGGAGTCGTGCATCGCCTTGGACGCAGTCCCCTTGAACCCGTTCGTGATGACCCACTCGGTGTCCTCGCCCACCTTGGAAAGCGTCGACTTGATCGCCGACACGGCATCCAAGAATTCGTTGACAGCCTGTGCGGCGGCCTGCGCGTCGAGATTTACCTTTGCCATTTTCCTCTCCCTACTTTTCGTTCTCGAGTCCGACCACGGGAGTGCCCATCAATGCACCACCCTGATATCGGCGAAGATCAACTATCCGGCTCATATATGAGTTACGACAGCCACCTTCCCCCGGGCAGCCGGTCGACCAATCCCGAAATCGCCTGTGCGACCCGATGATCGGTGCCCGGTGTCAACGTGGACCAGAGTTGCTGGTCCAATGCAGTACCGGGTGCGGCCACGATGCGGCCCTGGGCAGTGTCATACACCACCACGGCTCCGGGTACTCGGTCCGTCACGCCGTCGGCGTAGGCATAGGCCACCACCTCGGCGTAAGCCTTGCAGGATGCGAGTGCGAGACCATAGGCGCTGGCTTCGGCCTCCTCGAGGCCGTAGCTGTACACAGCACCCGCGTAGTCCTCCGATGTCGTTGCGGCATCGAAGCGTTCGAGTAGTTCTGTGGAGGGCGCGCTGAAGTTTGCTACTTCCGCGGGCGGACATCCACCGAGCGCGTCGATGATCGGGCGTGCCAGCGACTCGGCCGAGCCATCGGACCACAGCGTGCGGATTTCGAGGTTGTCACCTCGTCGCACCGCCACCGCCTGGCTGTCTCCGCGCCGCGCCGCGCACACTCGTGTCTGCCCGTCCTCGGAGAAGACCCGCACGGCCAACTCTCGTTCGGGTTGGGCGAGTACGAACATGGCTTCGGCCGTGTCGGGTTCGACATCGCCGCGACCGTCGATCACCCGACCGGAGATCAGTTCCGCGCGGGCCCGCTCCTGCGCGAGAGCCCAGTCACGATGTGATTCCTGTTGCGGCCCAACCGAAAGTACGAGCGGCAGGGTTTGCACACCGAGGTGCCCGGCGAGCGCGATCACGCCGTCATTGGTGAGAGTCGTCATGACGACGCCTCCTCACTTCTGCCCGACTCGGTGGGCTTGGCGCTCTCCGCGCCCGCGCTGCCCGCGTTGAACGCGATATCCGGAACCGCCCGCTGCGTATTCGGGTCCAGGCCGCCGAGCACCGCCGGGGCGACCTGTACCCCGGCGTTCAGACCGAGGTCGGTGTCGCCGGCCGGCATGCCCGCTAGATCCGAACGTGTGGTGTGTCCCTCTTCGGACTGCCCGGCACCCGCCGCCATCGCGGCCGGAGCCAGCGGCATGGCCGTGCTGTGCTGGATCGTCGAGACCGGCTGTACCTGCGTCCGCTCGGACTGTGTGACTGTGACCGGGGTGGTGGTTCGACCGCGGTAGTCGGTCTTCACGGGTGCGATGCTGATCGGAGCGATGGGATACCCCGGGACAGCGCCGGGCGACAGCGCAGTCGACTGGCTCGGGTCCGTCGCTCCGGGTTCCGCACCGCTGGCGGCCACCTCGGGCACAACGACAGGCGGAGCCTCGTGCTCCCACGGGGTCGCCAACGTCTCGGTCGCGGCCTCGTAGGTGCGCATGACCCGCGCCGCAACGGCTTTCGCCGCGTCAGCATCGCCTTCGACCTGTGAGATCTTGGCGAGCATCGGCGCTCCCATTGCGGTGCCGACCTGTTCCATCAGCTTCTGCAGGTCGCGCAGCGCTTCCGTCTCCTGCGCGTCGGGCATGGCCAGGCGCGCGATCTCGTAAGCGACAGCATGTGCTTCGGCCTGCGTGGCATTGCCGGCGGCGGCCGCCGCAGAGGATGTCAGCCAGTCTCGCAACATGCGGAACCGCTCGATGGCGGGTCCGCTGTTACTGGATTCCCACGCCGTGCCGAGCGTCGTGAGGATCCGGTCGTACTCGACGGCCGCCGCCGCGAAGCTCGCGCCCAACCGCGCCCACGCGAGCCCGGCCTCGGCCGCGGGCACCGCGCCCGCACCCGTCACCAGGTCTCGGGCCAGCTGCTCCGGCGGCCTGGCTTCCCAAACCGTCCCGGTGAAGCCGGGGTTCTGTGGTTCCAGCATCGGCGGCGGTTCCGATCAGACCGCGAAGCCGAGCGCGCTCTGGCTCTCGACCTGTCCGAAGTTGGTGGTCTGCGCGCGCAGCGCGGTGGCGAGCCGGCGCAGCTCGCTCACGCCGTTGTCGGCGCTCTGCTGGAACGACGCGGCGACCGCGTTGAGGGTCTGCGTCGCACGCACCGAGACCTCGTCGGAACCGGCGGAAACCAGAGTGAGCTTGGGCTGTTCGTCCCGCACACCCCCGGCGAGGCGGTCCGCGAGGGCGTCGAGCTGGGCGGCGGCGAGCAGAGCTGATTCGGGATCGAAACGAAGGCCGGCGAATTCGGTGGTAGCCATGGTGGTTTCTCCTGTTGCCCTTGGCGTTTCAGAGGGTTAGCGCTTTGTCCGGCGGCTCTTCGATCGGGGCCACGCCACCGATCACGGGGGTGGACACGCCTTCGACGACGCCGACCACTTCGTCGCCGTTCACGCCGGTGACGAGGTTGGAGCGGTCGTTCGAAGCGGTCTCGTCGGCGGCACCGGCACGATTCGCCGCACCCGCGCCGCCGCCCATGCCGGACATCATCGGCGAGGTCGACATGCGGCCGGTCTGTGTCGTGGTGCCCGTGGAGGTGCGAGCCGGAGCGCCGGATCCGGTCGGCTCCCCGAACGATGTCCTGGTCAACGGGGTATTGCTGGGCGAGGTCGGGCTCATGGGCACGCCGCCGCCACCGATGATGGAGCCGCCGGGAGTCGAATCGTCGCCGTCGATCTTGCCGCTCGGGTCATCGCCCAGCCCATCCGTGGTGGGACTGTCGGTGGTCTTGGACGGGTTGGTCGGCGTGGTCGTCGGCGTCAGCCCGCTGAGCAGCTGCTGACCGGTATCGGTCGCCTTGCTGATCACCTGCGCACCGCTGCTGACCACCTCGCCGCCCTTCTCGGCGACCTTGGTCGCGAGTTGCGCGGCGGGCTGCGCCAGCGGCTGCACCGACTGCGCGACCATGTTCGCCAATTGCACCGCATCGGCGACGGTGGGCGCGCCGGTGACCGGAATCTTCATTCCCGCACCGACGATCTGAGCGGTCTTGACACTCAGCTCGCCACGGGTCTTGGCGGCGATGATGGTCGCCTCGCCGACGACCTGGGACGCCAGGCCGAGCAGCACCGGGAAACCCGGCGGTGTCACGAAGAACGGCGCACCGGCGATCACCTCGGCGACGAATTTCGCGATGACACCGCTGAGTTCCGCGTATCCCTGGGCGACGACCCGCTCGGCGTCGAGCAGGATCGCCTTCTGCTGAAAGCCCTGTGCCTGCACCCGCCCGGTATCGTCGACGACGCTCAGGCTCTTCTGCTTGGCCTTGACCGCCGCCTCGCTCTGCCACCCGGCCGAGACCTGGTTCAGCGCCTGCATGGTCGTATCGTTCGCGCTGCCCAGCGCATTCGTGACCAGCGAGAATAGATCGGTGGGATCGAATCCGCCGCCGCCCAGACTGCCGCTGCCGAATCCCGACAGCAGCTCCACCACAGGTTGGATCAGCACCGTCGGATCAATGGACGGCAGGGTGATCTCCGGCATGGCAGGCAATTGTGGAAGCTGCGGCAGCTGGGGAATACCCAGATCGCGCAGCACATCGGCGACCGGACGATCCAGCATCGAACCCACGGGGCTGGTACGCAGTACGTCCAGCACCGTCGGGTTCAGCGTGGCGTCACTCACAGCGAGTTGACTGCGAAGCTGATCGCCGACGCGAGTTCGGTGCTCTCGTACAGCGCGACGCCCGAGTACGCGGCGGCCGCGGTCTGTCCGTGCACGGCGGCGATCTCGGCCGTCGACAGCAGATAGTTGGCCTGCGCCTGCGCGAAGGCGATGAGGAAGTCCTGACCGATCAGCCCGAACACCGGTACCGCCGATGCCAGTGCCGCCGCCGAATCGGCTGCGGCAGCACCGGCGACCTGCGCCGCCGTCGCGGCCTCGGTGCTACCGAAAGCTGTGATCTCCGCGAACTCGGCCTTCACCAGGTCGCCCATTGTGTTCCCTCCCTGACGATCGATCTTGGGTGAAGAGTACTGGCACGAAAATGGTTGCGCCAGTTGGTTAACAATTTCAAAAGGTCCGCTTAACCTGGCGGCTAACCAGCGAACTCCTCGTTGAAGCGAGTCATAAGCTCTGCCCGCTTCGTGAACGCGTTCCGCGCCGCCGCATTCGCGGTGTCGACAACAGCGCGCTCGAACTCGTCGGGCGACATCCGCGCAATCTCGCCGGAAAACTCCAGATCCCGCAGTGCGCCATTGCCGTCGACCTCGACGGTCACCGCGCCGTTCTCGGACGTCTCTCGCCCGCGTACGGCGGCGAGCTCGTCCCCGAACTCCTGGAACCGATACATCTGCTGGCGAACGCGCGTCTCCAGCTCATCCCACGACCCGACCACGTACCCCTCCCCTACACGGTCCCGAGCCAGCTCTGCGGCTCGGTCTCGTACTCCTGCTCCTCGACCAGTTCCAGACGTGCGACGTCGGCCTCGGTGGGGAGTCCGGAACGCTGCAGCGTCTCCGCGCTCACGCCCGCCTCCTCCAACTGCTTGCGGCGCTCGACACCCGCGCGAGCCGCGCTGCGCTGACACAGCCGCAAGACCTCGGCCGCGAGTTGTGATGGATCACGATGCAATTCGGAAGGATTGACACGAATGGCCACGGGCAGGCCCTGCTCAGTGGTTCGCACCTTGATCGAGCCGCTGAACGTGGCCGCGGAGAACGTCAGAACCGTCCGTTCTGCCGCGCTGGGCTCATCGCCGCCCATACTGGTACTCCCTCCCGCGTATCCCAGTGTGTATACCTACCATACGACAAGCAGGCCGCACCACATGGCTCTGGCGTGAACGGTCAGGTTGACATGAACAGTCAGCCATCTGCTGTTCAGATCGACGGGCACCACATGAGATACACTGCCGCCAAATCGCGACGTGGACTTGCTCCATCTAAAGAGGGGGATAATGGCATGACGTTCGAGGCATTCGGCCCGATGCGCCCTTTGGATTTCGCCGAACCATCACAGATTCAGACGCCTGACACTTGCAATACGTAATGCGAGGGCTAGATTTACAGGGAAACCTCATCATGTCGCAGGCCTAGGTCACGGCTTAGCTCCCGTGCACTCTGCGCGCATTAAGGTCTCGAGTAGCAGGGCTCTTTTGCACCGCCGACGAAATAACTAGGAAACGCGATTGAAATGAACATACGCTATGTTAATTACGGTTCCGATGATGAGCAAGAAGAAGAACCCTCGGTTCAGTCGGCAGAGATCAGAACCACTGAGACTGAGCACGCAGCAGGCTCTCCGTGGATCAAAATGCATCTTGATTCCGGGCTTCTGCCAATTCGGCTCGAGTTTAGTAGTAGCTGGGCTTTCGAGATCTCATCACATGAAGTAGATCGAGAGCTAATGAAGGCATACGAAGGCGCGGTTCTAAACATACTGATTCGCACTTTCAAAGCACATGGCGGTCGGCCGAACCGGCCACTCGCTCATGCGAATCGTATTCCCACTTTACGAGAGCAGATCTGCCTTCTATTGCAGACGGAAACATGGGAACAGTACCAACAGACCGCAAAGTCTTTGCGAACATTTGGAAAATATACTGCACACGGACCCACAATGATCCAGGACGAACCGGTCTTCTCGATGACAGCCGATCGAATGCAGGTAAAATCATTTCGAACATGGCCGATATGGCAGGGCAGTATCGACTCATTATCCCTTGAACGAGAGGTGCTCGCATGCACACAACAAATCCGACAATTACGTCCAAAAGTAGATCCGAACAGCAACTTCTCGCGGTACTCCGACCGACACCTCGATGAGATGCACCAACAGCATCGAATTCGCCTATCGAGATATTGATCACCCAAGGCTGCACCCAGAATCTTACCACCGCGCACCGAGAACCTCGCGACACAAACAGCCCTATTCGAAGCTAGCCAATCTATGAAGGATTTGACACTATGACCGAAAAGGTTTACATCGACGCCCTCAAGAGGTTGAAAGACACCGCCCCCGAGTGGGAGGATGCCGCGAGATTCCTCGGATCTGCAGGCAAGCTGATTGAGCAGGTCAGCATCAACGAGAACGATGCAGGCCCCTTCTTTAGCAAGGTATATACGCAATACATGAAGCCTGGGTCAGAAGAGCCGAGCTTGCCCGCTTTCGTTGATGGGATACTTAGGGATGGAGCAAAACACTGCCTTCAGATCGCAGCAACGTTGCGTCAAGCCCACGATGACTACACTGGAGTCGAAGAACTCGGATCGCGGACATTTACCAATCTCAATAATTAGAAAATTTCATAACACCGCCCGTCAAGAATGATGTGATTCATGAGTGAAGATGAACCAGCAACCGTAGGTAGCAATATTCAGGCGTCCATCACCGCCATCGATGGAAAGCAGCCCGAGTTTGACAGCCTTTCAACGAAAGTGGAAGACTCCTACAATTCTGCAATAAAATGGGCTTCAGCAGGTGCTGCAGCAGGCGGAACGCTATTACTCGGACCATTCGGTGGCCTAATTTCGGGGGCAGTCGCGTACGACTACCTGGAAACCGATCGTGACAGAATCGTCAAGCTAATAAAATTAGCTCTTGATGGCGATCCCGAGAAGGGCATACCAGGACTGGTTACCTTTATGAACTGGTACAATTTCCCGGTCAAACTTATAGAAATTGGGGACACCTGGCGCAGCATTGCGGGCGAGGTAGTAAAAGGGTACAACGAGAGCAACGATCAAACAAAACTTTCCGCCCACTGGCAGAGTCCGGGTGCACGCGAGTACGGTGATGCTCGTGAACGTCAACACGCAGGGTTTGTCGCGGTGGAAAAGGTGTGCATCGACATAGCCGAACAGCTTGAGCAGATTGCTCGGGATGTCAGGAACTACTACACTGAGCTGTCTGAGAATGTACTTGAGCTTGTGGAAGCAGTTACAGTGACGATAGCCAGCTGCAATCCTGCTACACTTATCGCCAGCACCGATTCATTTGTTAATGGCATCGCAGGTATACAGCAATCAATAAACAGCGCCATTCAGTCAATAAAGACTGCCTCGGAATCTGTCCAGATCTCATTGAACATCATGAATCAAACGACGGTACAACGTGGCCTTCCGTCACAACAGTGGCCGACTGCTGATACTGACCGATACGACGACGCCTCTGGGTGGTCGATAATCGCCTTGGATGGAGGCTACAGATGAGGAAAACGATCCTACTCGCCGGCGTTGCTCTCCTTGGTGTGACAGCATGCGGTGACCGAGTCGAGTTGAGCACTAGACACAACTCCGAAGCTCATGCGTCAGCATATACTGTCGGCGACCTCTGTCAGGGATTTCTAGAGTTTATACAGAATGAACTCCAGGTGATGGATGCCACATGGAGCCCCCCTGAAGGCCACCAAGAAGACTCATCAATTGGATTCTCCGGGATCTGTAAGATTGGTACAACGAATTACGGTGCATCAGTAGCCAACCTCCAGGCTTGGAATCCACAGCTGAAAACTGTAAGAGAACCCGACAGTGAAGGATACCAACGCCAGGAAGGTTATGATGATTCTCATGTGTGGATTAGCGATGATAACGAATTCTACGTCCAGGTTGATGAATGGGTAATGGACCTTTATTTCCGCAAGAACGGACCGATAGAGACAGCAAGTGGCGACCTCATCTTCGACGAGAACACGAATGGCAAAATAGTTCAGTATCTGGATCGTACTGCCCGAGACATTGGCGCCCGTCGTAAGTGACAAGGTTGAGGACTACACAAGCCGGTAGCACTGTCACCCAGAAGCTTGTGAACCCAGCTGTCATACTAGGTAGCTGGGTCAGGTTCTATTCTCAATCTGAATAGCCCTTTGTGCGGGAGAGCCTAAGCCCTCTCATCCTTAATCGTTTGGACGATATCCGCTACGCGAATATTGATGATCGCCTTCAGTCTGGCCGCGTCGCTCGTCATCGCCGTCCACGGCGCGGAGTGCCCGATGACATAGCGACCATCGTCCGATAGGTCCCGAAATTCGATGCGGTGCGCGTTGATTCCACGTGGACCAAATTTCGACTCGCCTTGGCTGATCTCGATAATGCCGATCCGATCGTGGCGAGCGCGAAGAAATGCGCGGACATGCTCCTCGGCGTCATCACCCGGCGCAGCTACCGGCGATACCCCGAAGGAGTGGTCGTGGTTCTCGACTGCCGCCGACAGTGGAATATCGCCCCGCCCGCCAGGTTTCGCCTCGGGCAATGCGGCGACCACGGCGTCCGCCAGCGCCAGGGCATGACACTCGATGATCGTGAACCCACCGCTGTGCCTCGGGGTCTCACCGGGCAGTTGCGCGACGAGACAACCACGGTCGCCTCGACGTCCGGCCAAGAGTCGGATCCAGCCGTCCGCTCGCTCCGGAGCCTGCGCGTCCCAACTCTGTACCGCCACCCGAATGTCAGGGTGCGCCAGTGACTCGAACACACGGACCAGCGCAGCGTCCACTTCGTCTCGCACCCGGAGCGACGTCTCGTATCTCTCGCGTTGAAAGTCGTCATACAGTGGCGTACGGCTGGTGAAAGTGAAGGGGTGTGGGAGGAAATCTCCGGTCAGTTTCTCCCACAGCACAACGAATTCCAGATCCCCGAAGTGCCAACTGCGGTTCACGTGTCGGCGACCGGCTTCACTGCGGTCGGCAGTTCACCGAGAGCTTCGGCGAGATGTGAGCGGTCTTCGAGGAAACTCGCTCGCTTGTATTCCTTCTCCTGGCTTTGCCCCGCACCAGCGGCACCGGCCGCGCCCATCGGCATCATGCCGGGTGCGGCGTAGGGCGAATTCGATGATGGTGTGCCCGCGGTTCTCGCTGTCGAGACTTCTTCCGCGATATTCGCTCGGGGATAGAGGTTCGAGGTGGGAGTGTCCGAGAGCGTGGTTTGCGGGGTGGCCGATGGACCACCACCGCTACCGGTGGGCACGGCGGATTCCGGTGTGCCGTTCGCGGGATCGTCCTGGGCGAGTTGTGGTTCCTCGAGTTGGTCTTCCTCGTCGGATCGGTCGTCGAGTTGCTGAATCTGTTCCTGCACGGACTGGATCGCCTGTTGCACTGTTTGCGCCACCTGCTGTGCTACCTGCCCAGCCATTTGCAGAGCTCCCTGTGCCAGTTGCGTCAACTGCTGGGCGGGGTCTTCGGTCGACGGAGCCGGTGTATCCGTAGCCGGGCTGGGCTCGGGAGCCTGGTCCTCCGGCTGCTGTGGGTCCTGTGGGTCGACTTCGGTGGTCGGCGCGGTGGGGGTCTGCTGTGCGGGACTGCCGCCGTCGGTGACCGGAGACGTGTCGGCTCCGGTCGGGCTCTGCGGCACCGTGGCGGGGTTCACGGGGTTGGTCGGCGGATGTAGTTTCGGGGTCGCCGTGTTGTAGTCCGCGATTCCCGCCACGTATGTCCGGCGGTAATTCTCGCGAAACTCGTTGGTGCGATCCGGGACGGCTTCGGCGGGGACAGCCAGTCCTTGTTGACCGGACGACGTCGAATAGGCGGGATTGCGTTGCTCAGTCGGCATGCTGTTCTTGCAGGCTTGCAGCCAACCGGAGATGCGGCCGAGCCCCTCGCCGATCGTCTTGATGCTCGCGACGAACGCGACGAGATTGTCGGCGTACGAACTGGCCGCCGATCTCGCGGTGTCCCCGGAACCGCCCGCCCATTTGTCGTTCGAACCGACAATCTTGGTGCTGAGCTCCGGAACCGCACCGCTCAACTCGGTGGCGATGAATCCCCAGACCGACCCGATATAGGCGACAGCCGGGGCGTCGATGCTCTCGCGCAGTTGGTAGAGGTCCTCCCAGGACTTCGACTCGGGGTTCTCGGCGCTGATGGCATTCGCGCCGGACGGTGACGTCGCGGCCGGTTCCTTGGGCTCGAAAGCGGGGACCTCGCCCCCGCCGCCCAGTGCCGGGTGCGGTGTGGTGAAGCTGCCGCCGAGTGGGCGCTGAATGCTCTCGAATGCCCTGACGGATTCGTCCTCCGCACCGGCGAAAGCCTTACCTGCCGCCTTGTACGTTGCGACCAGGTCATCGAGTGTCGTGATATGAGTCTCGAAGTAGGCAGCGAGGTCGGCACCGGCACTGGAGTACGCCCGTGCGAGATGGGTTCCGGACTCGAAGAGTTCGGGCGGACCCGCGAATGCCGCCAGCGTACTCACCTGGTCGGCGAAAGTTCGCAGCGCGAGCAGCTGACCGAGCACGCCATTGCAGGCATTGACCATATCCGCGACGACACTCGCGTCGAAGAGAAGCTGACCCCCGCCGTTTTCGGCCTGCGACTTCAGACCGCCGAACCGAGTTCCACCATCAGTCATTGATTCGGTTCCCCATCACCCGCGAACGCCCCCGGTGTGTCGCCATGGGTCCGACCGTATCACGGTGTATTCCGGTCGGCTCGCCGTCGATACCGCACCTACTGCTCCCCCGTCACTCACGGATCAGAGCGGAAACATGCTCGTCGGACGCACGGAACTGCCGGACCACGCGGATGGGAATGATGCCGTCCTCAGGTAACGCACGACGCAACAGATCACCCCTCCGTTTCATCGCGACACTGAGGATATGCGAGGCGTTAGCCAGTGCTTCCGCACTCGTCGCGCCAGTGCTCGCCGATGGCCGCTCTCGGTGCGCGGCTTCGGCGGCTTTCAGCGCGGCGCGTGCCTTGTCGACGGCTGTGACAGCCGCTTCGATCTCGGCGGCGGGAATCGGACAGCGCCACTCCGGTATCGGCGTGACCAACGGGTCGAGGGCCTCGCGGGCCGCTGCTTGGGACGGCACCACGCGGTGACGCAGTCGCCGTGGATGCGTTCGAGGAGCCGGGCGACCGCCGCACTGTTGCGTGTGTTCACAGGCAGGGGGCCGGGATCGACGCGGCACTCGTAGATGGGGTAGAGCGTTTCGGCCACCTCGTGCGTGCGGCTCTCCACATGCTCGAACTTCGCGGTGTTCATCGCGATGCGCCTGCTTCCTCGTGCTGCACTCGGGAGATGATCGCCGCGGCGGTCCACTTCTCCACCTCTGGATCCCTCGGCCGGTGCCGCCTGACCATCGACACCAGCGATACGTGCACGACCGCCAGACCGCTGTAGACCACGAGCAGAACCTGCAACGAGTCGAGAACCATGGCCACTCCTTGAAGCGTCGAGAAGAGTTGTGTGAGTAGGGATCCAGCACAACAGCTCACAACGGCGCGGAGAATGCCGAACAGAGAATTTCTGGAGATCGGCGTGTCATCCCAGGTGGATTGCCAGACTGAGAACAAGCACTTCTCAGTTCGGCAATCGCAATGGGAGTTTCGATGGTCACCGAGAAGCCCACACCGTCACTGCCGCATCGGCAGATGGGTCGGTACCTGCGCAGAGCACGCGAGGCACAGAATCTCAGTCAGGGCCAGGTCGCGGCGATGGCTGATTGGAGCGTCAGCACCCAGTCCAGGTTGGAACGGGGCGAAGTCGGCCGTCTACGGCAGCGCGATATCGAACTCGTGTGCCGGAGTCTGGGTTTGACCGACGACGAGACCGCAGCCATGGCTGGGATGTTCAAGCAGGGTGCGGAGAAGACCTGGTGGCACAGCTTCGGAGATCTCATCCCGGAGAGCTTCAACGTGTACATCGAGCTGGAGAACGAAGCTCGCACCCTCGAGATATACCGACCCGACCTGGTGCCCGGGCTGCTGCAAACCGCCGGGTACGCGCGGGTTCTCGATCGGATCTATTTCCCATACGCGACCGAAGAAGAGCAAGTCCGGCGTATCGAACTGAGGATGAAGCGTCAGCGGATTATCACCCGAAGGGCATCACCGGTTGTAGTCGATGCTGTGCTTCACGAAGCAGTCGTGCATTCCCGGGTCGGCGACAGGGTGACCATGGCTGCTCAGATGCGCCACCTGGCGGAGTTGAGCACTTCACCGAACGTCTCCATTCGTGTCCTCCCGTTCAGTGCGGGCTTCCCAGTTGGCGGCCCCGTCGGGCCTTTCGTCATCCTGGGCTACGGCGCTGACGGCGGGTCCACGGCGGCCGACCCGACCGTTGTCTACGTGGAGGGGTTCACCGGCGACCTGTACCTTGAGGGCAGGTCGCAGGTTCAGAAGTACAGCGCGGCCTGGGCGACTATCCACCATGCCGCTCTGGACGTCGTCGCTAGTCGAACCTTGCTCCGGCAACGGTTGAAGGAGTTCATGACGTGAACAATGATCTAGCTCAGGCTGTTTGGCACAAGAGCACACGCAGCTCCATGGGCAAGGAATGCGTGGAAGTCGCGTTTCTCACCAATGAACAAGTCGCCGTTCGCGATTCGAAGCACCCCTCCGGACCCGCGCTGCGGTTCAGCGGCGCAGCGTGGGCCGCGTTCACCGCCGCGTTGGCGGGCAGCGAATTCGACTTGCCGTAGTCTGCGGGAACTCACGCGGGCAAGTTGCCGACGGCCGACCGCATCACAGATTCCACTGTTGCGCAGGATATTTCCGTTTCCTTGTACGCGCCCGAGGCGTAAACCTCCAGAACCTCGGTCCGACCCCCGATTTCACGATAGGGGTAGATGCGAGTGCAGCCGTACGAAGACTCTTGTGAGGGGCTCAGTACCGACAGCCCGTCACCGAGGTCGATCGGGTGGCCGGACATCTCGTCGGGTTCGTACTGGCGCAGCTTCACGCGAACGTCCGAGCGGCCGGTCCACAGACAGGAGTGCGCGTCGGACTCCGCAGGGGCTGGCGGCAATTCGCCGAGGAGCGGATTCAGTTCGTCGGGTCCCAAGAGGGTGCAGGCGTCAACGCGTGCGAGGGATTGCGCTATGTCTTGCATACGTGGGATCGCGTTGCGAGCCGACATCACCCGGGAGAGCACGAACTCGGCAAGGGCACAGTTGTCGGCCTGGAGCGTGTAGACCTGCGATCCCCATTTCCGACCTGCCTCACCGAGTTCGAGATCACGTTGGCACCTGCTCTCACTATCGAACGCCATGACCGGCCTGCCGTCGATCTCGGAACCCGTGGGTTTCGAATAAGTGAAATCGAGCAATGTCCCGGGTTCGACTGTCAGGCTTCGTGTTCCCGTGCTTGCCCTGCATCCCCAACTGGATGTCGGCGCCCAGGACCACTCGGCGACCTGGACCGGCCACCCGGCTGCCGCCTCCGCCGGGATCGTCGAGCCCAGCGCCTGCTCGATCCAACGGCAGGTATCTGCCTCCCGGACGGCAGTGAGGGTATCCCGCGTGGCCGTATCGGCGCTGCGACCAGCCCAGACCGCGGCGGTCGCCGCCACCATCGTGAGGACGAGCCCGGCCAACGCCGCGAACAAGACTTTGGATCGCCGTCGGGCCCCAGAACGCGGTGCGAGGCGTGCCGTCCCGCGCGTCCGGCCCGATGCGGAAATAACCTGTGTCGCATCGGGATCCGCAGTGATCCCCGCCAATTGCCCGGCTAGGCGATCGATATCGGCATGCACAGGCATCGGCCACGGGCTCTCATCGCTCCATGAGTGCCCGAGATGGTCGAGTATCTGTGTCGGCGTGGGCCGGGCATGTGGATTCTTGTGCAGGCAGGCGGCGATCAGTGCGCGCAGCTCCGGTGGCACCCGCTCCAGATCAGGTTCGGCGTGCGCGATATTGAACAGTGTGTAGGCCAGCGAGGGGGCCTGGAACGGGCTAGTTCCGGTCGCCGCCATCGCCAGCAGGGAGCCGAGCGAGAAGATGTCGCTGGCCGGTGTCAGCGGCTGCGACAGTGCCTGCTCGGGCGACATGTATGCCGGTGAGCCCAGCACCGAACCGGCTTCGGTCAGCTCGCTCGTGGTTTCGATCGGCTGCGCGATGCCGAAGTCGATGACGCGAGGACCGTCGGACGCCAGCATGACATTGGCGGGCTTGAGGTCCCGGTGGATCAGCCCGGTCTCGTGAATGGCATGCAGAGCCGTCGCCAGACCGACCGCGAGGATTCGAACGGACCGCACCGGCAGTGGGCCGTGCTGAGTAACCACCTTGTCCAGCGGCAGGCCGACCACGAAGACCGAGGCGAGCCAGGGTGTCGGGCTGTCGACATCGAAATCGAGGACCGGGGCCGTGAACGCGCCGGACACCTGGGCCGTCGCCATGACTTCGCGCCGGAACCGAGAGCGATACTCCGCCTCGTCCAAGAGGTGCGCGTGCACCTGTTTGATCGCTACGAAGCGACCGTCCGGCCCGATGCCCAGCAGCACTCTTCCCATGCCGCCGGAACCGAGTACTCCCTGAAGTCGGTACCGACCGATATGGTTCGGGTCGTCCGGTGCGAGTGGTTGTAACTTCATTTCGCGAGCTTCGGTACGAGGGCGGTCATCACCTGTTTGCCACGCTCGCAGGCTCCCGGTTCACGGGCCCAGCTGGCCACGTTGACCTTCGCTACCTCGGCCTTGGTCCCCTCGAGCAGCCGGACCATGTATTTGTAGTCACATGAGCCGTTTTTGGCCTCATCGTCCGACATGTACACGGTGGCGTCAGCCATTTGGACCGGCGTGCGACTGCCTCGATCCGGGCGCCCCTCTTCGAGCAGTTCGAAGTCTATGAGGAAGTCGCTGCCGTATATCCAGCACCGGTGTGGATCGCCCGATACCTTCTCTCCGGGATCACCGGCGGTGTTCCGAGCAAGCTGCGGATCGAGGATCCCGCAGGGATCGATCCGAAATACCGAGTCATCGGGGAGGTTCCGAAGTGGCGGATTCACGGTAAGGCGCTCGACGACCTCGATCAGAGCGGTTTGACCTATCTCCGCGCACGGCGCCTCGCCGCTCACCGAGTACGCCTCCAAGGTGAGCACGACGGGAGCGCCGCTCTGTACCGCCACCGAGCGAGAGCAGGTCTGAGAGTTCTGCTGTTCCGATTTGAAGATCGGCATCCATGCGACCGTGGTTCCGGTTGGGACCGCCGCTGATTCACCCCAGGGCCAGCCGTAGTACAGGCTGAGCCAGAACTCCTGTCCCGCGTCATCGGTGACGGATGTGTTGCACAACTCAGGATTATCCGGTGCCTTGTCTTCCAGTGTCCCGAGCTCCCCGATCACCGGTTCTTCCAGCAGTGCGCACAAATCCAGCAGGCGCAGCTCCTCGGCGCTGAGCGCCAATGACGGGTCGGTCATGGGTACGGCCTGCCCCGGCTGACTCGCCAGGTCCCGCGCGGTGGCCGCGGTACCGCCCACCACCAGCAGACTGGCGGCCGCTGCGGCCGCAACGCGGAGTGAGCGTCGGCGACGGTGCCGGGCCGCGGCCAACCGGTCGCGGTGCCGAGACTCCTTCGCGGCCTTCTCCACCCACCAGTCGGTCTCGGCTTGGTGCCGCGCTATCTGTTCACGCACCGCAGGTGGCCACATCGGTTCGGCAGCGATCCGGCCCGCGGCCTCGAGCAGTTGTTTCGCAGTGGGGCGTTGCGCCGGATCTTTGGCCAGGCATGCGTCGACGAGTGGACGCATATCGGGGGGCACCCCGGTGGTGTCCGGCTCGGAGTGCATGACGTTGTACAGGATCTGCGGCGTGGACGTACCGGAGAACGGGCTGCTGCCCCGCGCCGCCATCGCCAGGATCGCCCCGACGGAGAACACGTCGGCGGCCGAGGTCAAGCTGCGACCCTCCGCCTGCTCGGGAGACATGAACGCAGGAGAACCAATGACGGAACCAGTCGCGGTCAACTGCTGATCACCTTCGAAGGCTCGCGCGATGCCGAAGTCGATGACGCGCGGGCCGTCCGCCGCCAACAGCACATTGGCCGGTTTGAGGTCGCGGTGCACCAGGCCCGCACGATGGATCTCCACCAGTGCCGACGCCAGCCCGGTCGCGAGGAGCCGCAGGCCGCCCAGGTTGAACGGCCCACACTCTTCCACAACGGTCTTCAGCGCGGGGCCCGGGATGTACTCGGTTGCGAGCCAGGGGTTCTCGGCCGTGGTGTCGCTGTCCACCACAGCGGCGGTGTACGCTCCGGCGATTCGACGGCTGGCCTGAACTTCCCGGTCGAATCGGGCACGGAAGTCAGCGTCTCCGGCCAGGTGCCGGTGAATCTGTTTGACCGCCACCAGCCTGCCGGTCGGGGCACGTCCGAGCAGTACCCGGCCCATGCCGCCCTGGCCGATGACGGCTATCAGGCGGTTTCGGCCCAAGATACGCGGGTCCTTGGGGCCCAGCGGTTTCATGCGCTTCCCTCTCCCAGAGCGGCGTACTGAGCGGCCGCCAGCTGCCGCACATCGGTCTCCTGGTTACTGAAGACCTGTGCCACGAACTCGTCGCGTGCGATGAGACAGCGGAACCGTCTGGCTTCCTTCTGAGTTGTGGACGGCTGCGTGGCCCGGTGACAGGTGATGTCGGGAACTCCCGAGACCCCCCGCAGCGGGACGTATCCCAATCCGTCATCGACCGAAGCCAAATACGCAACGACATCGGCCGCTTGGGCCGAGTCCGAAAGCTGGAACAAAAACTTGTTGTCGGACACAGCGACTGAGGAGACTCCTCGCGAGGAGTAGTTCGCGAGCGCATCGGCCGGATTGTCGACCAACAGCGAATAAGCCCGCGGCCCATAGACGGCGAACAGGCGGTCGTGAGGCGTGTAGTCGCCAGTTTTGATCAGTCGCGGCAGCAGCTTGTCCGGATCCATACGCAGATTAGGAATGTCTGCTTCCGGCGTCGGCGTGAACGATTCCAGGTCAGCCAATTGTTTGCCGTAGGCCCGGGTCGCCGAATCCACGAGCTGCTCCAAGTTCGGCTCCGGGATCCGCGCGAATACCCGGATGACCACCGATTTCCAGGCCAGCCAGCTACCGATGGTCGGCACGCCTGGCCGCCAGTGACTGAGCGCTGCCGGGTACGCGTCTACCGTTACCGGCACGTTGTCGGCATTGGTTTCGAAGTCGGCCCGGGCCATGGCGGCGGCCGCAGCAGCAGCGGACTTCTCGTCGGGCAGCGCGATGAGGGTGATCGAGAGCATGGTCTCGGTCTGATCGTCCCCGCCGTATCCCTTGTCTGCGGCTATGGCCCCGTAGGCGCCCAGCACGGAAAAGTCGTCGAGAGCAAACCGCTGTGGCGAGGAGATCATGCTCGACACGCCTCGGTAGTCGGCGATGACCCCGCCCCCACGCCCCTCGGTAAGCACTGGATCGATCTCACTCGCATAGGCCAAGTGCTCCCCGAGGCGCAACGATTCCACCAGAATCCCGCGTGCCCTGCTGGGATGGTCGTCATAGTCGCCGTCGATGCGCTGAGCCGGATAAGGACCGAAATCCCGGGCCGGATCCTTGTTTCCGTCCGAACACCCGGCCGAAACAATGGCCGTGGCGGCGAGCGCCACGGCGGCAAGCCGGTGGTACCGCAACCGCATCTCCCCCTAGGTCCGCCGCCGTGCCAGCGACCGGACTTCCTACCTTTGATCCCCGCCGGAATGCCGACCGGTCCGCGTCAATCTAACAGCAGTCCGCGCGCCGCCCCACTCCAGCGGAACGCCCCCGGACCGAGAGTTCCACGCTTCGCACCGCATTCGTCGGATCGCCGCGTTGCCCCGTCCGAGATGTGCCGCTTGGACGTTCGGTGCGTCACCCTCCGTTCATATTGTGGTCACCAACCGGCTGTGGCACAGTCGATCTCACTGTGTTGTCGCGCGCAGCGGACGGCTGCCGGAACCTCGGAGGGGATCCATGGCTGAGCGGGTTGAGGTCGATCCGGACCGGGTCGACGGGGTCGCGGATATCGCGGGGGATATTCGGGATCGGTTGTCCGGGATTGCCGGGCGGGCGCGGGCGGCGGTGTCGGCGGGGCAGGCCGCGTGGGGGGATGACGAGTTCGGGAGCAAGTTCGCGGACGGGGATGAGGGGTTCGTGGCGGGGAGTCGGAATATGGCTACCGGGACGGATAACCTGTCCAGCTCGTTCGGGAATCTGGTGCAGGGGCTCACCGAGGCCGCGCAGAATCTGCGGCTGATGGAACAGCGCAATACCGGCCGGTTCTAGGAGGAGGTGTGTACGGCGAAGGCGATGCGGCGACCCTGCTGGAGGGTTTCTCCGAGCAGATGCGGGCCATCGGGGCGGCGGCGCAGGAGCGAGCCAGGCTCACCGCCGCCGCGACGGCCGGTGGCGGACGGGTCACCGTGACCGTCAATGCCGATGGTGCGGTGATCGCTACCCGATTCGCCGATGATGTCGGCGAGTTGTCGTATGCCGAGATCGCCAAGGCGGTCACGAGTGCGGCGCAGAAGGCGGCGGCGGAGGCGGCGCGCAAGACCGAGGAGTTGATGCGGCCGCTGGCGGATCGGCGGGCCAGGATGCCGAAGCTGTCGGAACTGCTCGAGGAACTGCCCGATCTGGAAGATCAGCGGCCCGCCATCCCCGACGCGTCCATGGCACCGCCGGACGCTCGGGAACGGCTCGACCGGGAAGCCGACGCCCCGACATACGCCGATGCCGAGGAATACGAGGAGTGGCGTTCCCGAGGAAATCCCGGTGCGACCGACCGGTCCTGGTGACGATCACGCGGAACGTCGATCGACGCGGCGGCGGTCGAGCGACCCGCGCAGCGCGCCGCGAGCCACGGCGGGCCGGGCACGATCCAGTGTGAAGTTCAGCTGTAGCTCGACCACCGCTACGTCTCTCGATCCGGCTGCCGCGCATGATCGCCACGGCTGCGTCGCTTGATCGCCGCCCGGCCAGCGGCGGACGAGCGGCGCTCCCGCGTAGAAGGCAGCGACGCTACCAGCGCACCAGCGTCGCGGCGTACTGATCGCGGACGGCCGTCAGCCGTTCGCGGGTGAAGCGCCCGGGCTCCCGGGCGTATACCGCTCGGCCATCCGCGGAGAAGAAGGCCGTCGCGGGCACCCGGTTCTCATTCGGCGGCAGGAATTTCAGCACCTCGTCGACCGCCGCCAGCGCTGTCGCCAGGGTGTGCCGGGCGGTGCGGCGCGCCCGACCGTCCAATCCCGCGCCATCGGCCGGGGCCCGGCGGGCACACATATCCGAGTACCACAGCCACACACCGGGGTCCAGCAGCTGCGAAGGATCCTCCGCACCGAATCGCACCGAATCGGCGGGCGGCGGCAGCACCACGTCGGGCAGCCGGAATTCGTACACCCGATGCGCACCGCACTGTCCGCAGTCGCCGGAATAGCGGCTGGCCAGCACACCGTCCACGGTCACCACCGCGCTGCGGAAGACGCAGCTGCCCGCACCGCATTCCGGGCAGGGTTGCAGATCCAGGAACAGCCGTGCCTCGGCATTGGTCCGCGCCAACGGCAAGACATCCGGCACGGGCACTCCCCTCCTCTGACGACCAGGCACCGGGCAGCCTACTGCGGCTCGTCGCGCAGCTCCGCGTAGCGTGCGCGCTCCTCCGGTCGCAGGTCGGTGATGTACAGCTGTCCCGCGCCGCGGCAGATGGGGCAGACCCGCTGCCGCAGGCACTCCGGGCACGGCTGCTGGTCGCCGTCGGCGCCGGTGATCCAGCCCTGCCCACCGCAGGTCGGGCACCAGCCCAGACCGTCGCATTCATAGCACAGCACATAGCCGGGTGTGACCGTATCCGGTGTGCGGACCGGCTCGGGCGCTTCCGGTGGTTCCGGCGTGTAGAGCGCGACGGCGGGAGTGTGCGCGCTGTACAGCACGCCGGGAGCGTCCGCCCAGACGCGAATCTCGATCGTCATGCCGTCACGGCTGCCCGTGAGCACCATGGCGCCGCGCCCGTCGGAGTCCTCCGGTCCGGAAACGCGCCACGCGGCGGCGGTCAGCAGCTCGCTCGCGCGGTCGAGCACGCTCCCGGGATCCGCCGAGCGCGTCCCACGCACGATCGCCGAGTATCGGTACCCTTCCGGCTCGCGCCAGTCGGCGACCTTGGGTTCGGCGGGCATGAAGAGATCATCGGCCGCCTCGGGGGTCAGCCGGGCGACGAGCTCGGTGAGCTGCGCACGCAGGGCCTGACCCAGGCGGTCGAGCTCCTGTCGCGCTCCCGGAATCTCGCCCATGCCATCTCCTCCGTCGGGAGGCTATCACTAACGGTGTTCATGTTGAGTTCACCTACCCGTTGTGGCACAGTCGATCTCGCCGAGATCAACACGACACCGTCCGAGGATATGTGTGGCACTTCAGTTTCCGTCATGGCTGGAGTGGCTGGAATGGCTGGTCGGAGCGGACTGGCCGCACGGCAACGAAGACCTCATGTGGCAGATGGGCCGCGACTTGCAGGCCGTCGCGGATGAGGTCGACGCCCTCCTGAACGATCTGGACGATCTCGTTCGCGGTGTCGGTGACGCCTACCCCGACGGTACCGGCGGCGACAAGATCCTGGAGTGGCTGAAACCACTGCGCGAGGGCGAGGGATCCGAGGAGCACGGGTCCATCGGGCAACTCGCCGAGCACTACCGTTCGCTCGCCGCGGCCGCCGACGGCATGGGCGACGAACTCCAGGCCGCCAAACTCAGTTTCTACATCGCGGGCGGCTGGCTGCTGGCGGAACTGGCCTGGGCCGCTGCCGCCGGGCCCGCCGCGCCACTGCTGCACGGCACCATCTTCGCCATGGCTCGGATTACGTTCCGCAAGCTCGCGGAACGGCTGGCCCTGCGCATCACGACCACCCTGGGCAGGCACATCACCAAGCCGGTGCTGCAGCGTGTTCTCCCCAAACTGGTCTACGAGATCGGCCAGGAGGCGCTGGTCGAGACCGTGCAGGGCGTCAGCGAAGAGCTGCTGGTGCAGGCCATTCAGAACCAGACCGGCAGTATCGACGGCTACGACTGGAACAAGGTCGGCATCAACGCCCTCGTCTCCGCCTTCGCCGGTGGGGTGGGCGGCGGCGTCGGTTTCGGTGCTGGTCATCTTCTCCCCACCGATATGGGCGGTTGGAAGGGTGCGTTGAACGGCGCTCTCACCGGCGCCACCGCCGGCACGGCCGGGGCCGGGGCCGCGTGGCTGGGTGGCGGCGCCCTCACCGGCAACTGGGATTTCGATCCGCGCTCGCTCACCGGCGGTGCGCTGTCGGGGGCTGGGCCGAGCGCCCTCTACGGGTTCAGCGGAAAGTCCGATTTCTCCGGCGCGCCCCTGGACTCCACCATCGGCGATGGCAGCAGCACCGGGCCGGTCCCCGGCGGCACGACGCCCGGCCCGACCGGTACCGACCCGACCACCAGCCCGACCGGCACCGACACGACGCCCGGCCCGACCGGCACCGACACGACGCCCGGCCCGACCGGCACCGACACGACGACCAGCCCGACCGGCACCGACGGCGAGCCCGGCACCACCGGCGGCACTACGCCGAACGTGGGGGCGAACTCCGGTAGCACCACATCGGGCGACGGTCCATCCCTGCGCCCGGCCGGGTCGAGTGAGAACGCCCCTACCGGCACCGATTCCGCATCCCGGTCCGGCCGTGATCAGACCTCGAGTTCGGGGGGCGAATCCCCCGGCGGTGGGCAGACCGGGCGATCGATCTCGGAGGCCGACGCGGATGCGGGCGGGCGGTCCGACCGCGCCGATTCGGAATCCTCGGACGACGGCACGCGGGCCGGGGACAAGTCCGCCGGCGAGCCGGGCGGATCGGACTCCGATTCGTCCTCGAATCGCGACGAATCGGACCGTCGCGAGGACTCGCAGCGCGGCGAGACCGACTCGGATCATGCGACGAGTGAACAGGACTCGACTCGCGACGGAACCGAGCCCTCGGGCGCTTCCGACGACCCCCATTCGAACTCGGATACCTCGGACAATTCGAAATCGCAGCCCGGCCAGCGCTCCGCCATCGACGCGCCCGCGACGAATGCGGGATCCACGTCCCCGACGGCCGACACGGGGGCGGCATCGACAGCACCCGTCGGCGCGGGTCCGGCCGCACCCCTCGGTGGCGCACCGACCGGTCTTGCCGGAAGCGCGTCGGGCACCTCCGGCACCACCGCGTCGGCACCGACGTCGACCACCGCATCCACATCCTCCCCGTCCGGTAGCGGCGCGCGCGGTGCGGACTCGACCGGCGCGAGCCGCGTCACCCCAGCGAACGCGGGTCCGACCACACCCCCGGGCACGACCCCGACTACACCGCCGAGCGCCAGCCCGACCGCACTGCCGGGCATGACCCCGGGCGTCAGTCCGACGACATCCCCGGGCACGACGTCGCCCACACCTTCCGACGCGAACCCGACCGCACCCTCGGATGCCGCGTCGCCCACACCCTCCCACGCGAGCCCGACCACACCCTCGGATGCCACGTCGACCGCACCCTCCGACGCGAGCCCGACCACACCCTCGGATGCCACGTCGCCCACACCCTCCCACGCGAACCCGACCACACCCTCGGATGCCACGTCGACCGCACCCTCCGACGCGACGTCGGCCACACTCCCGGACAACGGCCCGACCGCGCCTCCGTTGGACGGAGGTAGCAGTGCGCCAAGCCAATTCGCACCGGCGACAGCCGATGCCGATCGGCCGTCGGCGGGTGTGGAGACCCGTGCGGGCGCGGATCGCGGCCCGTACCCGGGCACCACCGGACCGATGCAGGCTAGCCGCACCGGGGTCGAACCACCCGGCACGCTCGCGTCCGCCGATACCACCGTCGATCGCGAGCAGAGCTCACCGGATACCTCTGTCGACACCGCAGCGGTGGTGCCGATCGCGACGCCGATCCCCGGACCGAGCGGCTCCGACGCCACGCCGCAGGGCACCCGCGGCCCGAACCGCTCACCGGAGCACGGCACCGCGAGCCGGGTCGGCGACTTCGACGGCAGCGCACGCCCCGAGGGCCAGCCCGACCTGACGCCCGAGCGCCTGTCCGGGGAGATCGGCAACAATCTGGGCCTGATCACGCCCGAGGGCGTGGCGTGGAACCGGGACCAGGGCCGCCACTTCGTGCTGCCCGACGGCCGGACCGTGACGGTCGCCGTCGGCCCCACCACCGACGGCGCGGTCGCGGAATTCACCTCGCGTCCCGATGATTCGGGCTACGAGGTGCACGTCTCGCTGCGGACACGCGATCAGGACGTCGTCCGGGCGGTCGCCCACGAGCTGGCCGAGATCCGGCTGTCGCAGGATCCGGTGATCGACATCGACCCGATCGCCGATCGCCCGTCCCAGCAGACGCCGCACCTCGACGGCCGCTTCGCGGAGCTGCGGGTGCTCACCGCGCAGATCGACCGCGCGACCTTCGATCCCGCGCGGTCGCGCGAACTCCCGGGGCTGCGAACCGATCTGAACGATCTGGTGAACCAGCTCGGCTTCCACCATCCGGAGCACGCCGGCACCGTGCGGCGGCACCTGACCGACCGGCATCCCGAACTCGCGCGGCGCATCGACCTCGAATTGCGCGACGTGCTCGGCGCACGACCGACCATCGACCAGAACCTGCCGAATACCGACCTCGACCCGACAGCACACCTCGACCGCCTCCGGCACCTGCTGGGCGGCGACTTCGTCGACGATGTCGTGCGGGCGGAGCAGCGCGCGCTCGACGGGCGCATGCGCGAGGAACTCGCGCGGCGCGTCTTCGACCCCATCTTCAACGATCCCGCCGCCGCACCCGCGCGCAAGACCGTGAAGACGCCGGAGCTGTTGAGGGCACTCGATCCGATCAACGAGGCGATCAACAATCCGACCCTCAGCGGTCCGGATCGAGCCCAGGCCGTGCACCGGGCCATCGACGAATTCCACAACTCCATGCCCGACACCTTCCGCGACGCCCTCGGTCCGGCGGCGTTCCACCGCATGCACGAGGCCGCGGACGCCTTCGGGATCGGTCCGAGCCGCATCACCGGCGTCCTCGATCCGGCCACGGGCGCGCTCACCGTCGACGGTGAGCAGACCACGCTCGGCGACCTCCTCCGGCAGGTCGACCGGGCCAATCGCGGCGCCACCGAGAACGGGCTGAACCTCGAGTTCGCCGTGATCGTGCACGATCCGGCCGACGGCGCCGCCGCGGTCGAGATCCTGTCACGGCCGCGACCGCAACATCGGCTTCCCTTGGCGCAGAACGTATTCGGTCCGGACAACCAGCCGCTTCCGCATCAGCCGCGGCCGTCCGTGCCCGCGGCGGTCGCCGGTGCGCACACCATCGACGTCGGTGTCGGCCGCAGCGCCTTCGCCGTCGAGATGACGCCGGTGGGCGACCGATCCGGTGCCGGACTGGTCATCAAGACCGAACTCGCCTCCGATTTCGCCGTGGCCGGGCAGCGCCGCCGCAATCTCGGCATTCTCGACCCGGGACCGCTCACCGAACCGGGGACCGTCATGGTGTTCGGTGACCTGTTGTTCAGCGGCCACGTACTCGGCGACGGCACCACCGGCGACGTGGCACGGATCTACATCAACAATGTCAGCGCCAAACTGCCCGATGCCGCCTACGACGCGCTGGCCGCCGGACTGGCGAACACACTCGCGCCCGGTGGCAGGATCGAGCTGCAATGGGATATGAAGCCGGAGAAGCCGATCGAGAACGGCGGCCGGCTCGGCGACCGCGGGCACATCGACGGCGACAAACTGTGGGAGGCGATTCAGCGCCGCTACGGCGACACCGGCGGCCCGTTCCAGCTGGCCGAACGCACCGAGTTCCCCCCTCCGGGCAATGACGACTACGACTACACCATCGACGCCGGAGCCAGCAATACGCTCGACGCCGGAAAGATGGCGCAGTTCGTGCCGCCGCGCCCCGACCACCGCATGGCGATCGTCTATCACCCCGATGGCACGCAGGCGACGGAATCGGTTGCCGACCAAGCGAATTCGCAAGACATCCGATCCACCGACGCGGATGCGATGCCCGCCGCCACGCGCTACGCCGAGCCGACTCCCGCCGGTGTCTCGCACCATCGCGGTGATCCGGTCCTCGGCGACCTGCCCCACCGGGTGCCGCCGGATCCGAATCGCTTCACCGCCGACGTCCACATCACCCCGGACGGGCACGCGCGCATCGGCGACGACCGCTACGCACCCGCACAGTACGGCGATCTGCTCCGCCGAACCGGTTGGGACGGAAGCACTCCCATCCGCCTCATCGGCTGCGACGCCGGTTCGAACACCTTCGCCACCCGACTGGCCGAGCATCTGGGTGTGGACGTGCTCGCGCCCACGGCACCGGCCTGGACCGACTCCGCGGGCCGCGTCTACACCGCCACTGCCGAGATCGGTCCGGACGGCAACCGGCGGCCCCGCATCCCACCGGACGGGCTATGGCAGACCCATCATCCGGACGGCACCACGACACCCGCCACCGCGGACGGTTTCGCACCCGGTACCCGACCGGAGGACCCCCGCGGCCTCGACCCCGACCAGGCGCGCGACCGCGCCCGCGATATCCCGGACACGACGCAGCGGCGCGAGGACTTCCGCGAATTGCGGGACGAGAACCGGGAGCGACGCCTCGAAGGCTTCGGATCCGTCCAGGAACTGACCCAGCGGAACCCCACCGTGGACGAGGTCCGCCGCCCCCTGGACCGCACCCTCACCACCGCTCGCTACCGTGACGCCGAAACCGGCACCGCCACCGATTTCTTCAACTACAGCGGCGTGACCCACGACTGGGCTCCCGCGTCGGACGCACCGCCCCGACCGCCCAAGGGCCAGCGCGTCTTCGAGACCTTCCACGCCACCTCCTACGATCCGGAAACCGGCGTGCCGCGCCCGGGCGAGGGCACCGACCGCGCCAACGACTCCGAACCGAAACTGTTCGAGGACCTGCTGCGGCACCAGTTGGAGCAGTACAGCGGCCTGCCCCGCGAGGATGTCGAGCGAGTGCTGAACGAGGCCGTCCAGGCGGTGGACACGGCCGCCAAGGCCGAATACGCCGAGGTGCGGAAGACGTGGCTGGAGATCAACCGGTTCCTCGTCGAGGACAACCGCGAGGCGGCCCGGGAAGCCGCCGCCAACGGCACCCCCTACACACCCCGGACCATCCGGGACGCCACGGTGCACGAGTTGGTGAACGACACCGATCTGCCCTGGGAGCTGGTGGACCAGGTCGTTCAGGACGCGCAGGAGGTGCACAAGTCGGCCGTTCCCGATATGCGGCCGGGCCGTGCGGCCGAGGAGCAGCGCACCCGACTGCGCATCGAGCTGGCCATCGACGAGCTCAATGCCCGCGCCGGGGCCGCGGCCACTCGGGAGGGCCGGGCCCATACCCCGTTCACCGCCGCGGATATCACCGGTGACCTGCGACTGGTCATCGACCTGCCGTCCGCTCGGACGCACGATATGCCCGAGCGGTTCCAGATCTGCTTTTCGTGCACCAACCTGCTCGAGGTGTATCAGCGCATGTTCCCCAATATCCGGTTGGAGGCGGTCAACCTCGCGCTCGATAGGTTGTATCCGTTATGACTCGATCACAGCAGGCAGCGCGCGAGCGGATCCGGTCCGCCTTCGAGGAGGTGCTCGCGCAGGGATTGCGTCGGGATTCGGTGCGGGGCGCCACCGCGGCGGAGATCACGCGATACGCCGACCGGCAGCAGGTCGCGCACGTTCCCGACGCCGTGCACGAGGTGTTCCAGCTGATCGGCGGCGAGCCTGGATTATGGTTCGACGGAACCGATTTCGGCGTCGAGAGCGGTATCGACGACATGGTGAAGCGCGGTGTCGTCGGCCAGCTCCTCGACCGGACCGAGCAGCAGATGCGCGACCCGGCGGGCATGTTGGTGTTGTCGGCGCATCAGGGCTATCTGTTCCACGGGATCGACGGGGCGGACCTGGCATTGGACGACCCGCCGGTCTGGGAGATCGGCGAGGGCCGGGCGGTGCGCCGCTGGGACTCGACCACCGCGTGGTTCACCGAGATGGAGCCGCTCGTCGAAAGCCGGCGCCGGGAGCTGGAACGGTACGACCGCGAGGGGCGGCCGCGCCCGTCCTGGGCCCGGTTCATCCTGCCGCGCACCGCCGGCACACCCCCGGACCTGGATCCGGACCCCCGGATCGGCGAAATCGTCGAGCGGGTCTTCGCGGCGGGACTGCGCCGGAATTCGGTCGTCGGCGCATCCGACGCGGCGATCGACCGCTTCGCCGCCGCACAGAGCGTGGAACGGGTGCCGACCGCGGTGCGCGCGATGCTGCGGCTGCTCGGGGAACGCCCCGGATTCTGGCTGCACCCCATGACTTTCGGCGTCCACGGTATCGACGGACCGTTGAAACGCCATGTGCTCGAGGTGGTGGGCGGTATGGACCATGGGCTGCGCGATGCCGCCGGAATGCTCGTCCTGGCCGCGTATCCGGGTCAGACATACCACGTCGTCGACGGTGTCGATCTCGTCGACGAGGACCCACCGGTCTGGGAGATCGGCGAGGGTGAGCGGACCCGCCGGGTCCGTGCGATGTGGGGCAGCACCACCGGCTGGCTCGACGCCATGGCACCCGATGTGCCGCGCGCACGGCGCACGGTGCGCCGCGCGGTGGAGCAGAGACGTCCGCTGCCCGAATGGGCGCGGTTCATCGAGGAGGCAACGGACCGATGAGTCGGCAATCCAGCCCCCGCCTGGCGCGGGTGTACGACGGGCGCGACGGCGACGGCCGCCCGCACGCCGATCGGGTGGCGGTGGACCCCGGCGTCTTGGACGCCGTCCTCACCTATCTGGAGGCGGCTCCCGTGGTGCTGGCCGCGCGCGGCTTCGACGTGGACGAGTTCGCGCCGCGAGAACGCGACGTGCCGTTGAACTTCCGTACCGACGGCGAATGGGTCTGGGCCGGATCGGTTCCGCACTATCTGCGCAAATACGGGCTGCCACCGGAGCCGGACCTGCTGGCGCATATTGCGGACCGCGGATTCCGGATCGGCGAGGTGGCCGAGGCCGCCAAGGACCGCGCGGTGGAACTCGTCATCGGCGGGTGAGCGGCGGCCCGATCGACCGAGCGCACTCCCGCCGGTCGATGGGGGGTGCGCTCGGTCGACGGCGAACCGTCCGGATTCGACACCGGCCGGATTCAGCCCAGCGTCGAGATGGCGGAGAAGTCGGCGACGGAGTCGGCCTCCACCCGGGTGAAGGTGCTCACCTGATCGCGCAAGGCCGCGGCCAGTTTGCGCAGTTCCACGATGCCGAGGTCGGACTGGGTGGTGAAGGATGCGCCGACCGCGGTCAGGGTGTTGGCCGCCTGCACGGAGACCTCGTCGGCTCCGGCCGCCGCCACCGGCAGCACCGGAGCTTCCGCGCGCACAGCGGCCTCCAGGTTGTCCGCCAGCGTGTCCAGGGCAGCCGCCGCGGACAGTGCCGTGTCCTTGTCGAAACGTACAGCGCCCAAGTTGAATTCGCTCATTGTCCCTCCCTTCGACGGCATCCTACAGGGTCAGCGTTCGACGTGCGGAGTCTGCGTCCCCACCGCGCCGACCACCGGGGTCGCGGTGTTGCCCATATCACCCACCACGGCGTCACCGTGTTCGGAGGTGACCAGCTGGGTGCGTACCTCGTGATCGCCGGAGTCGGCGTCACCGGCCCGCGCGGCGAGTCCGGCGCCCGCACCCATCGGCACCATGCCCGTACCGCCCGTTCCCACCGTGCGGGTGGCCGGGGTGGTCGATTCGGTCACGGCGGCGGGCGCGCTGGGGGTCGTACCGGCGGCGGCGCGGGCCCCGGACCACTGGCTCAGCTGCGTTCCCGCGCCCGCTGCGCCGAGTCCGGCCACCGCCCCGACGGGTCCGCCCATGGCCTCCGGGGTGGCGAGACCGACGGGCTCCGTCTCGGTGGTCCGCAGCTCGTCCTCGGGCTGCGTCGTGGGCTGGCTGATGTCGTGCAACTGCTTGACCGTCTGCGCACCGGTCGTGGCCATCCCCATCAACGGCTGCACCAATCCGAGCAGCTGCGATACATGCTGCATCGGATCCACGCCCTGCGGGGCGTTGGTGACCTTCACCTTCTCACCCGCCGCGGTCATGGAGGCGCTGTGCCCGGTCAGCTCGGCCCTGGTCTTGGCGACCACGGCCGTCGCCTCCGCGGCCGTCTCGGTGGTCAGTGTCAGCACGAAGATCTGGCCCGGAGGTGTCACCAGGAAGGGCGCCGACGCCGCCAGCGCGGTGATGTACTTCGTGATGATGGCCGCCATGCTGGCCGCGCCGGTCGCGACCGTGCCCGCCGCACCGGCCAGCACGGTCTTCTGCTGCGCACCCTGTACCTGGAGTTCGGCCGCGTCCGAGGCAGCCGCTGTCCCCTTCTCGGCGGCGCCGGCCGCGCCGGCACCCTGCCACAGCGAAGACGCCAGCTGCATGATGCTGGTGGCGAGCGTCATCGCCTGCTGCAGGGCACTGGCGACCCCGGACAGCGCCTGTATCGGATCCTGTCCGCCGGTGTCGCCGAGCTGGCCGGTACCGAAGCTGGAAGCCAGATCGGTGAGCGGCCGAGTGAGCGCGGCCAGGTCGATCAGCGGCAGCGGGGGCAGTTCGGGCAGCGGCGGGGCCGGTGGCAGGTCGGGCAGCTGCGGCAGGCCCATATCCTGCAGGATCGAGTTGACCGGCCGGTCCAACAGCGGCCCGAGGGCCGTGCCGCGCAGCGCGTCCAACACGGTGGGGTCCAGCGGTCCCGGCGCGGAGGTCGGGACCGGGTTCATAGCTGCGCGCTGAGGTTGAGGAAATCGGTGCCGGACGCGGCGTCGACCGCCTCGTAGGTCCCGGCGGCCTCGTACGCGGCCACCGCGGTACCGGCGTGCACGGCCGCGAGCTCCGCGGCGGAGGAGAAGTGATTGGCCTGCGCATAGGCGAAAGCCGCCAGGAAATCCTGGCCGATCAAGCCGAAGACGGGCACGATCGCGGCAATGGTGGCGGCTTGGTCGGTGCTGGCGGCGCCGAGCACCGCACCGGCCATGGCGGCAGAAGCATCCCCGTAGCCGCGGATCGCGTCGGGCGTTGCAATGAGATTGCTCATAATGCTCCCGTCAACAAGTTACGTTCGAAATGTAGTCTACGAGAATAAGATTCGCCAGTTCGAGGTAATCTTCAACGAACTTCCGGCGAGCATGGTTAACAGCTGGCGGCCTAATGGTTATTTCCCGGTGGCCATTTCATCGTTGAAGTCCACCACCAGTCGCGACCGTTCCGCGAAGACCCGCCCCGCCGCCGTGGCGCAGGTATCCACCAGGACGCGCTCGAACTCCTCCGGCGACATCCGAGATACCGGGGTGCCGAGTTCCAGGTCGACCAATCCGCCGTTGCCGTCGACCTCGACGGTGATCGCGCCGTCCGGTGAGGTTTCCCGCATCCGCACCGCGACCATGGCGTCCTGCAAATCCAACAGCCGGTTCAGCTGGCCGTTCACCCGCGCCTGCAGCTCGTCCATCGACTCGATCACGCGAATCCCCTCTCATTCCCTGCCTTCTGGTGTATCGCGGAGATCAGACCGGGCGCAACCAACTATCCGGTTCGTCTTCGTAGTCCTGCTCGTCGGCGTACTCCTGGCGCGCCACCTCCTCGGCGGTGGGCAGCCTGGTCAGCGCCAGGTGTTCCGGGGCGAGCCCGGCGGCGCGCAAATGTTCGCGCCGTTCCATACCGGCGCGGCTGGCCGCCTGGCGGCACAGCAGTACGATCTCGCGGGCCAACGGCCCCAGATCGCCACGCAGTCGGTCGCGGTCCACCTCGATGCCGAGCGGCAGGCCCTGTTCGGTGGTGGTGACCACCACCGAACCCGTCCGGGACGACGCCGTGAACTCGGTCGGGAAGGGTTCGGGGTCGTATCCCATTGGCTGGTCCAGCCTTTCACACGTGTTCGTCTTCGAGTACCAGCATGACCTCGGCCATCCGGTTGTGCAGGGTGGCCGTCAGTCGACCGCGGTCGGCGGCGACGGCTACTCGCGGGTACTCGTCGATGATCACATATCGGCCGTCGTCGGTCAGGTCTCGCCATTCCAGCCGGTATCTGGCGAGGCCACGCGGGCCGAAACGGGAGCGCCCCTGCACCACGTCGATGGTGCCCACGGAGGACGCGGGCGCCGCCATAAAATCGGCGGCACGGTCCACGACCGATCCGTCCATGGTTTCGTGTGCCGGCGAAAGACCGAAACCGTAGTCCACCTCGGCGGAGTCGTCCCGTCCGGCCAGCACGATCTCCCGGCCTCGCCCGGCGCCGACATCCGGCAGCGCCGCGACCACGCGTTCGGCCAGTTCGTTCGCGTAGAACTCGGCGATCGTGAATCCGCTGCTGTGCCGGACCGTTTCACCGGGGAGCTGCGTCACCAGATAGGCGAGATCACCACACCGCGCGCCGAGGATGCGGATACTGCCGTGCGGATCGTGCGGATCGCACCCGTTCTGTCCGAACACCGCGATGCGGAGATCGGGGGCGTGCACGGCCCGGAGCACCTCGTCGACGGCACGATCTCGATCCCGCAGGGTGTCGCGGGTGCGGGCCAGGTTCTCCAGATGCTCGCTCCACCATTCGGTGCGGCTGGCGAATACCAGTGGCCAGGGCAGGAATTCCGCACCGAGGTCCTCCCAGAGCACCAACAACTCCAGATCGGTGAGAGTCCAGGTGCGCAACGCCGATTCCGTTTCCACCGATTCACCCCTCCACGACGGGCTTCGCCACGATCGGCGGTTCACCGATGGCGTCGGCGAGATGCTCATCGGAATCGAGGAAGTCCGGGCGTTTGTGCTCCTTGCCCTGATTCTGAGCACCCGCACCCGGAGCGCCCGCGGGTCCCATCGGACCGCTCATGGGCATGCCCGCGCCGGTGGCGAGACCGGCCCTGACGGTACCGACAGCATCGACGGACAAGGCGGCGCGGGGAAAGAGCTTCGAGGCGGGACTGTTTGCGCTGAGCTGAGTCTGCGGACCGCCGCCGCCCGGTGCGCCGCCGCCCCCTTTCGGTCCACCGGCGCCCACCTTCTTGGCGAGGTCGTTGAGCGCGGCGGGCATTCCCGCCAACGGTGCGTTCGCCAACTGGTTCCGCACATCGTTCTGCGCCTGCTGGGCCAATGCCTGCTGGGCCTGTTCCGCGGCCTGCTGCGCCGATTGCAGCCCCTGGTCCACGGCGCTCTGCAACTGCTGCGCGACTTGCTGACCCTGCTGTCCGCCGGTCCGCGAGTCGGACTGGGACCCTCGCGGATCCCGATTCGCGTCCGGGGAGGGCGTATTCGGACGGGGCGATCCGTTCTCCGCGTCCGGGGGCAATCCCGCCTGCCGCGCGGCGGCCAGTTGACGCTGAAGGTCGGCGCTCAGGCCACGGTCACCGCCACCCGTACCGCCGCCACCCGTACCGCCGCCACCCGTACCGCCGCCACCCGTACCGCCGCCACCCGTAGCGCCTCCGGTGCCGCCTCCGTTGTTGTTGCCGCCGTTGTTGTTACCGCCTGGATCCAGCGACGGCGGCGGGGCGGTCGGATCGGCCAGTTTCGGGATGGCGAGACTTGATGCGGTGAGGCCCGGGATGTAGTACCGCTTCCAGCCCTGGATCGCGGACTGCACCAGCGACTCCTGAATCTCGGGGCTGTACTGCGCCACATTCCGCGGCAGCGATTGCTGTGTCCCCCACAGCCATTCGGCCGCGTACAGCAGATTCCGCGAGATCGAGCGCATATCCGTGGTGAGGTCGTTGGCCTGCGCCTTGAAGCGTTTGGCCGCGGCGATGGCCGCGGCCGCGCCCTGACCGGACCACTGCTCGTCCTGCTCGATTCGTTCCAGCCTGCCGGTGAGATTGTCGAAATCCTCATCGATGCGGTCGGCGATCCACCGCCAGTCACCGCTGCTGTTGGCCACCTTCTGCGGATCCATGCCCTCCCGAGCGGTCTGGAACCAGTGGCCGGTATGGCCGTTCGGGTCCTCGGGGTCGATCGGGTCGGCGTAACGATCATCGAAGTGCAGGTTCGGGTCGTCCGCACCGGTGCCGACCGCCTTGACGTCGCTGTAGTTCGAGGACAGGATCTCCGCTGCCGTCTTCCGCCCGTCCGGCATCGGCACCTCGATCTGGCCGTAGCGAGGGCTGGGACCCAGCATGGATCTGTCCCGCTCCGCGGCGGCTGGACCGAGCCCGTCGAACGCCGCCTTGGAGTCGGTCTCGGCGTCGTCGTACAGCTTCCCCGCGATCATGAGCGTTTCGCCCATGGCGGTGACCAGGTCGATGAACTTGCCGAGCGATTCCTCGAGCCGACGGCCCTGCGCATCGAAACGGGAGGCGAGGGCGAGCGCCTTCTGCAAATGGTTGTTGTCGCTGAAGCCCTTGTGCTCCTTGACGAAGGACACGTACGTACCGACCGAGGTCAGCGAATACACCGAGTCGGCCGCGAAATTGGCCGCCTCCCGCGCCGCGGTCTCGGTGATGCGCAGCTGCCCCTGCCGCGCCTGCTGCGCCAGACCGGACCATGGATTGTCGCCTTCGGCCACCGTATCGCTCCTCCCTCACCCGAAGCCGCTGTGGCGCAGCGTGAGCGCGCCCGACTCGCCTACCCCTGCCGGAACCGCGCCGCTGCGATACCCATGAAGTGAACAACAAGTGTACGCAGTACGACGTCGAGGCACCGGACCACCGAACATAGCGCGGAGCGCCGCGGGCGCGCACGGTGCAGCGGCGAGGCGCGCCCCGGCGGGTGAGAGGTCCGTCGACTTCGAGAACGAGGAGCGTGGAGCGTCCGGTCAGACCCGCTCGTCGTCGAGGACGAAAGCCACCTCGGCGATTCGGGTCTCGATGGCGGTGAGCATGCGCTGCCGGTCGGCGGCCACCGCCATGGGCGGATTCTCGTCGGTGATCAGGTAGCGGCCGTCGTCGACGAGGTCACGCCAGCCGAGTCGATACCGCGCGATACCGCGGGGGCCGTAGGCGGAATAGCCCTGTGCCACGGTGATGGTGCCGGTGCCGGCCGCGGGCGCGGCGAGAAATTCGGCGGCACGGTCGATCGCCGAACCGTGGTAGGTCTCATGGGCCGGAGACAATCCGAACCCGTAGTCGGTCTGATCGCGGCTCTCCCGCTGCGCCAGCACCAGGTCGCGGCCGCGGCCCGCGCCGATGTCCGGAAGCGCGGCGACCACCTCCCGCGCGAGCTCCTCCGCATAGAACTCCACGATAGTGAATCCCGCCGCCTGCCCCGGGGTTTCACCGGGTCGCTGAGTGACGAGATAGCCGAGGTCGCCGCAGCGGGCGCCGAAACACCGGATGGCTCCGGCCGAACCGGGCATGGCACCGCCGTCCCGGCCGCGCACCTCGACGCGGATGTCGGGCGTGCGCAGCGCGGCCACCACCCGATCGAGGGCTGGATCGCGGTCGCGCAACTCCTCCCGGGCCCGCACCTTCTCGGCCAGATGTTCGTCCCACCATTCGGCACCGGTGGCGAACATCAGGGGCGCGGGCAGATACTCCGCATTCGTGTCCTCCCACAGGACCAGCAGCTCCATGCCGCCGAGATTCCAGGTCCGGTGCACCGGTATCAGTCCTCCACCACGGGTTTCGCCACGATCGGCGGCGCGCCGATGGCCTCCTCCAGGTACTCCTCCGATTCGAGCCATTCCGGCCGCTTGCGCTCCTTGCCGCCCTGGTTCTGCGCTCCCGCACCGCCCGCGCCCGCCGGACCCATGGGGCCCATCATGGGCGAGCCCGCCCCCGGTGCCGCGCCGGCGCGGAAGCTGCCCGCCGCCTCGGCGGCCAGGGCGGCGCGCGGGAACAGCTTCGACGACGCCGAGTCCCGGGCGAGGCTGGTCTGCGGTCCGCCGCCACCGGGTGCGCCGCCACCGCCCTTCGGCCCGCCGCCACCGGCTTTCTTGGCAATGTCGTTGAGCGCGGCGGGCAATCCCGACAACGGCGTGTTCGCCATCCGGTCGGCCAGATCGGACTGTTGTGCCTGGGACAGCGCCTGCTGGGCGGCCTGCTGGGCCGATTGCAGCCCCTGTTGCATGGCGCTCTGCAACTGCTGCAGGGCCTGCTGGCCGTCCTGACCGGTGGACTGCTGACCGGTCGGCTGCTGACCGTAGCGCGAATCCGGCGTGGTCCGATTCGCGTTCTGGTACCGCGCGTCCGCAGCCGTAGTGGTCGAACCGGTGTCCCTGCCCGCCTGCTGCGACAGGGCGGCCATCTGGCTCTGGAATCCCGGACTCAGTCCGCCGCCACTGTTTCCACCGCCGCCGCCACCGCTACCACCGCCACCGTTGCCACCGCCACCGTTGCCACCGCCACCGTTGTTGCCGCCGCCGGAGTTGTCACCGCCGTTGTTGCCACGGTCGCCCGGATCCTCCAGGCCGGCGGTCGGATCGGTCGGGTCGGTCAGTTTCGGAATGGCCGCGCTGGAGTTGCGCATTCCGGTGACGTACCAGTTCTCGAACGCCTGGGCATATCCGAGTTTGACCGAGTCGTAGTCCTCGTGGTTGTTGTCCCACTCCGACTCCCAGCGTTCGGGCATGCTGTCGCGGGTATAGCGCAGCCAGCCCGCGATGTAGAGCAGGTTGTCCGCCATGACACGCAGATCCGCGGAGAAGTCGTTCGCCTGCGCCTGAAACAGCCTGGCGGCGTTGATGACGCCGTTGGCGCCGTCACCGGTCCACGATTCGTCCTGCTCCATTCGGGCCAGCCGACCCGTGAGATTCTCGAAATCGCCACTGATGCGATCGGCGAACCATCCCCATTCCCCGGAGCAGCACGAAACGGCGGACGTGCTGATGCCCTCGCGTACCTTGACGAACCACGCACCGTCGTGCAGGTGGTTGTACGGGTTCTCGGGCGTAATGGCGGCGTGCACGCCTCCGGCAGCGGCGGCCCGATCCTCGAGGTTCTTGAAGTGGTTGTCGTACGCCGTGGCCGCCGTCTGATCGTCGCCCGGCCAGTGGGGAATATCCTCGCCGATGTACCTGGGCCGCTCACTGTTCGGCGAATCCTCCAGGGACTGCCGCTTCAGCCCGTTGAACGCGTCCCCGGAATCCTGCTCGGCATTGTCGTAGAGCTTCCCCGCGATCACCAGGGTCTCGCCCAGCGAATTGACCATATCGAGGTAGATATCGAGGATTTCGGCGAGTCGACCACCCTCGATATTGAAGTTCCCCGCCAGTTGCAGCGCCCGCTGCAAATGCCCGTTATCGCTGAAGCCCGTATGCTCGGTCAGATTCGAGACATAGGACTTCATATCGACGAGTGCGTTCGCCACATCGGCGGCGAATCCCGCGGCCTCCTGCGCCACCCCTTCGGCGACCTGAATCAGCCCGTTGCCCGCCTGCTGTTTGAGCCCAGGCCAAGGATTTACGGTCTCGCCCACTCCCCGCTCCTACATTCACCTCGACCTACGGCATCGAAACGCTAACGGCCGCGAGTGAACGAGCTGTGAATACGATCCGTCGAGACATCGAATTGCCTGTGCCTGTGGCGAATCGATACCACGCGCGGCCCGTTAGCGGGTCGCGACGGTCACCCCGGCCATGGTGAGCTGATAGAGCGCGGAGTCGATATCGAACGAACCGGTGTCACCAAACGTCTCGACCAGATGATCCCGGGTTACCGCAGCCGCCTCCGCGGCCGAGACCAGAGCGGCCACCGACTCGCGTTGCTGCTCGGTCGGCTGCTCGGCGACCAGCCTCGACACCAGATCCACCACGGTCTCGACCGTCCACATGCCCGGCAGCGCGCTGGCGAGTTCGGTCGCGGATGGAGACTCGCCGCGATACCAGTGGCCGTTCTCCCACCAGTAGCAGAAGGACAGCAGACCGTTGGCGGCACGCGGGTTCACGACCGGGTTCGCCACCCACTCCGGTGCTCCGGCATAGAACCGGGGCATGGGTGCGCCCGCGTTGTAGACCGCGTCCAGGGTGGGCGCGTCCCATACGCCGCCGGACAGCACGGCGCGGCCGCCGGGTAGGGCGTACAGGGTGGAGCCGCTGCGTTTGGCGCCTTCGAACCAGGCCAGCGACGGCAATACTCTAGGGCCCCATTGTGATTCCGCTCCCACGAAGGTCGCCGCGATCACTGCCCAGCGGGCCCACATCAGCGGGAAAGGGGGAAAATCGTTGTCGGCCACGGTAGCCGCGACCTCGGCGGCCCGGTCGGCACCGGCCTGCGCGAAAGCCGTACGGGGCGAGCGGGTCTGGCGACCGTCGTGGTGTACATAAGCAGCCAGCCAGACCGGGAGCCGGGTGCGCGGATACTCGGCGAGATCGGCACGGTACGCCGGTGCCGGGAACAGATAGTCGTCGGGGAAGGGCACGTCGCCATAGTCGTAGTCGGCCTCCAGCTTGCCGGAATCGTCCAGCGACACCAGCATTCGCCACCAGGGTCCGTCGCCCAGCCGCGCCGCCAGCCCGCGGTGCTCGCGGATGAGCTCGAGGACCGACTGTGGCGGCTGGACACGGACCGTGCTCTCGTCGGTCGCGAAGAAGACGTGCACCACCTCGGTGGCCACGGTGAGCGCGAAGACGGCGTCCATTCGCCGCCAGCCACGCGGGCCCGCGGCGGCCAGTTCCCGGGCGATGCGGTGGGTGAGTTGCCTTGCCCGCGTGGCGGGATCGACGTCAGGCTCGGGGGCTGCTACCCCGCCGAGGGTGAACCCGATATCCGGCTCATCGACGGGTTCCCCGAGCACCGCCGCGGTCACCGCGGCCTGCTCGGAGCCATCCGATACCCGGCCCTCCCCCGCGAGACCGCTCCCCTCGAGCGCCTCTTCCGCTGGTCTCGTCACGTCGCAGCCATCTCCTCGTCCGGCACCTGTCGGCATTGAACATATGTGGTGGCGCACTCGGCGTCATCCCGGGTGCGCTATGCGCGATCCGGATCGGCCGGCGCGGTCATGTGCGCGATCCGGGCGCGGCGCGCGGCCGCGTTCGAGCCGTCCAGCTGTCCGGCGAAGGCGCGGTGAGCAGTGGCGATCAGGTCGTCGTCGATGCGCGGGTGGGCGCGTGCGATCGCCCACAGCGCACCCTCGGTCTCCATATCGAGACCGGTCGCCGAGCTGACACCGCCGCCCTCGCGAACCGAGGTCAGGGCGGCCTCGAAGTTCCGGCGCAGTTCGTCGTCGGTGGGTGGACCCAGTCGCACGGTGTCTCCTCTCGTTGCGGCCGCCCATCGGGACGACACGACGTCGTGCCCACACTCGCTCGAGTGCCCGAACATTCGGCGACGGATCGGCGAAGTTCCGGTGAACCGGCCGCTCGGCTACCCGGTGAAGATCCGGGATCGGCGGTCCGGATCCGCGAGTGTGTCCCGGATGAACAGGCCGAGATCGAGATCGCCACCGATCGAGCGATAGCCGATATCGACCAGTACCCGGTCACCGGCGGTGACGGTGAACCGCGCCGTGCGTTTCTCCGGCTGCTGCCACTGTGCCCGCACCGCCGAGTCGTCCAGATCCATGACGTGCTCACCCACGCGCAGCCACAACCGGCCATCGAATCGGTAGAACACCGCCGGGATCTCACCCAGTTCGCCGTAGACGCCGCCGATCTCCCGGGCCTCCGCCACACCGGCCTGCAACCGACCGTTCGCGGGATCGAAGCTCGCCGAGACACCGAATCCGGTGTGCGGACGCACCACGATCTCGCCACCGTTACCGCGGGGCTCGGCTCGACGGCGGCCGTTCGCGGCCACCGAGCGGCCTCGGCTCGCCCCGGTGGATCCGGGTCCCGGCGGCGGCATGGGCGGCATCGCCGGGGACATCGGGTAGCCGGACGATGGCGTCGGCGCGGCGGTCGCGCCCGCCGGCGGCTGGGTCGACGCCGACGTTCCGTGGCCCCATTCGTGTTCCGGCACAGTGAGGTACGGGTCGGCGGGCGACTGCCAGGAGGGCATCTGCCCGCCCGGCGGCACCCCCGGCGCTGACGCCCAGGACGGCGGTGCGGGTGCGACGTGCTGTGGGCCGCTCGGCACCGACGGTGTGGGTGCAGCGGGCGAGTACGGTGGCCGCGCCGACGACTCCGGGGACAGCGGCGGCTGCGACGGCATCGACGGACCCGACTCCTCGGGCGCGACCTGCGCGGCCCACGGCTCACCCCCTGGCCCGGGCATCCGCTGCCGATCACCCGCCCCGGAGGTCTCCGACGCTGCGGGCGGCAGCCACGGCCGATCCACCGCCGACAGCCCCGATGGGCTGTCCGACGCCACCGGCAGTGCAGGCGAAGTAAGCGATGGTTTCGGATACCCCGACAGCTGCTCCGATCCCGGCTGCCGCTCTGATGACACCGGCGATCCCAGCGCATCGGATACCTCGAGCGGCCGCGGCGACTGCGCCTGCCCCGGAGGCTGCGGCGAACTCGGTAGGTTTGGCAGGTTCGCCCGGTCCGGCAAGTTCACCTGCTCCGGCAAGCCCGAATGGTCCGGCAGGTTCGGCTGGTTCGGCAGGTTCGGCTGATCCGCCGAGCTCACCTGGTCGGGGACTAGCGGCGACTGCGGACGTATCGGCGACTCCGGAAGGCCCTGCGGCCCACCGCGTTCTGGCACATCAGGGCGGGCGGGTGGTTCCGACGAGCCAGGAAGCGCCGACAGCTCCGGCGGCACCGACACTCCGAGCGGCTCGGACACGCCGAGCGGCCGAGGCGACTGCGGCCGCGTATAGCGCTCCGGCGTGTCCGGGGACTCCGGCGCGTGCGGCAGACCTGGCTGTTCGGGCAGATCCGAAGACTGAGGATGTCCTGGCGGCTCGGGGAGATTCAGGGGCTCCGGCAACTCGCCACGCTCCGGCAGGTCAGGGCGTTCGAGTGCGTCCGGCAGACCAGGACGCCCCGGCAGGTCTGAACGCCCTGGAAGCTCGGGGACATCCGGCAGTTCGGGGCGCTGCGGGAGATCCGGAAGCCCGGGAGACCCTGGCGACTCGGGCGGTTGGGAAGGCCGCAGCGGGTCCGGAAGCTCAGGCAGGTCGGGCCATTGCGGCAAGTCAGGGCGTCCGGGTGCGTCCGGGTAACCAGGAAGCCCCGGCAAGTCTGGACGCCCCGGCAACCTCGGGAGGTCCGGCGACCCGGGAGAACCTGGCAACTCGGGAGGTTGGGGCAGCTCTGGAACCTCGGGCAGCTCCGGAACCTCAGGCAGCTCAGGCAACTCCGGAACTTCAGGCAACTCCGGCAACTCCGGAAGCTCGGGCGGCTCCGGCAACTCCGGAACCTCGGGCAGCTCCGGAACCTCAGGCAGCTCAGGCAACTCCGGAAGCTCGGGCAGCTCCGGAACCTCAGGCAGCTCAGGCAACTCCGGAAGCTCGGGTGGCTCCGGCGGTTGCGGCAGCCCTGGGGGGTCCGGGGGTTCAGGAGATTCCGGCGCATCCGGAGGTTCCGGCGCATCCGGAGATTCCGGCGTATCCGGGGGTTCGGGCGATGCCGGTGGTGCGGGTGCGTCTGGGGCTTCCGGTTGTCCCGGCTGCTCGGGGTGTGTTGGCTGCTCCGGCTGATTCGGTTGGTTCGGCCGGTCCGGGTGTAGCCATCGGCGGGGGTCGAAGGGGTCGATGCCTTCGAAATCGGGGAGTTCGACCTCGAATTCGTGTGGTGGATGCGGGATGTGGGAGCGGAAGCCTCGCCTCGGCGGCTGGGGGGATTCAGCCGACGGTATGCGGTGGCCGTCGTGTGGAGTGGACGGGCCGGACGGTGGGTCGGCAGGGGGATCCTGCGGGCCGGCCGGGCCCGGCGTCCGGCCGGGCCCCTCATCGGTCTCGGGATCGACCGGACCCGTGGGGATCTCGTCCGGGTCCAGCGCTACTGTCGGCAGCTCATCCTGGTCCAGAGGTACTGTCGGCAGCTCATCCGGGTCGAGCGCCACCGTAGGCACCTCATCCGGGTCCTGCGGCACCGTCGGCACTTCATCCGGGTCCTGAGGCACCGTCGGCACTTCATCCGAGTCCTGCGGCACCGTCGGCACCTCATCCGAATCCAGCGGCACCGTCGGCAGGCCGTCCGGGTCCGCCCGGGTCGTCGCTACCTCTTCTTGATCGAGCTGAGCGGTCGGCAGGTCGTCGGGGCCGAACGGCCGTGTGGGGCCGTCGGGTTGCGGGGTGGTGGTGTCGGTCGCGCTGTCGGTGGCAGCGTCGGATTCGGTTGTCGCGGTGGCATGTTCCGGTGTGCGGGGTGGGAGGAAGGAGGCGGGTGGTGGGAGGGGCATGGGTTCGTAGGGGATGCCCGCGCGGTCGCCGGTGAGCGGGGGGCGGGCCGCGTCCCAATGGAATCCGTCCAGCGCGGCGACGTGGGCATTGGCCTCGCGCCAGGTCGCGGTCGGATTCGCGCGCAGGTACGCGGATTCGGCGAGGGCATCTTGCAGGAGCAGCAGATCCGGCGGCAGGGGCTTGCCCTGGATCAGGCGGTGCCACGCCTCGGCGACATCGGCGACCGCGTCCAGCGGGCTGCGCGTCAGCTGTCCGGTGACCGGATCCAACACGAGATGCCGGTCCCGCATGAGATGGTTCTTGATCTGCTCCATCTCGGCACGGGTGAACGCGGGCGGCAGTGGGTCCACGCCCATCGCGGCATTGATCTTGTCGGAGAACAGCGTGGCGAGCCGGTCCGCGTCCGCATCGGGCCCCAGCGCTCTGGCCAGCTTCTCGACGAGGGTTCGCCGTACCGCCTCGCGATGCTCCGCGAGGCCGCGCGTGATGGCGTCCAGATCGGAGTCGTCGGCGCGGAAACGGGCATACTGGGCGTCGGCCCATTCCTGCACCCGCGCCCACCTGCGCGCGGCGGCCTCCTGCTGTTCGCGCATGCTCTCCGCCACACCCATATCGGTGTCACGGCTGGTGAACTCGTTCATGGCGCGCAGCACGCCATCGACGACGCCGTCGGCTCGATGCCGAGGTGGGCGCGGTCGAGCAGCGCCGTCGGCGTGCTCCTCGGGCCGCCATTCGCGCACCATGGGCTGCACCTCGGCGGGCCGATCCCGGAACCAGGGATGTCCCTTGAACCCCGGACGGATCCGGCCCGGATTATCCGAGTCCTTGAACCAGGTGAAGCCGCTCAGTTTCGCGACTTCCAGGATCACGCGCATGATGTTGGACACCGCGTCCGCGTACGGCAGCTCATACATCGGCGTGCCGTCCGGCACCGCGGGACTGCCGCCGCCGGGGAAGTGCGGCAACAGATCCTGGTTGAATGCCTCGGCTGGACGCCCCGTCGCCGGATCGACGCCGAGCGCATCCACGACCGCGGCCTGTATCTGGTCCACGGCCCAGCTGCTGACGCCTTCCGGAAGGTCCCGGGGTTCGTACTTCTTGGGCACCTCACCTTCCCGGTTGCCCGTCCAGTCCGGGCGCGTGGGATCGACTTCGTGCCAGTTCCCCTCGGCGTCCCGCCAGCGGGTGCTGTCGAAGCGGTCCAGGCCGTACCGACCGCCGGGCTGCGAGCCGATTCCACCGGCGGTGAGATGGTCCACCTCGGGCGGCCGCAGCGCGTCGACGGTCAGATTGCCGTCGCGATCGGCCCGGACTCGCCGGTATTCGAGCCGGGTGTCCGGGTCGACGAGCGCCTGTGCCACCGCGGCACTGCGGCGCAGCGCGTCTTCGAGCGCCCGGTCGTGGTCGGCGCGGGAATGGCCGAGTTCATCGCGTGGGCCGAAGACGATGATCCGGCGCGGATCCCCGTCCACGATCGCCACCCGCTCGGATTCCATTCGGGCGCCCTCGGATTCGGCGAGCGTCCGCCACTCCCCCGCGATCCGTGCCATATCGTCCTGGAGCCGCCCGATCCGGTTGTGCGCCAGATTCACCTCGTGCGCCACGTCACCGAGAGCCGCGATGGTCCGGTGCTCGTCGGGGAGGTCGGTGCGCAGCCGAGCCAGGGTGTCGGCGAGCCGGTCGGGGCGCAGCGCCGACTCGTCCACCACGCCCTCGTCGTCGAGTACACCCAGGTGCCCGGCCAGTTCATCGCGCGCGAGCCGTCCGGGTTTGGTGATCAGCAGTTCGTCGGCCCGCTGTTGCGCCAGCCGGGCGAGTTCGGCCGTGACCAGTTCGGAAGGCGGCCGCACCCGGTCGACCCCGGCGCGCTCCAGCGCACTCATCCGCTGTTCGAGATCGAGAATCCGCTCGCGCAGTCCGAGCACCCGCTCCGACGATTCGGTCAGCTTCGACAGCGTTTCCACTCGGTAGGCGCGCTCCTCGGGCCCCGGCGACCGGGTGGTTCGCAGCGGGCCCTCGTCACCGAGTGCTCCGATGTCGACGGATTGCGATCCGGTCTCCTGGTGCAGCCGGAGCAGCGTAGCCTGGAGCGACTCACCGGTACCGAGCGCCCGCTCCGGATTGCCGCCACCCAGTTGGGCGAACCGGTAATCGCGTTTGGCGCGCTGGAACTCCAGTTCCTTCGTCAGTTTCTTGTGCTGTTCGAGCAACCGGTCGTAGTGCGCCACCGGATCCGGATCGGGCGCCGGTATCGGCTCCGGCGAACTCCGCGCCGGATCCGGTGCGGCGGACATCGGATTCGGCTCGCGCCCCGGACCCGCATCCGTGTCGATGGCCGTATTCGTCTGGCGCGGCAGCGGTTCCGGCCAGTTGCCCGGCGTCGGGCGTACATATCCGGGTTGTGCGAATCGCTGGGCGGCATCGACCAGAATGGAGTACAACGCCCGCTCCGGCCCGGATGCGTAGCGGCCGTTGATCTCGTGGGCCGCGAATGCCTCGGCGTAGGCCTCCTGCGGTACCAGGTTCTCCGGGAGTTTCGGATTCCCATTGAAGCTGTAACCGCTCAACTGGCTCAGCCACTGCACGAATCCCGCGTGGTCGTATGCCCCGGCTTCCTCGCGGTAGTACGCCTGCAAGCGCTCGATCGTGTAGTCCCGCTGCGTCCGCGGGTCCCAATGCTCGATATTGCCGGCATTGTCGAGCGCATGGCCCAGTTCGTGCAGCAGGATCGACCGCACCGGATTCTCGGAGACCCCGGGCGGGAACCAGCCGACGGACTCGCGGTGCTCCACGAGTGCCCGCAGCGCCTGCGGGTCCGCGGCGTACGCACGATTCAGGATGATCGCGTCGGTGTACATCCGACCGTCGGACCCGATTCTCGGCTCCGCCCAGGCAATCCAGTTCTGGTCGGGTGGATCGCCGATTCCGAGGCGGCGCAGCCGGATCTCCGGATAGGTGCGCAGTGTCTCGTCGACGGTCCGGGCCATTTCGCGGACGACCTCGGTGTCCACCTGCGGGTCCTCGACCCCGAAGACCGTCAGATCGTCGTAACGGTCCTGGAGGACCTGGGCCACCTCACGCGGCGCGAGCAGCGCCCATTCATCCCCGGCCAGGGAGCCCAGCAGCCGTTTCAGCATGGTCAGCGCACGGTCGGCGAGCGTGGGCGTGCGCGATTCCTGCGGGCCGGTCGGCGTGTGCGCGGCCGACCCGAGATCCGGCATACCCGCATCGAGGTCGGTGTTCTCCGGGTCCATGCTGCCGTCGGACAGTGGCTGCGGATCCAGCGGAGCCCCGGAATCCTCGGGTGCCGCGTCCTCGGCGACGAAGCGCACGGCCCGCACATCGTTGACGGTGCCCTGAATGACCACCTGCTGCAATTGCATTGCCAGGTCGTAGTCTTCGATCGGATTGAACCGCCAGGTGGCGCCCTCCGGCGGTGCACCCGTCCGCCATTCCATGATGAGACCGTCACCATTGGTGAACACCTCGGCGACCCCCGGATCACGGGTCCATGAGGTGGAGTCGCTGACATCCGACTTCGAAAGCACATGTTCTTCCGCTGAAACGCTTTCGGTGCCACGCGGAATGGCGTCGCCGCGCAGCGCCGCCACATACGCCGGATTCAGAATGCCGCTCTCCAGTTTCCTGGGAATGCCGCGATAGAGCGGGGTGCTGCCCTCGCCGTCCGGCAGCGTTCCCCCGTGCAGGACCGCGCCATTCTCCGGGCGAATGAATCTCACTGTGGCACTCAGGTTTTCACCCAGCGGACCTTCCAGATCCAGTCTGCGGTCGATGATGACATCGGTGAACCCGTACCGCTCCGCGAGCTGGCCGGTATGCGTGTACCAGGCCGACTCCTCGGGGCTGAACCCCGCCTGGAGAGTCGCGTTGAAGGTCGCGAGGTTGTCGCCGAGCGGACTGCCGCCGCCTTCGAACCAGTTGCCCTCGATGGCCCGCACCCGATCCCCGAGCACGCGCCAGGCGTCGGCGAACATCTCCGACCCCGTCGCCGTTGCGGGTCCGGCGCGCAGTTCGAGGGTGAGGGTGCCGTCGGCGTCGACGCTGGCGAGGATGCCGTGGCGGTGGTCGCCGCCGTAGCGGTTGACATACGTTCCGCCGTCCGCGGAGACGAAACCGCCCCCGGGGACCGGGACCATGCCCTCGGGGTGCCCCGGACCCGCGTGATCGGCGAGTTCCGCGAGCCGGTCCAGCACGGCATCGTGCCAACCTTCCCGGCCACGGGCGGCGAAATCCGGTCGCAGCGCCTCGATTCGGCGACGGATGGCCTCCAGCTCGGCGGCGGTGAGGGCGTGATCGGTTACTTCGAGGGTGCCGTCGGGCAGGCGGACCTGGAAATGCTGGGCGAAGGGGCTGAGCGCGTCGCCGGTGGTCGGGTGGTTGCCGAAGTTCAGGTGGTGGCCGATGCCGCTCACGCGGTTGCCGGGCGCGAGCACCCAATCGAAGTCGCCGCGGCCCGGGGTTCCGGTCAGCACATCGAGCAGCCCTAGCTCCCGGGCGCCCGCCGCGTCCAAGAACATCTCGTGGGCGTCGACGAACTTCTCCCCGGCCACCGATCCCGGCATCGGTTCCAGGTACACCACATTCGCGCGGCGCGGGTCGCGGTACACCTGCGGGACGTCGGCCCCGACCGCGCGGCCGACGAGCGAGGCCAGCTGCTCGGCGTCGGCATGCCGGGAGTTGAGCATGGTGACGCGGTGCAGCACCGTGCCGTCGTCGAAGGTGAGCCGTTCAGTGCGGCGTGGCTCGGTCAGCGACCTGCCTTCGCCGAGTACCTCGACCGAGCTCGGTCTCGTCGCGAGGGCGGCCCGAGCCCGATCCGCGAAGCTGCGAACGCCGTGCGCGACATCCCAGGCCCGGCCGTAACTCTCGGCGTAGGACTCACCGGCTTTTGTGGTCCGATGGTCCGCGAGCACCGGGCGCAGCGCCTCCAACCCCGCCTGGTTGGCCAACCGATCGAGGGTGGCGTCCGACGTGCCGGGCAGCGCCTGCGTGACATCGGCGCGCGTCCGGTCGAACGCGTCCCGGTACACCTGCTCCAGCGGGCTCACCGGCAGCTGGTGGCCCGCCTCGCGCATTTGCATGGCCACCACGATCTCCAGCGCGTAGGCCCGGCTGTGCTGCGCGAGCATCCGGCGGATGTAGTCCTCGCGCGTGGACTGCATGCGATGCCGGACGGCGACCGGATCGCGGTGCGCGAGGTCGGCGTGAATGGCGGCATGGGTCAGGGCGAGCAGATGCTCGGCATCGGTGGCACCGGGGTCGAGAACCAGCGTATTGCGGGCCGGGTAGTACTGTGCCGGAGCTCCCGTCCGGTGCGTGTAGGCGACGCCGTGGCGGTCCAGAGTCTCGTTGGCCCATTGCCCGGCCGGAGTCTCCGCGAGCACCGCGCGCAGACGCGTGATGCGTTCGGCCGTAGACTGATCCGCCAGCCGGCCCGGTGTGATGTCGGGCTGGTCGACCCGTGGCTCCGGCCGCCCGTGCGGGTCCACCGGCACGGTATCGGTGGTTTCCACGCTGACCCGGCCGTTCCCGTCAATATGAATGGTGCGCGCCTCCGGCGCGACCGACGGTGAGATCTGTTGGGCCACCGCCGGGTCGCGCAGGGCCTCAGCCAGCACGCGCTGGTGTTCGCCGGGTGGTGCGGCGATGACGAGACGGTCCGGCGCGGCGATCGCGTGATCGCCCGGGTCGCCGGGGATGAGGGCGACGTGGTCACCGAGCAGCCGCCCGCGCTCCGGAATCTCGGCGGTGAGGACATCGCGGGCCGCGACGGCCGCGAGGTTGTCGAGGTGCCGCCGCTCATCGCGCAACGCCAGTTCCCGCTGGTCGGCGAGATCGGCCAGGGTGCGCAGATCGTGGTCCAGGCGGCGCAGTTCGGCGAGCCGGTCGGCGGGAGTTCCGGAGTCGGTGAGCGCGCCCTCGAGGTGTCGGCGCAGCTGTTCGGCCTGCCGCCGAAGATCCGGTCGATCCGCTGTCGGGTCCGGCACGGGTGGGATATCCGGATCGGCGGCCAGCACGCGCTCGGCGGTCGTCGCCGCCCGCTCGGCCACCTCCCGCAGCTCGGTGGCGAGTTCCGCCGCACGCAGCTCGGCGGCCCGGCCGTCGAGCGCGGAACGGCGCATCCCGTCGGCGATTTCGGCGGTCGTCGGCAGGTGCGGCACGCCGGGACGGGTACGCGACGCGGCGTTGACGTCGTCCCAGGCCCTGCCGTAGAGGTCGGTGTAGGTCGTGCCGTCGTCGGAGGCGAGGTCGGCGATCTCCGGCCGGATGGCGTCGCCGGCCAGTCGTCGCGCGAAATCGTCGACGGCCTCGGCGGTCACGGCCGTATCCGGGTCACGGCGCGCGAACGGAGCGAGCGACGCCTCGCGGACCGCACGCTCGTAGACGTCGCGGTAGGTCTGCTCGATCCGGGCGACGGTGTCGCTGCCCGTGATCTCGTACCCCAGTTCCCGCAGCTGCTGTGCCAATTCGACCATGCGGATGCTGGCCTCGACCTCCTCGTCGATCATGGCCCGCACGAACTCGTCCCGGCCCATGGTCCGGATCCGCTCGACCGCGCTGCGCCCCTCGGTGAGGTACTCGGCGTGCAGCGATTCGTGCGCGAGCCAGAGTGCCTGGCGCACATGGTCGACGCCGCTGGTGTAGGTGACGACGGACAGATCCCCCCGCCGCGTCTCGCCGGACCTGCCGTCGGTGTGCGTGTGGTCGAAGCGCTGCCGCAGCGGAGCCGCGTCGAGGTCGGCGAGTATCCGCCTGCCGATATCGGTCTGCGCCAACAGGCTTCGCACCGAATCGGCGGGATCGTCGAGCGAACGCAGGATTGGCGGCGTTGGCTCCGGGGCGACCGCGTCGCGTGGTGCGGAAGAGTCGCCCCAGGCCGGGGTGTCCACCTCGCTGGAGTTGGGGGTGCCGTCGGTGGGGGTGCCGTCGGTCGGGGTGCCGCCCTTGGGGCCGTCGTCGGTGGGGGTGCCGTCGGTAGGTGTGCCGCCCTTGGGGCCGTCGTCGGTGGGCGTGCCGTCGATGGGAGCACTGTCGGAAGGGATGCCGTCGGTGGGAGCACCGTCGGAAGGGATGCCGACGGTGGTCCGCGCGGGCGCGGAGCCCTCGGGCTCCGCCTGATTCGCGTCCGATACCGGGCCGTGCGGTGGACCGTCCGGGGTCCCGGGCGCGGTCGGCGTCCCGTCGGAGCCGTCATCGTCCGGACCGTTGCCGATCCGTCGGAGGATGTCGTCGAACGCTGCGTCGGTCCGGCGTTGGATATCGTCGAGCCGGTTCAGTGTCTGCCGCGACAGTTCGTGGAGACGCTCATCAGCCTCGCGGGCGATGGTCTGGAAGCGGTCCCCGGGTGTTGGCGGGTGCAGATGCGCGGCAGCGGGTTCCGGTGGCGGCACGATGTTGTCGGCGGGATGCCGAAGTTCGCCGCGCGTCACCGTGATTCGGCCCTGGTCGTCGAAATCGATACGCAGTTCCCGCACGACCGTGCCCCGGTTCACCCGCTCGCTCAGCTCCGGATACTGTTGCCGCGCTTCGTCCCACACCCGTGCCGCATCGGTGTTGCCCCAGCCGACCACCAGGATGTGGGGTGGGTCGCCGTCGATGACGCCCACCCGGTCGGTGATCAGCTCCGCGCCCGCGGTGAGCAGGGTGTCGCGCTCCATGGCGGTGGCCATGGCACGGTCCAGGATGTCCACCCGCTCGGCGGCGGCGTGGTAGCGCTCGGCGGCGGTTTCCAGTGCGTCGATCCGCGCCAGGCGGCGGGGCATCTCGTCGACCCGCATGGTGGTGCCGCGCAGTTCTGCGACGGTGTCCGCCAGGCGATCCGGGGTGAGGTCCGCGGCGGTGACCGGCAGTCCGGTCATGGCCGCGTCCAGGGCATCCCAGGCCGTGTCACGGGTTCGGACGGCGGCGGCGCTGTCGGCGGCGAGGATGTCCATGACCGCTTGGCGCTGGCGGGCCGCGTCGTCCAACGCGGCCGTTTCCCGCTGGAGTGCGGCATCGATGCGCGCGCCCGGGTCGGCGGGCGGTTCCTCGAGCCGTACCGGGCGAGCGGACTCGTCGGCCGGGGGTGGCTCGGGTGATCGGTCCGCCGGGGACGAGTTCGCGTCGGCGTCCGGAACCCGCTGTGCGGCACCGTCCGAGGACGGGGTATCGGGTTGCCCCGGTTCGACGGGTCGCCGGGAGGCGTCGGCCGGAGGAGAATCCGCGCTGTCGGCGTCCGGAACCTGCTGTGCGGCACCGTCGGACGACGGACTGCCGGGCTGCCCCGGAGCGACGGACCGCCGGAAACCGCCAACCAGAGGCGCGTCCGCGCCGTCAGCGCCCGGAATTCGCTGGGCAGCACCGTCCGACGAGGGGGTGTCGGGTTGCCTCGGTGGTGCCGACGGCGGCGATTCGTCGGCGGGAGGATCGTCGCGACGCGGCGACCGGCCGTCGTCCGTGGGTGGTCCGAGCTGTTCGTTCGCGCGCGCGGCGGCCGACTCGAGGCGGGCGAGGTGCGCTTCGGCCAGGTGTAGGCGGCGAGTGGCGTCGTCGAGCCGGTCGAGTCTCTCCTGTCGCTGCGCCATCTCGTCGACGCGTGTGGTGCGGGTGCGGTGATGGTCCAGGGTCTCGTCCACCCGGCCCGGGGTGAGATCCGAGACATCGATGGGCAGTCCGTCCAGGCCGGCATCGCGGTCGGCGCGGGCCTCGTCACGCTCCCTGGTGGCGGCGGCGAGTTCGCGGTCCAGGCGGATGCGCTGCCAGTCGGCATGGGGCCGGGCCCGGTCGAGTGCGGCGCTCAGGCGGTCGATATCGGACCGCGCGGTGTGCACAGCGCGCGCGGCCGACTCCAGATCATCGATGCGGACGAGGTGTGCCGCGTGCTCGGAAATCGGGAGCGTGCGGGCGCGCAGCGCGTCGAGAGTGTCGTCGAGGCGGTCGGGGCGCAGCTCCGAGGCGTCGACCGGATGCCGCGTCATCTCCTCGGCCAGCCGCATTCGCGCGGCGTCGAAAGCCGCTGTGGCGGCGTCGAGTTCGTTGCGCACATCGGCGTAGCGCCGCACGTCCGGATGGTCGGGGCGGGCGAGCGCCGCCTCCAGCCGGGCGGCATCGGTCTCCGCGCGGGCAAGGTCGGCCTCGGCGGCGTGCACCCGCCGTGCCGCGGCGCCGAGCGCGTCCACCCGTGCCAGATGGGCGGCGTGCTCCGATACCGGCAGCGTCCGGGAGCGCAGGCCCTCCAGGATTTCGTCGAGATGCTCCGGGCGCAGGTCGGTTTCCGCCACAGGGTGGCGTGCGACCTGTTCGGCGAGTGCGCGACGGGCCTGCGCCAGTTCCTGGCGGGCGTTCTCGACCCTGCCCGCCGCGGCCACGGCCGCGGCCTCGTCGAGCGCACGCTGATGCCGATCGACGAGGTCCGCGAGGTCGGCCAGCCCGGCGGCGCGATCGCGGATCTCCGCCCGCAGCGTGGCCTGGAGTTCGGCCAGCTCCCGCGCGCTCAGGCCCTCGTGCTTTTCGATCTTGCCGTCGCGGTACTCCTCGTAGACCTCGGCGAGCCGGGCCGGATCGGCGTCGGTGATGTCGACGCCGATGATCCGCGCCCAGTCGCGATTCGCGTGCGGCACCGTGGATTCCGGATCGCGCGTCCGGTCGGCGGCGTCGCGCAGACCGTCGGTGAAGGCGTGCGGATCGCCGACGATGTCGCGCAGATGAGCGGGGGCGCCGGGATCGTGGATGCGCAGTTCCCCGTCGGCGGCCCGGGGATCCAGCGCGGGGTTGTTCCGCACATCGGTGTAGGGGTCGAGATCGAGCAGCGTGCGGGTGAACTCCGCGATGGCGGCCCGCACCTCGGTATCGCGTCCGGCCCGCTGCGCCAGGCGCATCGCATCGGTGAGGGCGCCGACGTCGATGCCCTTCGTATCCCCGTGCGGTACCCAGATGAGCGCGTTCGGATTCCGCGTCTCGCCTCGGTCACGGAAGTAGGGGTCGTCGCCGCGCAGGTGCTTTCCAGGGAGCAGGTCTTCGGGTGCCACACCGAGGCGACGGGCGAGCAGGTCGCGGGCCGCCCGCACCGCGTCGACGTCCAGACTCTTACCCAGCTGTTTGGCGTAGTCGACGAGATCCTTGACGCGCTGGCGCTGCAATGCCGACCGCTGGTCGGGATCGCCGAGCACGTCGGCGATCCGCTGTGGGGTCAGGTCGTCGTGTGGTATGCCGAGGCGGTTGGCCAATTGCTCACGGCGCCGGGTGATGTCGAAGAAGGTCTCGATATCGCTGGCGCTGCGGGCGTAGTCGGCCAGCCCTTCGATCTGTGCGGCGCGCAGCGCATTGCGCAGCCGGTGGTCCGCGATCGTCTCCGGGGTCAGGCCGCCGGGGTCGATGCCGAGTTCGCCGGCCAGGCCACGGATGGCGTCACGTAGCTCATCGACCGAACGCGGCTGATGCGGGTTCGACTGCGGCGCTTCGGAATCCAGCACCGGATGCCAATCGCCCGCACCATCGCGCAGCAGCGTGACACGCACGTCACGGCCGTCGACCGATCCCTGATAGTGGCGGACCTGCGGGGTGTCGGCGGCGTCGAGGTGGAGGCGTCCGGTCGCATCCACCCATGCGTTTCGGTAGTCGGGGACGATATCGCCGCTGTTCACCGCCGCCGCGAGTGCCGGATCGGCGGCGAGTGCGTCCGCGAGCAGGCGCGATCGGTCCCCCGCACCGTCGAAGACGACCAGTCGATCCGGGCCGCCGTCCGGATCGGCCACCCGTACCACGCCGTCGTGCACCTGCCGCCCCTGCCGTGCCCGGGTCCATTCGTCGATCAGGTGGGCGCGTTGGTCGGCATCGGTATCCGAGCGCAGGTACGGTGCGGCCGCGCGCGCGAAATCCGCCAGCGCCGCGGCACGGTCGGCGGTGTCGCCGCGCAGCCGGGCGAGTTCCTCCGCCAGCCGAGCATTCGCCAGGTCGTGCTGGATCCGCCGCATATCCGCCGGGTCGACGGCCGCCAGCAGCTCCCCGCGCTCCGCCGGGTCCACCCGACGCAGGGCGTCGGTGAGGGTTTCCGCGGCCGATTCCGGGTCGATGCCGGACAGCTGCTCGAGGTTCGATCCGGCCAGCAGCCGGGCCCGCTGGTCGGCGGGCAGGGCCAGCAGCGCGCGGGCCACCTCCCCCGGGCTCAGATCGACCAGATCCCGCACCCCCAGGGCGTTCAGGTCCACACCCAGCAGCTGCGCCCAGACGGACCGCTCGTCATTGATCTGATAGCGGCGCAATGCGTTCTCGTAGTGCTCGCGCAGACCGTCCTCGCGGTCCGGGCGGACGCCCTCGTGCGGATCGGCCCAGTGGCGGCCCGGCTCGCCGCCGTTGTTGACGCCCTCCCAGTCCAGCAGCGTCGGTTCCGTACCGCCCGCCCGCACCAGTTCCCGCAGGTACAGACCGAGCGGGTCATTGCTGTCGAAGCTGACCTCGCGGCTGAACGGCAGGCGAGCGTCCTCGGCGTTCCACCGCCGCGCCGCCTCGGCCAAGGCTTCGGCGGCGGCGGCCCGGCGGGCGTTTCGGTACTGCTGTTCGGTGAGGATCCGTTGCACCGCTGCCGGATTCGAATCCGTCAGCTCGATGTCGAGTCGTCGAGCGGCCGCGCGCAGCTCCGCGTCCGGAGACCGGAGTTCCAGGTCGGAATCGGTTGTGTTCGAAGGAGATTCATTGCCGCGACGCGACTCGCCTTCACTCGCTTGGAGTTCCCGCGTATCCGGCGCGGGGAAGAAGGTGTCGTCCGGATCCATGAGCCCGGCAAGCTTCAGCTCCGCCTCCATCTCCGCCAGCAACTCCGGATCGGCCTCGTCGATCCAGTACCGGTACTCCTCGTCGTCGGAGAGCATGGCGGGTACCACGTCTTCCGACTCGTCGCGAGTCCGAGCGGTCAAGCGGTCCAGGAAGAACGGTGCGCCCTCACGCTTCTTCCAGAGCGTGGCGACCTCCTTCCAGATGCGGGCGGGGTTGAAGCTCCCCGACGCGGCCGGGTCGGTGATACCGGCCAGATCCGAGATGGCCGTCTGACCTCGGCCGTCCTCGCCCGAGCCCGACGGGTACTTGGGATATGCGCCGTCGTAGGCGAGCGAGGACGGCGAGAAGCCTTCGCGCAGCCGCTGCCGAAGCAGGCCGTCACGCTTGGCGATCCGCCATTCGGTCTTGGCCAGCTCCCACCGCTCGCGCAGGGTGAGCGCGCCCTCCGCCGCCTTGGCCAGCAGTTCGCGGTGGCGGACATCGACGGAATCGGGGCGGGTGTCGGGGCGTGGGGTGAGTTGACCGGATTCCGTTGAGTCGCCGGCCGGAGGCACGACGCGCATCCGGCCGTCGTCGCCGGGTGCCAGCCCGACGGGCACCCGATCGCCGTCCACCTCGAGCACCATCCTGCGGGTGCCCTCGGGGGGAGTCGAGTCCGGTTCGGTCCTCAGCACATCGGCCAGGGCGGCAAGGTCTTCGGCCTGCCGCAGCGTGGCCTCGCGCAGGTCGGCCAGGGTGGGGGTGACGCGGTCCGGGTGCAGCGCCGCGGGATCGAGCCCGAGCAGGTCGGCCCACCGATCCCGGGTGGCCTCGATCTGGCGGCGGTGCACCGCGTCGGTGGCGGCCTCGTGGCGGGCGACGCTGTCGGCCAGCGCCTCGATCACACCGGCGGTCAGCAGGTTGCGGTAGCGCAGATCGGCGAGTGTGCGCGCCGGGTCGGCGGATCGCAGTTCGGCGTCCGACAGTCCCAGGCGCTGGGCGAGCCGGTCCCGAAGTCCGGAGTCGGAATGCAGTCGTGGCGTCCGATCGGGTTGTGCGGCAGGGTTCTCCGGTCGCGGAGAACCGTCCGCGGCTGTCAAGCGGGCCGGACCCGTATCGGGAGCCGGGTACGAGAGATAGCCCAGTCCGAGTGAGCGCAGTTCCGCCAGCATCCGCTGCCGCGCTCCCGGATCGGCCTCACGCCAGTAGTCCTCGTCGCCGTACAGCTGATCGACATCCAGCGGTCCGAAGTCGTCGGGATAGCGCATGTGCGCGGCGGCGGCGATGGATTCGTCGAGGAAACCACGGGCCCTTGCCATTTCGGCCAGCTCCCACAGGGTTCCGAATGGGTCGCGGTTGCCGTCGAAGGCATCCCGCAGGCCGAGCGCTTCGGCCAGGCGGCGGATGTATTCGCGTTCGCCTTCGGACAGCGTGACCGGGTCGACGCCACCGGCCCGCACGTCGGGCTGATCGAGGAAGCGTCGGACGGCATCGAGCGGATCGTCGGCATCCGGATCGGCGCTGCGTGCTCCGGCACCCGAATCACCCGCTCCGCCGGGAGGATCGCCCGCACCGTCCGCGGTGCCGTTCGTCGGCGGTAGGCCGGGTGGCCGTTGCGAGCCGCCCCCGGTCCCCGGCTCCGGAGCCGTATCCTCCGAATCCGCGGCATCGTCGGTCCGGCGTCGCGACTCCGCCAGCTCCGCATCCGTGCGCCGACTCCGTTCCGCGACTTCGGTGTCGGTGCGTCGACCGGCCTCCGCCAACTCGGCATCGGAACGCTGCCGCGACTCATCGAGCTCCGCATCGGTCCGCTGCCGCGACTCGGCCAGCTCGGCATTGGAACGTTGCCGCGACTCCGCCAACTCGGCATCGGTGCGCTGGCGCGACTCGTCCAACTCCGCATCGGAACGCTGCCGCGACTCCGCCAACTCGGCATCGGTGCGCTGGCGCGACTCGTCCAACTCCGCGTCGGTGCGCTGGCGCGACTCGTCCAACTCCGCGTCGGTGCGCTGGCGCGACTCGTCCAACTCCGCATCGGTGCGCTGGCGCGACTCGGCGAGTTCGGCCGCCATCCGGTTCGTCGATTCGTCGGGCCGCGTACCGGGGTCTGCCGGTGGGCGCGAACCGTCGTCCGGGTCACGGGCGAGTGTGGGCGGTCCGGGCGGATCCGCGGGTGGGAGCCGGGAGCCGCCACCGGCCTGCGGTCCGCTGCCCGCCGGGTGCGGCGGGGGTGCGGCGGTACCCGGTTCCTCACCCGGATCGTCGGGACGGCCGGGCAGCTGCCCACGCTCGGCCAGCCGGTGGAACTGTTCGGCCAGCTCGGCGAGCGTCCTGATCTGCTCGGCCCGGTCGCGCACCTCGCCGCGCATGCCGTCCAGAGCCGCCGCGAGATCGGCGGCGCTGAGGCCCTCGTGCTTGTCGATCCGACCGTCCCGGTACGCCTCGTACACCCGACGGAAGGTCGCGTCGTCGGCGCCGACCAGGTCCACGCCCACCAGGCGCGCCCAGTCGCCACCCGGCTGCGGCCGGGTATCGGGATCACCGCTGGGCAATTCGCCGCTCTCGGGCAGCCGCGCCCGAGCATCGGCCACGGCGTCGGCGAGGGCACTGCCGAAGTCGAGCGGATCGCCTGAGGGGACCGCACCCGCGAGGATGGCGCGCAGCCCCGGCAGGGCGTCGATATCGTGCACCGGCGGTTCGGTGTCGGCGGAACGCGGGTCGGCCGCGCGATCGCCCCGGGGCACCTCGGAATACGGGTCGACGTCGGTGAGCGCGGCGGCGAATTCGGCCAGCGCGTCCCGCGCGACCGAGGCACTCCCGTCGCGTACCAGTCCGGCGACGACCTTGCGCAGTTTCGCCGGATCGATGCCCGCGGCATCCGGAACCCGGATGAGCCGTCCCGCATCGTTATTCGTGTACTTGGTCGGATACAGCTCCGACGGCTCGATGCCGAGCTGCCGCGCCAGTCGGTCCCGTGCGGCATCGAGCGCCGCTGCGTCGAGTCCGCGCAGCCGCCGCGCGTAAGCGACGAGATCCTCGAACCGCTGGATACGTAGCGCCCGGCGCGGCGCCGGGTCGATGAGGCCCTCCGCGATCGCCCGGGCTGTCAGTTCCGCCTCCGGCAGTCCCAGGCGCTGCGCCAGCGGGGCCCGAACCTCGGCGAGACCGTAGAAGGTCTGGATATCGTTGGCGGTGCGAATGTAGTCGGCGAGCGCCTCGATCTGGCCCGCCCGCATCGCGTTCAGCAGCTGCTGCGAGGCGATCGTCCGCGCCAACCGCTCCGGATGCACGCCGTCGGGGCCGATGCCGAGGTCGTCGAGGCCGACACCGAGTCGCCGTGCCAGCTCGCCCATCTCGCGCAGTACCTCTTCGGGCGATCGCGGCGCGGTGCGATCCGATGCGCCGTCGGGCGTCGCATCGAGTGTGTCGGATACCGGATCGACGGTCTGGGGAACCGGCCGCCACTGCTGTCCGGTGTTGTCCCGCACCAGGGTCACGACCAGTTCCCGGCCGTCCACCGGGCCGCGGAAGTGGTGGACTTCGGGGGTATCGACCGGGTCGAGGTGCGGCTGCCCGGACTCGTCGACACGCACCTGCCGGTAGTCCACCCGGATATCGCCGGTGTCGAGCGCGGCCGCCAGATCCGGCCGCATGGCCAGCGTGTCGGCCAGCACCTCGTCCCGGCCGCGAGCACCGTCGATGACCACCAGCAGGTCCGGCCCGTCGTCGATCGGAATCCGGGCGATCTGGTCGCCGTACGGCTCGCCGACCTGCCGCTGATCGGCCTGCGCCAGCAGATCGGCCGCCGCGGTGGCGAAGTCGGCCAAGCCCTCCGCTCGCGCGATGTTCCTGTTCCGCAGCCGATCCAGGGTGCCGTCCAGCCGATCGGGGCCGAGGGCGGCGAGATCGATACCGAACATGGCTGCCCACGTGGACAATTCGTCCGTCAACTGACTGCGGCGCAGCGCGTGCTCGAAATAGATCGGGATACCGTCGTCACGGCCGAGCTCCGGATTCTCGCCGACCCGGTTCCACTCCGGCAGCGGGTCGGCCCCGTTGCCGACTTCCGCGCTGTCCAGCAGCCCGGGATCAGAGCCCATCGCGACCATGATCTCGCGCAGGAACAACCCCATCGGATTGTCGTCGAAGAAGCTGCGCGGCACGGCACCGACCGGCACGCTGCCACCGGGGCGGCCCTCGGCATCCGTTCCCGGCGTGCCGTCCGCGTCGTGCCAGCGATAGGGGCGGCTGTTCTCCTCGTTGAAACGCCGTGCGGCGTCGCCGAGTCCCTCGATGGCGGCGGCGGCGCGCAACGTCCGGTACTGCTGCTCGTCGAGCACCCGCCGAATGGTCGCCGGATCGTTGTCGGGCAGGTCGAACCCGAGCCGCCGCGCCATATCCGCGAGCGACTCGTCCTGTGGCGGGTTCGCGGGTTCCGCGACCGGCAGCGGATCGTTCGACACCTCCGGAATCGGCTGCTCTTCGAGCCGGACCGACTCCTCGGCGGAGATCAGACCTTGGTCGTAGAGGTCGTCGATGATCCGCTGACGCAGCTCCGGATCCGTGCTGGAATCCAGCAGATCCCGCAGTGCGGCGCGGTTCTCGTCCGCCGGACGCAACTCCAAGCGCGTCAGATCGGTCAGGATGCGGCGGCGGACCTCGGGATCGGAGGTGACGTCCAGCAGCGCTTCGAAATCGGCGCGGGCCTGCTCCGGGGAGATGATCCCGGCTTCATGGGTGACGCCGATACCCTGGCGGGCGCGTTCCGGATCGGTATCGCTGATCCAGGGCCGGTACTCCGCGCCGTCGGGCGTGTGCACCGGCATATGCTCGCCGGCTTGCGCCGCGATACGACCGGAGAGCCGATTCAGGAGGGGTATCTGCTCCCGCTGCTGCCAGAAGGTGACGGACTCCTTGAGAATCCGCGCGATATTCGGGAATCCGTCCCCGCCCGCGCTGGGCGGCTCCTGGAACACCGGGCCGGTGGGAGGCGGCGGCGGTGCGGGAGGTGGAGGGCCGAGCAGGTCCGGGGCGTCGACGACCGCGTCCCGCAGCGCCGTCTGGCCGCGGTGGTCCTCGCCGGAGCCGGAGGGGTACTTGGGGTATACGCCGCGGTGGCCGCGCACATGAGTGATGTCGCGGAAGCGCTCCCACATGCGGCGCAACGCCGACTTGCGCTCCGGGGTGTCGGAATCGGCTCGTCGGGCGGGTGTTTCGCCGCCGTCCGGGGGCGCGACGCGCCAGCGGTCGGCACCGTCGGGGACGAGACGCAGGGGTACCTGCTCACCGTCGACGTCGATGGTTCGGGTGGTGTCGGCATCGCCCTGCGGTGGTAGGACCGCGTCGGGTTCCAGGACACGCGGGCCACCGGCCTCGTCGCCGGAGCGCGAGTTCTGTTGTGCGCCTTCATCGCCCGGATCGTCGGGGGTCGTCGGAGGTGCGGGCGGATCCGACGGCGGCCGGTTCGATCCGCCGTCGGCCACCGCGACTGGGGCGTCGCCGTCGGTCCCCTGCCACACCGAGGTGAACATGTCCGACGCCGTGCGCGTGGACTGATCGCCGTCCTGTGTGCGTGGCGTCCGCGGCGCGGCGGCACCGGACCGCGGCGGAACGCCGACATCGGCATTCGAGGTGCGCACAGGCGCACCATGGTCGGCGGACGGCGACCGGGGCTGCTCCTCCTCGGCAGTGGGTGATCGGTCCGGCTCATCCTCGACAACGGGTGATCGGTCCGGCTCCTCGTCGGCAACGGACGATCGGTTCGGCTCCTCACCGACGGTCGGCGACCGGCTCTCCTCGTCAGCGGGAGGCGACCGGTCCGGGTCCACGTCGGTGGTGGGCGATCGGTCCGCATCCTCGTCAGAGGTCGGCGACCGGTTCGGGTCTTCGTCAGAGGTCGGCGACCGGTTCGGGTCTTCGTCAGAGGTCGGCGACCGGTTCGAGTTTCCGTCAGGGGCCGGCGACTGGTTCGGGTCTTCGTCAGGGGCCGGCGACTGGTCGGGTGTCTCGTCGGTGGTCCGCGACCGGCCATCGTCATCGCCGGCTGTCGGTGACGGCGGCCGTTCCTCGTCGGGTGCGGGTGTCCGGCCGCGCTGCGCTTCGGGCGGCTCCGATCGCGGGCGGGTCGGGGTGTCGTCCGCGTCGGGAGCGTCGGCGGAGAAGCGGTCGGTGAAGAATCGGACGAAGCGGCCCCACCGGTCACGGTCCGGCCGCGCGTGCCGCTCGATCTCCCGCAGGCGGTCCATGGCCGTGTCGAGCCATTCGCCACGGTCGCGAGCGGTGAACTCCGGTTCCAACGCCGCCAGGCGCGCCCGGAGCGACCGCACCTCGGACCTGGTGAATTCATTGTCGCGCCAGACGATCTCGCCGTCGTCGCCGACTCGCAGCAGATAATCGGCGAACGGGCTGACGGGATCACCGGCCTCGGGGCCCGGACCGAAGGCGTTGCGGTGGCCGATCCCACCGACCCCGTCGGGACCGATCATCCAGTGGGAATCCCGGTCCGGCATACCGATCAGCGCGTCCAGCAGGCCCAGCATCCGCCCCCGGGGCGTGTCGGTGGCACCGAGCAGCCGCGCCGCGTCCGCCCCCTCCACCAGTGTCGCCGCCACGTCACCGGGCATCACCTGCATGTAGACGGTGGTGGGAGCGTCACCGTCCCGGTGCACCCGTGGCACGTTCGCGTCGATCGCGGTGCCCAGCATGGACGCCAGGACCTCGGCGTCGGCCTGCCTCGGATCGTCGAACACCTTCCGGACCAGTCGGGTGCCGTCCTCGAAGGTGACCAGTTCCACCCGATGCGCCCGATCGCCGTCGCCGAGCGGTTCGACGCGCACTTCACCGGACTCGACGGCATCGTGCACCAGTGCGTCGAATGCCTGCCGGGACAATGCCTCCCGTTCGATCGGCCCCAGCTTGTGCGTCGGATTGCCCTCGGCGTCGAACATGATCGCGTACGTGCCGGTGCGGTCGCCGACGCCCGCCGGCGGATTCGCGATCACCTCGCCCGTCGCGGCATCCCGGATCACGATCTCGCCGTCCTCGCAGGACACCCGGTATACCCGCGTCACGGCGTCGTCGCCGTCGCCGTAGGTGTCGATCACCAGGGCGTGCACGGTGTCGCTCTCGCCCTGCCGCCGCCGCGCCGCCGCCTCGTCCCGCAGGCGCTGGCGCAGGGAACCATGGTCGTTGAACTGCCGGGCCGCCCCGTCCGCCGCGACCATGATCGCCGCGACCGGCATACCGTCGCGCCACGACTCCGGATCCGGAACTCGGATCGTCGTACTACCGGTGTCCGCCCGGATGCCCGCCAGCGCTCGCACGGCATCATTGCCGCCCGCACTCCGATCCCCGTCCGGCGCGGTGCGATTCGCCGGGGTGGCGGCCGCTGTGTCGGCGCTCGCGTCGCCATCCGGATCGGCCGGGCCGTCCGCGTCCGGCCGCCGCGCACCCCCGCTACCTGCCGAGGACTCATCCTCGGCCAGCCCGCCCAGATCGGTGTCCTCCGCGTCGTCGCGCCGTGCCGACACGGCGGAATCATCACGCGCACGACCCGGTTCGCTGCTGGCCGGACCGGATTCGTCACGCGCAGGGGCCGCTTCGTCATGTGCGAGCGCGGACTCGTCACGTGCAGGGGCAGCCTCGCCGCGTGCAGGAACCGCCTCGTCACGCGCAGGAACCGCCTCGTCACGCGCGGGAACCGCCTCGTCACGCGCTGGAACCGCCTCGTCACGCACAGGCGCAGGTTCGCGTCTCGTTGGAACCGGTTGGTCACGCCCGGGAACGGAACCCTCACGCATGGGAGTACTACCGTCGTCGCGCACGGGAGCCGTTTCGCCGCGCTCTCGAGCGGATTCCTCGCGCGCAGAAGCCGCCTCATCACGCACCGGAGCCGCCTCATCACGCACCGGAGCCGCCTCATCGCGCGCAGAAGCCGCCTCATCACGCACCGGAGCCGCCTCATCGCGTGCAGGAGCCGCCTCATCGCGTGCAGGAGCCGCCTCATCGCGTGCAGGAGCCGCCTCATCGCGTGCAGGCGCGGATTCCTCGCGTGTGGGTACGCCTTCCTCGCGCACACTGGCCGGTTCGCCGCGTCCCTGAACGGAGTCCTCACCCGCCGGAGCGCCTTCGTCACGCACACGGTCCGATTCGCCACGAGCCGGTGCGGATTCATCGCGTGCAGGAACCGCTTCATCGCGTGCAGGCGCGGGTTCCTCGCGTGTGGGTACGCCTTCCTCGCGTATGGAGGGCGGTTCGGCGCGGGTGGTGTCTGTGTCCAGCGGTGCTTCCGTTTGGGTCCGGGGCGTGGCGGCGACCGGGGCACCGGGGTCGGCGGTGTGCGGGTCGGTGCGGGTCGGAGTGGCCTCGGAGCCCGTTGTAGCCGCTTGGATACCGGTGGCGGGGTCGGGCATCGCGCTGGAAGCATGTTGTGCGCCAGCGGCTCTGGGCTCGGTGTGTGGGGCGGCGGTGGGTTCTCCGCCGGGCGGCTGGGCACCGTGCGGTGTGCCGGTGTCGGCCTCGGTGGCTGGCGAACCGGTGGGGTCGGTGGCGGGGGTACGGGTTTGGTCGCCGCGGGCCGCGTCGGACTGCATCCCCTGCGGTCGCGCGTCGGCGGCGGAGACCGGGCGGGCGGAGGCGGGCGAGGCGCCGCGTGCGTCGGCGGGGCCGGGTGACTGCGGTGCGGCGGTGGTCGGCGCTCCGGGCTGCGCCGACACGGCGCCCTGGGGCGGCAGCGCGACAGGGGTGGAACCGGCTACGGAGCCATCGGTGGGGATCACCGGCTTGACACCGGAAGCCGCTGTGCCGGTGCCCGTTTCGGCAGCGCTCCCGAGGTCGGCACCTGAGCCTGGCGCGCGCGGTGCGGCCTGTACGGGCGCACCGGCTCCATCCGCGGACCCAGCACCATCCGCGGACCCAGCACCATCCGCGGACCCAGCACCATCCACAGACCCGGTGCTGTCGGACGACCCAGCACCTTCGGCGGCCATGGAGTCGGCCGTCGTGGACGCATCCGCGCGGTCGTTCACCGCATCGCTATTCGTCCCCTCGCTCTTCCCGACCCCGCCACCGGCGTTGTCCTCGGACCGGGAGCCGGCGTCGGCCGCCGGTTGCAGCGAACCGTTCGCATCACCGGACACGCCCGCACCGTGCGTCGAATCGCCGGTGCCCGAGCGATTTCCGCTGCCCTGCCCGACGCCGTCGTTCCCACCGTGCGCATCGGTCCCCGTGGTGGTCGGGGTATTGGGGGCATCCGCCGCTCGCGTACCACCCGCCCCATCGGCGCGCCCGTCCACCGCACTGTCACCAGCACCGCGCCCGTCCACCGCACTGTCACCAGCACCACGCCCGTCCGCCGCAGCGTCACCAGCACCACGCCCGTCCGCCGCAGCGTCACCAGCACCACGCCCGTCCGCCGCAGCGTCACCCGCACCGCGCGGTTCACCCGTCCGGCCTGTCGTATCGGAGCCGTCACCGTTGGCACCCGCGCCGCGAGTGCCACCCGTATGGGCGTCTCCGGCGCGGCCGTTGGCGGAACCATCGTCCGCACCGTGCCCGCCGCCGTCGGCGGTGCTGCCCGTCCCGTCGCCGGCGGTGTTGCCCGCGCCATTGCCGGAACCATCGCCCGCGCTACCCGGTGGTGGCGCGGAGCCGTCGCCGACGAGTCCGCCCGGCAGCGTCCCCTCGGGTGAGACGCCGACCTGCGGCATATTGCCGAAATCCGGTGTGCCGTTGTAGATGTCGGGAAACCGATTGTGAAAGTGCTGGGTGGCCAGAGCCTTGTTGCCGCCGGAGAGCCCGCCGTTGATCGCCCCGGACAAGGCTCCGGTATGCATGGCGTTCCAGTCGAGCTGCGTGTTCTTCAGGCCGTCGACGGCGGAATCCCAGCCCTCGTTCTTCCAGTCGACGATGAACTGGCCGCCGATGCCGCCGAAGTACCCCGCGTATCCACCCGCCAGTCCGGCGGTGACGCCGGTCAGCGCACCGGTCGTGAAGTCGGACAGCTTGTCGCCGAAGTTCAGCCGATCGGTCAGAACGTCACCGAGCCGGTCATTGAGTCCGCGGCCGACCAGATCGCCCAGCGGCCCGGCTACCGCACCACCGGCCGCCGAGCTCACGGTGCTGATGATGACCTGGTCCCAGTTCATGTCGCGACGGTTGTCCTGGGACAGCTGCCAGGCCTGGATCCCGACTTCCTGGCCCACGCCGATGGCCGTATCGATGGCCACGTGCCGCGCCAGGAACCGGAGCAGGCCGGGCAGGTTCGCGACCCGTCGCGCGACCGCGGCGACGATCCTGGCCGCGATGGCCCGAATACCCATGCGTGTCACCGTGATCGCGGCGGCGGAGACGGCCGGGTAGGCCGGTGGGAATGCCCAGGCGGCGGCGAGTTCGATCGCCAGCAGCGCCAGCGAGCTGATCATCAGGATCTTGGCGTAGTCGATCTCGGTGCCGACGTCGTCGATGCCGAGCGCCAAGCCGTTGAACGCCTCGACGAGCTTCTCGACGGAGGTATCGCCGGAGAGCAGGCTGTCGAAGTACGCCCGCATCTCATCGACGCCCTCGCCCGAGGGGTAGGCGATGAACGTCTTGGTCTTGGCGTCCTCGATATCGGGGATGATCTGTTCCAGGGCGGTCGCGGCGGCACGCCAATCGTCGGCCAGTGCCCACATGGCGTCCTCGTCGCCGTGTGGCCAGTCCGACCCCGCAACCCATTCCAGCCACTTGAGGTAGCCGGGAATATCACCCATCTGCGATTACTCCGAGATCACCAGCTGGTCTCGGTGGCCCCGGGGGTACTCGGACGATCGTTAGCGCGGGATTCGTCGGCGGACAGCGGATCCACCTCGACGCGGCGCTGCCGGGCATCCGGATCGGCCATGGAAACCGGTGGCGCCACGGGAATCTGCTCGCTGACGTCGGGCAGGCCCTCGATCAGGTCCGAGAGCTTCGGCAACCGTGCCCGGCGATCGCGCAGGGGGCCCATGAGCTCCTGACCGCGTCGTGACACCTCGGTGAAAGCCTGCTGCGCCGCCTCGGTGACCGCGTCGGCGATCTCGCTGTAGTCCAGGTCGTCGATATCCGCGCTGAACTTCGTCTTCACGATCGCACCGTCGGCATTCACGGTGACGGTCACCCGCCCCTTCCGCGCACTGGCGCTGGCGGTGAGCCGCGCTCGCTCCCTTTGCAGCCGGGCGATATCCGCGAACTGCTGCTGCACCTCTTCGAGCAGCGAATGCATCTCGGCGCGGGCATTGTCGTTCACCATGGGAGAGCAGGCCTTTCGTGGCTACCGGTACTGGTCGCCGTTGGCTTTGTCCTGCGCCTCCAAGTAGTCGGCAGCCTTGGTCTGCCCCGCTGAGAAGGATTCGAAGGTGGTCGCCATATTCGCGAGGCTGGTCAGGTAGTCGTCCCGCGTCGTCCGGTAGCCGTCCTGGCCGTTCGCGTCGTCGGCGAAGTTGGTGCCGATCTCGTCGTCGCCCCACGGTTCACCGCGACCGTTGATCGCCGCCTTCAGCGTGGTCAGCACCGAGTCGAGCTTGGTCTGCACCGTGCCGGTCGCGGTCGCGGCATTACGCAGCTGCTCCGTGTACACCTCGAGTGGCTGTGTCATCGCATTCGCTCCTGGTGCTCGCGCGGGCCGTGCTGGTACCTGCTCGGCGGGTACCCGTTGCACGGTCGCAGGCGCGAGCGAACCGATAGCGTCGACAACTTGAACGACGAGTGTCGTCTCGGCGAATCAGCGCCGTGCGGAACGGGTTTCGCGGAGTCACTGCACCTCTTCGCCGTGCTCCACCATGTGGCGGAGGATACGGTCGACGTGCTGCTCGATGTGCTCGGCCAGCGTTCCGGCATTCGCGCCCACCGCCCGCGGCTCGGATTCGGCGAAGTCGATCAGATAGCGGCCATCGTCCGGAATGTCTCGCCAGAGCATGGTGCTCTCGGCGATTCCCCGGGGACCGTATTGCGACCGCGCCTGGAGCACCTGGATGGCACCGCTCCATTCGGCCGGTTCGGCCCACCACGCCGCGCTGCTGGGTTCCATCGTGTCGTCGAACGGGTCGAGGATGTACGACCGCGCTCCGACGTCCGCCCGCTCGCGCGCGCCGTCGATGACTATCGGCACGCTGGGTCCCCGCGCCGCCTCGGCAGGGGGAAGCTCGGCGACCATCCGGGCGGCGAGCGCCTCGGGCCCACATTCGGTCAGCGTGTAACCGCCACTGTGGTAGACGGTTTCACCGGGCAGCTGGGTGATCAACACCGCCCGCCGACCCCGACGCGCACCATGTACGCGAATACGTTTGCGCGGGTTGCCGATATCGCCGTCACTCCAGGTGCTGGAGTAGACCCGCACCTCCGGCCGGACGACCGTTTCGAATACCGAGGCGAAGCCGGGGCCGACCCGCTCCGCCAGTCGCGCGCCCGCTTCCATGAGTTCGCGATCGAATTCGTCGGCGCCCAGCGTGCGGCTGGTGAATACCAGTGGCGGGGGCATGAATCCGTCGAGGTGGCGGTCGCACAGCGCCTTGAACTCGACGTCGGTGAACTCCCATCTCATACCTCGCGCTCCACCGCCGCCGCCGACCTTCCACTCCCGTCACGACATGATTCCACCGGCTCGACCGGGGCGAACGCCCGATCGGCTGCCGCCACGACTCCGCCCTCCTCGACCATGCCCACCGCCGGTTCCAGACCGCCGCCGTCGAGACCGGCACGATCGAACAGATTCGTGAAGGACGGTGCGGTTGCGACCTGTCCGGCCGCTGGTGTGGGCACGGCCGCGGCTGTGGCCGGGTGGTCCGGCGACGCCGTGGGCGGAGTCACCGGTTGCTGTTCGGCGGCCGGTGCCAGACCGAGCAGCTGCCCCAGCTGAGACAGCTTCTCCGGGGACTGCTCGAGCTCCGCGAACGCCTGGGTGACCTGCTCCTCGGGCACGCCGAGCAGTTCGCCGATCCGAGCGTTGTCCGCTCGAGCGAGGGCGGTCTCGACCTGCCGCGCGATCGTCGGCGACTGCGAGGTCAGCTGGGTCAGCGCGGGGGAAGCGGCGAAGGCCAATGCGGACAGCATGCCGACGAGCTGGGCGGGATCGCCGGGGCTGCTCGCGTGGTCGAGGCCGGTCTGCTCGCCCGGCGCGGTCGGTGTGGTTGGTGTGGTTGGCTTCGTCGGCGCGGCCGGTGTGGTTGGCTTCGTCGGTAGGGTCTGCGCGGCCGGTGACGTGGGCTTGTCCTTCGACGTCAGCGCGAGGGTCGGGCGCGGCGGAGTAGCCGGCGCGCCCGCCCCGGACGGGCTCGACGAACCTGATGTACCCGACGCACCTGATAGGCCCGACGCACCTGGTATACCCGGCGTACCCGTTGTTCCGGACGAGCTCGTCGTCCCGGACGGGCTCGTCGGAGATCCGGGCTGATCGCGGGCGGCGGAGCGCTCTCGTTCCGGGTTCCGCTCGGTCGGGTCGCTCGGCCGCTCCGGGACGGTCGGCGAAGTCACGGTCGGCGACTCGATGATGGCCAGCACCGAGGCTGTCTCATCGGCGGGACCCACATAGTCGCGCTGGTAGAAGCCTCGATACTTGCCGAGGGTGTCCTCGCACATCTTGTCGTCGACCTCGCGCTGATCCGGCATGGTCTGCGATGTCCACGCCATCCAGTCCGCGGTGTAGTCGAGATTGAGGCCGACCACCTTCATGGCGGCGGTGAGCTGCCTGGTATCGGTCACATAGGCTTGGACCGCCTGCCTGGCTTGTTCCGCGCCGACGCCGGACCACTTGCTGTCCAACCGCTGAATCTCATTGCGGAAGTTCCCCAGTCGCTCATCGAGCCAGCCGGACATGTCGTACCAGACACCGGCCGCCGCGCCGAATGGCGCGATGTCCATCGCCTGCCCCAGATCGTAGAGCTCGTGCCACTGCATGGAGTCCTTGTGGCGGTGGGACAGATCCACGGATCGCCTCGCACCGTCGTAGTCGTTCAGTTCGCCGGGGCGCTCGGCGGGATCGTAGCGGGACTGGACATGGGTGGAGGAGTGCGACTCCGGCTGCCGCGCCGACGGTTCCAGGTTGAGGTCCGCGACACCCGGTGTGATCTTCGCGTCGTCCAGATTCAGGTTGGCGAACGCCGACTCGTTGTCGGTCTCCGTCGCGATGTACGCCTTGCCCGCGGCCACGAACGCATCGGCCATATCGGTGAGCAGGGCGATGTGATTGTCGAACGCGGTGAGCAGTTCCGTCCCCTGATCGCTGAGCTTCTGCGCCAGCAGGTCACCGGAGGTCAACGTGCCGATCTTCGGCAGGTTGTCGAGCTTGTCGTCCTCGGCCATCCTGCGGAAGTAGCGGAACTGCCGCACCATATCCGAACAGAGCTCCACCGCGTCCTCGACCGCCGTCGGATCGAACCTCAGCCAGCCCGCCGAATGCTCCGCTCCGGAGGTGAGGCTGTCCCAGTCGGAGTTGAAGGTGTTCTCAGGTGCCATCGGTCGCCTCCGTCGTCCTGCCAGATCAGCTCAGTGCCAAACCAGCTTAGTTCCGTCAATTTCCCATGGGGCACAAGGAAATTGAGAACTGCGTCGAGCGAAGTCGCACCGCTGGCCACACCCCTCCCGCCGCCTTGCCGAACGCCGCCACACAGGCTCGAACGTTAGTACAGTTAATGAATCGCAACTGTTACCGTTACACTGTGAGCAATCCGGTGGCTGCGACCTTCGATCTACTCGGTGATCGGCTGACGCTGACGATCCTGCGCTATGCCTTCACGCAGCGGGCGTGCCGGTTCAATCAGTGGCTCGACTACACGGGGGCGCCGCCCGCCGTGCTGACCGCGCGGCTCGGCGCGCTGGTCGAGGCGGGGGTGCTCGCGCGGGTGCCGCGGGCGGGGACGATGGATCGGCACGAGTATCGACTGACCGAGCTCGGGCTCGCGACCTGGGAGATTCTGGTGTGCGTGTGGGCATGGCAGCGGGAGTGGACCGCGGAGGGGGCGCGGCTGCCGGAGTTCGTGCACGAGGCGTGTGGGCATCGGGGGCCGCCGATGCTCATGTGCCATGCGTGCGGGCGCGGGGTCACCACCCATGACACGGCGGTCGAGTTGGTCGAGGATGTGCTGTGGCAGTTGACCTCCGGGCGGCGGCGGTCTTCCCGGGGGGCCGCCGGTGCGCGGGCGGACGTGCGGTTCGACGAGATCATGCAAGCCATCGGGGACCGCTGGAGTGCCGCGGTGACCGGGTTGGCGCTGGCGGGTGTGCGGCGGTTCGGGGAGTTCCGGGAGGTGCTGCGGATGTCACCGACCACGTTGACCGAGCGGCTGAACCGATTGTGCGAGGCGGGCATGCTGTGGCGGCCCGAGGATGCGGGCGGGCGGGAGTACCGGCTGACGCCCCGGGGGCGGGGGCTCTTCGGGGTGTTCGCGTTCCTGCTGGCCTGGGCGGATCTGGCGTATCCGGAGGGGCCCGAATCAGGGATCCGGATACGGCATCTGGACTGCGGGGAAACGCTGCTGCCCGCGCTGCGCTGCCGCGGGTGCGACGCGCGACTGGGCCGCACTGCCGTGCGTTTCGAGCCCTTGCCGGGGGTTGACACGACGGATTGAGACGCGTATCACTTCATTAACTGTAGTGATACGCGGACGGGATCGCCCGGCCGCATTCGGAGGCACTCCCATGACGCTCAGGGAAGAACTCATCGCACCGGCCGCCGAGGCCCTGGCGAATCCCTATCTCGAAGGTCCGTACTCGCCGACGGCCGAGGAGGTTACCGCGACCGAATTGCCGGTGCTGGCCGGGGAACTGCCCGCCGACCTCGACGGCGTGTATGTGCGCAACGGGCCGAACCCGCAGTTCGCCCCGCTGGGGCGCTACCACTGGTTCGACGGGGACGGGATGCTGCACGCGGTGCATTTCGACGGGGGGAAGGCCACCTATCGCAATCGGTATGTGCGGACCCGGGAGTTCGAGGCGGAGCGGGCGGCGGGAACCGCCCTGTGGCGCGGCGTGATCGAGCCGTGGGAGGGCAATCCGGCCGGGGATCGGCGGGAGCGGAACTCGGCGAATACGGATGTGGTGTTCCACCACGGGAATCTGCTGGCGCTGTGGTATCGGGCGGGCAAACCCTATGCGGTGGACCCGATCACGTTGGAGACACGCGGCACGGACGAGTTCGGGGGCACGCTGCCGGGCGAGGTGTCGGCGCACGCGAAGGTCGATGAGCGCACGGAGGAATTCGTGTTCTTCGACTACGGGATCAATGCGCCCTACCTGCGATACGGCGTCGCCGATCCGTCAGGGCTGGTCACCCACTACACCGGAATCGAACTGCCGGGGCCGCGACTGCCACACGATATGGCGATCACCGAGAACTGGTCGATTCTCATGGATCTGCCGCTGTACAACGATCCGCGAGCCGCGGCGGCGGGCCGGTTCAAGCTCTTCTTCGATCGCGAATTGCCTTCCCGCTTCGCGGTATTGCCGCGACACGGAGACGGCGCGCGAGTGCGGTGGTTCGAGGCGAAGCCGGGATACATCTACCACACCGTCAATGCCTGGGAGGACGGCGACGAGATCGTCATGGTGGCCTGCCGGGTGGCACGCCCCAGCCCGGTGTCGGACCGGACGCATCCGCTCGCGCAACTGCTCGCGTATCTGCGGCCCGAGGCGACGCTGTACCGGTATCGGTTCAACCTGCGGACCGGGGCGACCGTCGAAGAGCCGCTCGACGACGTCAACACCGAATTCCCGGCCATCGACCAGGGAGTGACCGGGCGGCGCGGACGCTGGTCATACCAGATGCGGCTGTCGGTGGACCGCACCATGCTGTTCGACGCGGTGATCAAGTACGACGTGCTGACGGGGGCCAAGCAGACCCAGCCCTTCGGCGACGGGATCTTCGGCAGTGAGCTGACCGTGGTGCCGCGCGCCGACAGCGACGGGGAGGACGATGCCTGGCTCACCATGTTCGCGCACAACGCGCACACCGGGCTCGGCGAGGTCTGGGTCTTCGACGCCGCCGACCTCGCGGCCGGCCCGGTCTGCCGACTCGGGCTGCCGGTGCGGGTACCGCTGGGCTTCCACGCCACCTGGGTGAGCGGGGAACGCATGCGCGCGGCGGCGCGACCGGTCGCATGAGCACCAGACTCAGTGTGAGCCTGCCGTATTGGCAGGATCGCGGCGCCATGGACGCGCTGCGGGTGGCCGAGACCGCCGACAAGCTCGGCTACCGGCGGCTGTGGGTGGGCGAGATGGCCACCTTCGACGCCTTCGCGCTGGCCACTGCCATCGGCACGGCGCCCGGCCGGATTCCGCTGTGCCTCGGGCCGCTGGCGGTGGATGTGCGCACTCCGGCGACCATCGCCATGGGCGCGGCCAGCGTGGCCGCGCTGACGGGGCGACAGGTCGGGGTCGCGCTCGGAACCTCCAGCACCGTGGTGGTCCGAAACTGGCATGGGCGGGAAAGACGCAGTACCGCGCAGCATCTGGAGGACACGGCGCGAATCGTGCGTGGGTTCGTGGACGGCGCGAAGGTGGACTTCGACGGGCAGACCGAACGCACGCACGGCTATCGACTGCGCCTGCCCGCACCCCGATGCGAACTGACCGTCGCCGCCTTCGGGGATCGAGCCCTGGCCGTCGCGGCACGGACGGCGGACCGCGTGGTGCTCAATCTGGTGACGCCCGAGCAGGTCTCGCGCTGCGCGCGGTCCGTCCGCACCCACGCGGCCCGTGCCGGACGGCCCTGTCCAGCACTGTCGGTCTGGGTGACGGCAGCGGCTCATCCCACGCCGGAAATGTACGAGACCGTGCGACGCGGCCTGGTGGCCTACCTGCGGGCACCCGGCTACGACGCCATGTTCACCGCCGCCGGATTCGGTGACACGGTGCGGCTGGCCCACTCCGGTGCGCATCCCCGCGACCTGGCGGCCGCAGTACCCGACCGCCTCGCCGACGCGGTCGGTGCGTTCGGCGCCCCGGCCACGCTGTCCGACCGCATTGCCGCCTACCGGCACGCGGGAGCCGAAGAAGTGGTCATCGTCCCGGTTACCACCGCCGACGACCCGGCGGGTCTGCGTACCCTCGAAATACTCACGGAGGTCAAGGGTGTGTGACACCGGCTCGATACCGACCCACACCGGGACGCCGCCCACGGGGCCACGACCGGGCAAGAGCCCGCGACCCTCGGACTCACCGCCGTACACACGCACCCGAGCCGCGTACCCACCGCCGGACAAGCGCACGCGGGCCTCGAGCCCACCGCCGCGCAGGAGTGCCGGAGCCTCGATCCCAAACCCACCACCGGACAGGCACACCCGAGCGGCGAGCCTACCGCCGGGCAAGAGCACCCGAGGCTCGAGCCCATCGCCGAACCAGCGCACACGGGTCTCCACCCCGGGGCCGGGCGCGGGAGCCGCGGACCAGCCGCTCCACGCTGTGGCCGGGGCGGTCGCGACGCAGGTGGTGGGTCGTGGCTGACGCCTACATCTACGACGCGGTGCGACTGCCGCGCGGGCGGGTGCGCCGAACCGGGGGCACCCTCGCCGAACTGCCGCCGTACGAGATGTTCGGCCAGTTGCTGACGGCGCTCGAGAATCGCTGCTGCCCACCGGAAATGGTCGACGATGTCGTCGTCGGGGTCAACACCGCGACGGGTGAGCAGGCCGGAGATATCGCCCGCGCCGCCCAACTGTGGGCCGGGTGGCCGGATTCCGTGCCGGGCGGGGCCGTGTCGCGGCTGTGCTGTTCCGGGCTGGACGCCATCGAGAGCGCGGCGGCGCGGGTGGCGGCCGGATACGCCGATGTGATCGTGGCGGGCGGGGTCGAGTCGATGTCGCGGGTGCCGATGCTCTCGGACCGGCCCGCCATCGCCACCGACGCGGACCTCGGTGAACGCACCGGGTTCGTGACCATCGGGGTCTCGGCGGATCTGACCGCCGCCGGATACGGGATCCAACGGGAAGAACTGGATGCCTACGCGGTGACGTCCCATCGTCGAGCCGCCGCCACGGTATCCCGCTCCGTGATCCCGGCCCGCAAGGGCGGCACCGTCCTGCTCTACGCCGACGAGGGCGCGCGGCCCGGCGCCAGCACAGCCGAATTCGGGGCGCTGCCGACGCTGTTCGGGGAGGATGCGGGCTGGGATCGGGTCGCGCGCCGGCTGCCGGACGCACCCCGCCCGGCGGCGGGACTGCACACCCTGGCGACCGCACCGCAATTGGCGGATGGCGCATCGGCGGTCGTCATCGGCAATCACGCCGCCATCGACACCCTCGGCCGCCGACCCCTCGCCCAGATCGTCGGCACCGCGCAGACCGCCGTCCGCTCCCCGCTGCTCACCGCACCGGTAACCGCCGCTCGGAAAGCACTGCGCCGCGCCGGTATCGACGCTGCCGACCTCGATGTGGTGGAGGTCAACGAATCATTCGCCGTCACCCCGCTGGTGCTCACCCGCGAACTCGGGCTCGATCCGAGGCGGGTGAATCCGAACGGCGGCGCGGTCGCGGTCGGCCATCCGCTCGGTGCGACCGGAGGGATCCTCATCGCCCAGGCTCTCGACGAACTCGCCCGCATCGACGGCGAATTCGCACTCGTCACCATTCCCGCCGCCCTCGGCTTGGGTGCAGCCATGGTGCTGCGACGTCTCCACTAGTCACCACTCCCCCTCAGGAACAACGATGTCCGAGTCACCCCGCCCCATCCCCACCTGCCACCCCGACGAGACCGTCCGCCACTACCTCGACCGAGGGTGGTGGGAACCGGAGACGCTGCCGCAGGCGCTGCGGCGACGAGTCGACGCGACACCCGATGCGGCGGCCGTCAGCGATCCGGCCAATCTCGCCGACCTCACCGGCGCCGCGCCGCGCACCCTCTCCTGGCGCGAATTCGACGACTACACCCTCGATCTGGCGAGTGTGCTGTTCGCGCACGGGGTTCGGCAGGGTGATACCGTCGCCGTCCTGCTGCCGAACTCGGTGGCGCTCACGGCCGTGTACTTCGCGCTGTGGCGGCTCGGCGCGGTGGCCACCCCCATGCCCGCCTCCTATCGGCGGCACGAACTCTCCGGCATCATGGCCGCCACCGGCGCGACCGCCGTCATCACGGTGGGGCGGCTGGCCGACCGGAAGCTCGCACTCGAGGCGGGCGAGGTGGTGCGGACCGTCTTCGCATTCGGACCCGATGCGGCGAATGGCGCTGTCGTCCTGGACGAGACGGACACCGCGGCGCGAGAGCGGGTGCGTGAGTACGAGTCCGGGCTGGCGGTGACGGTCAACGACCGGGTCACCATCTGTTGGACCAGCGGAACCGAGGCCGCGCCGAAAGGAGTGCCGCGCTGTCATGGGGACTGGCTGGCCATGGCGCGCGGAGTGCAGGACGGGCTCCAACTCACCCCGGACGCGGTGGTGCTCAACCCCTTTCCCATGGTGAACATGGCAGGGTTCGCGGGCTCGTTCCTGCCGTGGCTGCTGGTGGGCGGGCATCTGGTGCAGCACCAACCGCTGGACCTGCCGGTGTTCTTCGGGCAGATCGCCCAGCACCGCGTCACCCACACCAGCATGCCGCCCGCGCTGCTCACCATGCTCGTGCAGAACGACGCGCTGCGGGCGAGCACCGACCTCGGCTCGCTGCGGCGAGTGGGCTCGGGCGGGGCGCCGCTGCCACCGGGTGTGGTGCGCCGCTGGCAGGAGGAATTCGGAATCGAGGTGCTCAACTACTTCGGGTCCAACGAGGGCGTATGCCTGCTCGGCGCGCCCGCCGACATTCCGGATCCGACCATGCGGGCGCAGCATCTGCCGCACTACGGGGCGCCCGGGGTGCGGTGGTCCACGCGGCTGGCCGAGAGCACGGCGGTCAAGCTGGTCGATCTCACCACCGGCAAGACGGTGACCGAACCCGGCGGACGGGGTGAGCTGCGGTTGCGCGGCCCGGCCGTATTCGGTGGATACCTGCCGGGCACCGCCGCCGCGGAACCGTTCGACGCGGACGGATTCCTGTGCAGTGGTGACATTTTCGAGCTCTGCGGCGAGGACGGACGGTATCTGCGATTCGTGGACCGGGCGAAGGAGATCATCATTCGAGGCGGGATGAATATCGCGCCCGCGGAGATCGAAGGGCTGCTCACCGATCATCCCGGGGTGGCGGAGGTGGCGATCGTCGGATATCCGGATCCGGTGCTCGGTGAGAAGTGCTGCGCCTTCGTGGTGCCCGCGGCCGGGGCCACCGTCACGCTCGCCGATCTGGTCGCACACCTGAGGGCACTGGAGGTGGCCTCGTTCAAACTGCCCGAACGGCTCGAGCTCGTCGAGGCGCTGCCGCGCAACCCGGTCGGCAAGATTCTGCGGCGGGAGCTGCGCGACACTCTCGCCGCCCAGGATTAGGAGTTCACATGTCCACCAATGCTGTTCACATCCTCGGTGGTAGCCAGACCGATTTCGCCGTCAACTGGCACCGGGCCGGCCGCGAGTTCGACGCGCTGATCGGTGAGAATATCTCGCGCACACTGGAAGCCGCGCGGATCGACGCGTCCGATATCGGCGTCGTGCACGTAGGCAATGCCTTCGGCCAGCTGTTCACCGGGCAGGGACAGCTCGGCGGCATGCCCGCGACCGTACTGCCCGGACTGTGGGGCGTACCCGCCGGCCGACACGAGGCCGCCTGCGCCTCCGGCAGTATGGCCGTGCTGGCCGCCATGGCCGACTTGGAATCCGGACGCTACGACTGTGCGCTCGTGCTCGGCGCGGAACTGGAGAAGACGGTGCCCGGCGCGCAGGCCGCCCGCCATCTGGGAGCCGCCGCCTGGGCCGGACACGAGGAACCGGACACCGACTTCGTGTGGCCGACCATGTTCGCCGCCATCGCCGACGAATACGACCGCCGGTACGGGCTCGACGCCGCCCACCTGCGCGCGATCAGCGAACTCAATATCGGCAATGCCCGCGCCAATCCGCTGGCTCAGACCCGCGATTGGTCGTTCACGACCGAGAGTTTCACCGCCGACGACACCGCCAACCCACCGGTGGCCGGGATGCTGCGCCGCCAGGATTGCAGCCAGATGACCGATGGGGCGGCGGGCGTGGTGCTGGTCTCGGATCGGTTCCTGGACCGGCGTGGCGGTGTGCCGTACGCGACGATCACCGGTTGGGGGCATCGCACCGTCGGCCTCCCCCTGAACGCCAAACTCCGCGCCGCCGTCGACGACCCCTACGTGTTCCCGCACCTGCGGCAGACCGTGCGCGACGCCCTCGACCGCGCCCACCTCACCGATATCACCGAGGTGGACGGCATCGAGGTACACGACTGCTTCTCCATGTCCGAATACCTCGCCATCGACCACCTCGGCATCACCCCGCCCGGCGAGAGCTGGAAGGCCATCGAATCCGGTGCGATCGCCCGCGACGGAACCACCCCGATCAACCCCGGCGGCGGCCTCATCGGCATCGGCCACCCCGTCGGCGCGACCGGCGTCCGCATGCTCCTCGACGCCTACCGGCAGGTCACCGACCAAGCGGGCGAGTACCAACTCCCCGGAGCCCGCCGCTACGCCACCGTCAATATCGGCGGCAGCGCGACCACGGTCGCCAGCTTCGTCGTCGAGGCCGCGTGAACGATCGACGCGCATGGGATGGAAAGATCGGGTTCCGTGCGAGTACTGGTGCAGCGGGTGAGTTCGGCGGCGGTCTCCGTCGACGGTGAGGTGGTGGGTCGGATCGATCCGGCCGGGCACGGTGCGCCGCACGGCCTGGTCGCGCTCGTCGGCGTCACCCACAGCGATACCGGGGCCACCGCGAAAGCTCTGGCCGACAAGCTGTTTCGGCTGCGCATTCTCGATGGTGAACGCTCCGCCGCTGATCTCGACGCGCCCATTCTCGTCATCAGTCAGTTCACCCTCTACGCCGACACCGCCAAGGGTCGTCGGCCCTCCTGGTCGGCCGCTGCTCCGGGATCGGTGGCCGAACCCTTGGTCGACGCCTTCGCCACCACCCTGCGTGAACTCGGTGCGACGGTCGCGACCGGGCGGTTCGGCGCGCATATGCAGGTGGAGCTGGTCAACGACGGCCCGGTCACGCTGCTGCTGGAAGGCTGACCCCGGATTCGGCGTGACCGCGCGGCAACCCGTTCCCTCGGTACTGTGGCGGTCATGCTCGTGTGGATCAACGGCCCCTTCGGGGGCGGCAAGACCCAGACCGCATACGAACTCCATCGCCGCCTGCCCGGCAGTGTGGTGTGCGATCCGGAAATGGTCGGGTTCGGGCTGCACCGGACCATGCCACGCGCGCTGCGCGGCGACTTCCAGGACCTGCCCGCCTGGCGACAGGGGGTGTTCGAGGTGTTGGATCTGGTGCTGAACGAGCACGACGGACCCGTCATTGCCCCGATGACCGTAGTGAACCCGGCCTACTTCGCCGAGACGGTCGGCCGACTGCGCGAAACCGGCCATGACGTCAAGCACTTCGCGCTGTTGGCCAGTCGCGAAACCGTCCTCGAGCGCCTGCGGGAGCGTTCCCTGATCCGACTCGGTCTGCGCGGCGACACCTTCGCCGCCGCCAATGTGGACCGCTGCCTGGACGCGCTCCGAGACACCGAGTTCGCCGAGCACATTCACACCGACGACATCGGGGTCACGCAGGTGGCCGATCGAATAGCCGAATCCTGCGGACTCCGGCTCACGCCGAATACCGACGGCCGACTCCGCGCCCGGCTGCGGCGGGCCGGAGTGGGCATCCGGCATATCCGGTTCTAAGCCCCGGAGATTCAGGCACACAGGTCCCGGGTGGCGGGCACCACCTCGGAGATCCAGCGGCGCAGCTGCGTCTCGTCCTCGGATTCGGGCCAGTAGACGAAGGTGTCGAATCCGGACTCACGGGCCAGGTCCGCCAGGATGCGGGACCAGCCGGCGGCATCGGTGCGGATGGGCTCCTCGCCGCGCAGCGTCACCGGGCCGGGGGCGTCGGTAATGGTGCCGACCAATTGTGCCATGCGGGTGATCGCCGCCGGATCGCGTCCGGCGTCGGCGGCCGCCGCGGAGATGGTCCGCTGAGCGGCTGGCCATTTCCCTGCCGGCCGGTAATGCGGGATGGGCGCGGCGGAGGGGTACGGTGGCGCAACAGCTCAGAGGTTCAAATGCAGCCTGAGTGCCCGATCCAGCCTTGTCACCGTACCTGCGGGAAGGCGACCCAGAACTCGGCCGACCCGCTCCACGGATACCGACCGCACTTGTTCGGCTTGAGCCTTCGAGGGCACCCGCAAACCTGGAACGTCTTCGAGTAGAACTTGAAAGGGGAATGTCTTCTCGACGTTGCTGGTGACCGGTACGACCGTCACGACGCCACGGCCCAGCTCCACCGCCCGCCGGTTGGCGCCATCATTGCTGACGACAACGGCTGGACGCCGCTTGGCGACCTCGTTGCCCCGAACCGGATCGAAGTCCACCAGTACGATATCCCCGCGCCGCATCACGCCAGCCCGTCATCAGCAGCAGCCGACCACACAGACTCCTCGTCAGAACTTTCCCACTCGTCCCACGCCTGCTCGTAGGCATCCTCCAGCGCACGGGCGCGCAGGAGCGCGATCGCCTTCTGCACAGCGGCGGATCGGCCAGGCAGCCCGGCTCGACACACTTCCGCATCGAGCGTCGCCAGATCCTCTTCGGTCAGGCTCACACTCAGCTTCATACTTTGATGCTACCACCGGTAGGAACGCCTGGTGCCTGGGATCCACCGCAGAGACGGGCCACCTCGACACGAGGCGGCACGAATAGCCGTGGGGATTACTCCGGGCGCAGAGTCAGGATGCGGGGGCCGTCCTCGGTGACGGCGACCGTGTGCTCCCAGTGGGCGGCGCGGGAGCCGTCGGTGGTGACCACGGTCCAGTCGTCTTCCAGGGTCTTGGTTTCCGTGGTGCCGAGGGTGAGCATGGGCTCGATGGCCAGGACCGAACCGACCACCAACTGCGGACCCTTACCGGGCTTGCCCTCGTTGGGGAGGAACGGGTCCATATGCATTTCGCGGCCGATGGCGTGGCCGCCGTAGCCGTCGACGATGCCATAGGCGCGGCCGTGTTCGGCCTCGGCGGCGCGGGTACCGAGTTCGATGGCGTGCGAAACGTCGGTGAGGCGGTTGCCCGCCACCATGGCGGCGATCCCGGCCTCCATGGACATCTTGGTGGCCTCGCTCAGCAGCCGGTCGGCCTCGATGAGGCTGCCGACACCGAAGGTCCACGCCGAATCGCCGTGCCAGCCGTCGAGGATCGCACCGCAGTCGATGGACACCAGATCACCCTCGGCCAGCACATCCTCGGTCGACGGGATGCCGTGCACCACCCGGTCGTTCACCGATGAACAGATGGAGCCGGGGAAGCCGTGGTAACCCTTGAACGACGGGATCGCCCCGGCCTCGCGGATCACCTGCTCGGCCACCTCGTCCAGCTCCAGGGTGGAGACCCCGGGCTTGGCGGCGTTACGCACCGCCACCAGGGCGCGGCCGACGACAGCGCCGGCCGCCGCCATGGCGTCCAGTTCACCGGCGGTGCGGAACGGCACCACCTTCTTGTGCTTGCGCCCGAAGACCATTCAGCGACCCAGCGCTTTGAGCGCCCGTGCGTTCACGTCGTCGATCTCGCCGACGCCCTCCACCGTCACCACCAGCCCGTCGTAATGCTCGAGCAGCGGCTCGGTCTCCTCGCGGTAGACGCGCATCCGGTTGCGGATGGTCTCCTCGTTGTCGTCGTCGCGGCCGCGGGCGAGCATGCGCTCCACCACCACGTCCTCGGCGACCACGAAGCAGAGCACCGCGTCCAGCTTCTTGTCGGCCTGGGTCAGCATCTTCTCCAGCGCCTCCGCCTGATCGACGGTGCGCGGGTAGCCGTCCAGCACGAAGCCGTTCACCGCGTCCGGCTCGGCGATGCGGGCCTCGACCATGCGATTGGTGACATCGCTGGGAACCAGGTTCCCGGCGTCCATGTACTTCTGCGCTTCGCGGCCCAGCGCGGTCTGCTGGCTGATGTTGGCGCGGAAGAGATCCCCGGTGGAGATGTGCGGCACACCCAGCTTTTCCGACAGCAGAACGGCCTGCGTACCCTTGCCAGCCCCCGGCGGTCCGAGCAGAACAACTCTCACTTGAGGAACCCTTCGTAATTTCGATTCATCAGCTGGCTCTCGATCTGCTTGACCGTATCGAGGCCGACGGACACGATGATCAGCACCGCAGTACCGCCGAACGGCAAGTTCTGCACACCGGTGTTATTGCCCATATTGAGGAAGACATTCGGCAGCACCGCCACCGCGCCGAGGTAGATGGAGCCCGGCAGGGTGATGCGGCTGAGCACGAAGTTCAGATAATCCGCGGTCGGCTTGCCCGGGCGGTAACCCGGAATGAAGCCGCCGAATTTCTTCATCTCGTCCGCGCGCTCCTCCGGATTGAAGGTGATCGCGACGTAGAAGTAGGTGAAGAACACGATCAGCGCGAAGTAGATCGTCACGTACACCGGATTGCTCGGATTGACCAGATACTTCTGGATCTGCTCCTGCCACCAGGCGGGATCACCGGAGGTGTCCTGCGTCAGCTGCGCCACCAGGTTCGGCAGGTACAGCAGCGAGGACGCGAAAATCACCGGGATCACACCGGCCTGGTTGACCTTCAACGGCAGATAGGTCGACGAACCGCCGTACATCTTGCGGCCCACCACGCGCTTGGCGTACTGCACCGGAATCCGGCGCTGACCCTGCTCGACGAAGATGACGGCGACGATGACCGCGAAGGCGGCCAGCACGACCAGGGCGAACTTCATGTGGGACCCGCTGTCCCAGATCATCTTGCCCTCGGCCGGGATGCGCGCCGCGATACCGGCGAAGATGAGCAGCGACATACCGTTGCCGACGCCCTTTTCGGTGATCTGCTCACCGAACCACATGACCAGCGCCGCACCGGCGGTCATGACCAGCACGATGATGATCATGCCGAAGATGGAGGTATCGGCCAGGATGTCGTCGGGGCACCCGCGCAGCAGCTGTCCGCGCGCTGCGAGCGCCACCAGACCCGTCGCCTGCAGGACCGCCAGCGCGATCGACAGGTACCGGGTGTACTGGGTCATCTTCGTCTGACCCGCTTGGCCTTCTTTGCGCAGTTCCTCGAACCGCGGAATGACGACGGTCAGCAGCTGGATGATGATGCTCGCGGTGATGTACGGCATGATGCCGATCGCGAACACGGACAGCTGCAGCAGCGCGCCGCCGGAGAAGAGGTTGATGAGCTGGTAGATACCGGCGGAATCACCACCGGAGACCAGATCCACACACTTCTGGATGTTCTGGTAGTCGACGCCCGGTGAAGGCAGCGCGGCACCGACGCGGTAGAGCGCGACGAGGCCCAGCGTGAAGAGAATCTTCCGCCGTAAGTCCGGGGTCCGGAAAGCCGACACGAAGGCGGAAAGCACAGATCCTCCTGGCTAACGACATGGGTCAGGCCATGGCTTCAGCGATTGCGGGAAACGCCGATCCCCATGACGGTGTTGGCAGACAACACTTGAACTTTAACAGTGGCACCGGACGAGCTCTCCACTCGTCCGGTGCCGCTGTGTTTTCAGCCTACCGTCAGGCCAGCTCGGTGGCAGTGCCACCGGCCGCGGTGATCTTCTCCTTGGCGGAGCCGGAGAACTTGTCGGCGGAAACCTGAACGGCCACACCGATTTCGCCCTCGCCGAGCACCTTCACGAGCTCGTTCTTGCGAACGAGGCCCGCGGCGACCAGCTCGGCCTTGCCGATCTCGCCGCCCTGGGGGAACTTCGCGGCGATATCACCGACGTTCACGACCTGGTACTCGGTGCGGAACGGGTTGGTGAAGCCCTTCAGCTTGGGCAGACGCATGTGGATCGGCATCTGCCCGCCCTCGAAGCGGACGGGAACATTCTTGCGAGCCTTCGTACCCTTGGTACCGCGGCCCGCGGTCTTACCCTTGGACGCCTCACCGCGACCCACACGGGTCTTCTCGGTCTTGGCTCCCGGGGCAGGACGCAGGTGGTGCAACTTGATGGTCATGCCTTAAACCTCCTCAACCTGAACGAGGTGGCGCACGGCATTGATCAGGCCACGGTTCTGCGGGTTGTCCTCGCGAACCACGGACTTGCGGATACCGCGCAGCCCGAGGGTGCGAAGCGACTCGCGCTGATTCGCCTTGGCGCCGATGCTCGACTTGATCTGGGTCACCTTGAGCTCAGCCATGTCAGACTCCCTGTCCGGCACGCGCACGCAGCATGCCCGCGGGAGCGACATCCTCGATCGGCAGACCGCGGCGGGCGGCCACCTCTTCCGGACGCTGGAGCATCTTCAGCGCGGCAACGGTCGCGTGCACAACGTTGATGGCGTTGTCGCTACCCAGCGACTTGGCCAGAATGTCGTGGATGCCGGCGCATTCCAGCACGGCACGCGCCGCACCACCGGCGATCACACCGGTACCGGGCGAAGCCGGACGCAGCATGACCACACCGGCGGCCGCCTCACCCTGAACCGGGTGGGTGATGGTGGAGCCGATCATGGGAACGCGGAAGAAGCCCTTGCGAGCCTCCTCGACACCCTTCTGGATGGCCGCGGGAACTTCCTTGGCCTTGCCGTAGCCGACGCCGACCAGACCGTTGCCGTCACCCACGATCACGAGGGCGGTGAAGCTGAAGCGACGACCACCCTTCACGACCTTGGAGACACGGTTGATGGCGACGACGCGCTCGAGCTGGTTGGTCTTCTCGGCCGCCTGCTCGTTCCGGCGGTCGCCGCGGCGACCCCGGTTGTCGCGGTCATTGCTGTTCTGTCCGGCGGGTCCGTTGCCGCCGTCACGCCGCTGACGTCCCGGCATCAGACAGTCCTTCCGTTCACGCAGGCGGGGCCTGCACTGTGCACAGTGTTGATCATCAGAACTTCAGCCCACCTTCGCGAGCGGCATCGGCGAGGGCCGCGATGCGGCCGTGGTAGTCGTGACCACCACGGTCGAACACGACCGCCTCGACACCGGCGGCCTTGGCGCGGGCGGCGAGCAGCTCGCCGACCTTGGCGCTCTTGGCGGACTTGTCGCCCTCGAACGCGCGCACATCGGCCTCGATGGTGGACGCGGCGGCAATGGTCTTGCCGGCCGAGTCGTCCACCAGCTGGGCGTGCAGGTGCCGCGAGGAGCGGTTCACCACGAGACGCGGACGCTCGGTGGTTCCGGCGATCTTCTTGCGCAGACGGAAGTGACGGCGGGTCTTCGACAGACGCCGCGCGGTCGAAACATCCGTGCCGGCCGGCTTGCGCCGGGCCTTCTGGTTGTCAGTTTGTGCCATGGCTTACTTACCCGTCTTTCCGACCTTGCGGCGCACGACCTCACCGGCGTAGCGGATGCCCTTGCCCTTGTACGGATCGGGCTTGCGCAGACCGTGGATCACCGCGGCGATCTGGCCGACCTTCTGCTTGTCGATGCCGGACACGGAGAACTTGGTGGGCGACTCGACCGCGAAGGTGATGCCCTCCGGGGCCTCGACCGGAACCGGGTGCGAGTAGCCCAGGGCGAACTCCAGGTTCGAGCCCTTGGCCTGCACGCGGTAACCGACGCCGAAGATCTCCATCTTCTTCTCGTAGCCCTGGGTCACACCGACGATCATGTTGTTGATCAGGGTGCGGGTCAGACCGTGCAGCGAGCGGTTCTCCCGCTCGTCGTTCGGGCGGGCCACCTCGAGCTCACCGCTCTCGGCCTTGGTCACCACGATCGGCTCGGCGACCACGTGCGAGAGAGTTCCCTTGGAACCCTTCACCGTGACCTGCTGGCCGTCGATGGTCACCTCGACACCGGCGGGAACTGTGATCGGCTTCTTACCGATACGCGACATTGTTCCTACCTCCCTTACCAGACGTAGGCGAGGACTTCGCCGCCCACGCCCTGCTGCTTGGCCTGACGGTCAGTGAGCAGACCGGACGACGTGGAGATGATCGCCACGCCGAGGCCGCCGAGCACCTTGGGCAGGTTGGTGGACTTCGCGTACACACGGAGACCGGGCTTCGAGACACGACGCACACCCTGCAGGGAGCGCTCACGGCTCGGGCCGTACTTCAGGTCGACGATCAGGGTCTTACCGACCTCCGCATCCTCGGAGCGGTAGTCGGCGATGTAGCCCTCGCGCTTGAGGATCTCGGCGATGTTCGCCTTGAGCTTCGAGTGCGGGGCCTTCACCTGATCGTGGTACGCCGAGTTGGCGTTGCGCAGACGGGTGAGGAAGTCTGCGATCGGATCAGTCATGGTCATAGGTTGACCGCTACCTTTCTCGCCGCGGTTCCCATTCAGCACCGTCACACGGGCGGTCGTGGGCCTACGACAATTCGGCTCGGTCCGGCCGACAGCATGTCGACCGGATGATTCACAGCGGCCCGGAACACGCCGCACGCGGACGCATGCGGACACAGATGTGCCCGAGCAACCGGTCTAGTGTAGGCAACGCCGCTGGTCTCGCCAAATCCGGGGGTCGATCCGACACGTGGCTGACCGGCGACGATCGCCCGACCGCACGGATTGCCGACCGACAACGCGGTCGCGTAAGTTCACCCGTCACCAGGGGCACCGCGGATCGGGCTGCGGGCGAGGATGTTTCGAAGGCGGGTGGGGATGACCGGCGACGCGAACCGGAGAAGATGCGGGCGCTGGCCACGCATGTCCGCGACCGCGCCACACGATCTCCGGAAATACACCGGTAGCGGGAACGCGGGCCGGTGGTCCGAACGGAATCCCGAGCAGGACACGGGTCTGAAGCCTGGTACTTACGTACCGCTCCCGGGACGGTGATGAGGATGCACAACACGAGAATGGGAGTTTTCGCGGCTATCGCGATTGTTTGGCTGAGCGGCTGCTCCGAAACGGCACAGCAAGACCTTGCGGTGCCCAGATGCGAATCGATATTCGACCTGCTCGAGGTTCCCGAATCACTTGGCTCCAGCGACCGCTTCAACGCGGCGTTGGAGGACTTCAGCAATCGAGAGGGTAACTACCGTCTGGGCGACATCACCGTGGCGGCGGGATGGACCGAGGACTGGGACCGCGTCGTCGAGGTACGGACGAATATCACCGACGGCAAGCTGAACAGCAAGGCTGAAACAGAAAGCTGCTGGAGAAATCTGCCGGAATCCGACGGCGAAGGATACCGGCCGCAGGAGTACTATCTCTTCATAAAGAACAAGGAACCCGTTCAGGTAGTTCCGTGGCCGGATGTGGTCGGCGAGCTCAAGTTCGGTGATCACGGCGCGTTGACGCGAGATTCCCTCCTCTCCTCCGATGGCAACGGCTGGATAGTCGCCCACCCGTAGTAGCAAACAGGCGGATTACCAAGGGAGGCGTTCCGGCAACGGCGACGAAGCTATGGTGAAGGCTCGAAAAACCGCACTGGCTGCTGTAGCGGCGATCTTTATCGGTGGCTGCTCCAGCACTCCGCAGGAAGATCTCGCGGTGCCCGTTTGCACATCGACATTCGACCTGCACGACAGGGCCGAGCCACTTGGAGCCGGTGAGCGGCTGAATGCGGAGCTGACGAATTTCAGCCGCAGTGCCGAGCCGTTCCTGATGGTAGATGTGACTCGTGCGGCTGGGTGGTCCGACGAGTGGGACAGAATGGTACAGGTATCTACCGGCACAACTGCGGGGAAATTGAACAGGAACGCCGGGACGGAGTACTGCTGGGAAAACCTTCCCACCTCCGCAGGATTCGATGAATCCTATCCGCCGGAGTTCTATCTGTTCACGAGGGGCGGGCAGCCTGTTCAAACGGTCCGGTGGCCGGAAGCGGTCAGCATCATTCAGTTCGGCGACCACGATGCGTTGACCAAGGAGTCCGTTCTGGTAGTCGACGCCGAGGGGTGGATCGTTCCTCAGTAATAGGGACTACATCGGCGTCCCCCCGTGGTACGACGACAGCAGTCGGCCGCGCGCCTACGTTCGAGGCATGAACAGGGAGGGTTCGCGGGCCAGGTCGTTGCCGCGTCGCATCGGTCGCTACGCGATGCTCGGGACCGCCGGGCTCACCGTGTGCGCGGTCGTGGTGGCGGCGGTGCTCGGGGTGGGGTCGTGGTGGTGGGGGCGGCGGGATGATGCCAAGGCTCGGATGAGCACGTCGGGGCCGTATGAGGCTTCGTTGGGGTCGGTGCGGTCGCATCCGTTGCCGGGGTGGTTTCGGGATGCGAAGTTCGGGGTCATGGTGCATTGGGGGCCGTATTCGGTGCCGGGGTTCGCGCCGGTGGGGCGGACGTTCGCGGAGACGCTGCGGGAGGATTACGGGCATGCGCTGACGCGGAGTCCGTATGCGGAGGACTATGCGAATCAGATCAAGGATCCGGGGTCGCCTGCGGCCGCTTTTCATCGGGAGCGGTACGGCGATGCCGACTATGCGGATCTGGCGCTGGAGTTCGAGCGTGGGCTGGACGCGTGGGATCCCGACGCCTGGGCGCGGACGTTTCGGGAGAGCGGTGCGTCCTATGTGGTGTTGACAGCCAAATATGCCGACGGGTATTCGCTGTGGCCGACCGCGGTGCGGAATCCGCATGCGCCGGAATTCCATTCGACGCGCGATCTGGTGGGGGAACTCGCGCGGGCGGTGCGGGCGCAGGGGATGCGGTTCGGGCTCTACTACTCGGGCGGCGTGGACTGGACATTCCATCCGGCGGTGGTCGAGACCCTCGGCGACTATGCGTTCGGACCCTACGCGGAGGGCTATCCGGAGTACGCCGAGGCGCAGGTGCGGGAACTCATCGAACGGTACGAACCCGATCTGCTGTGGAACGACATCGGCTGGCCGACCGGGCAGCAGCGGCTCAACGCGCTGTTCGCCGACTACTACAACACCGTGCCGGACGGGGTGGTCAACGACCGGTGGGAGACGGCGTCGTTCCTACGCGAGGTCATCTCACTCGGCCCCGTGCGGTGGATCTTCGACCAGGTCATGCGGCGGGTGCTGGCCGAGCCGGGCGCGGCCGAGCGGGTCACCACACCGCCCGACGTGCCGCACAGCGACTTCCGCACCCCGGAGTACACCGGGTTCGACACCGTGCAGGAGAAGTTCTGGCAGCAGGACCGCGGTATCGGCGGATCGTTCGGATACAACCGGCAGGAGACCGACGCGGACTACGCGCCGCCGGAGGAACTGCTGACCAGCCTGGTGCAGGCCGCCGCGAACACAGGGGCGCTGCTGCTGAACGTCGGTCCTACGGGCACCGGGGAGATCGTGCCCGAGCAGCGACGCCGACTGGACGCCATCGGGGCCTGGCTGCGGGTGAACGGCGAGGCGATGGACGGTTCCCGGCCGTGGGAGGTCTCCTCGGCGCGGACCGCCGACGGGACGCCGGTCATGTTCACGCGCAGGGGATCTCGGGTGTACGCGATTCTGCTTGGGCGACCGGCGGGACCGGTGACGCTGCGCGACATCCAGCTCGATGGAACCGCACGAATGCTCGGCTCCGGAGCACCGGCCCAAGTGCGCCGGGTCGGCACGGACACGGTGCTGGACGCGGCGTTCACCGGGTCGTTCGCACCGGTCGTCGCGGTCACGACCGAGTGAATCGGCGGGCGTGCGATCGGCCCCTCCGTCGATTCGCAGAAAACGGAGATTCTTCGCGGGAATTGTGAGGAGGGTGGCTGGCAGTTACCGATGAACCGCCTACGTAGATCCGAGATCGAACTACTCGGCACTCGACTGACCGCCGACTGTCGCCGACCGCAACGCGGAGAAGACGACCAGCGGGAAAGGCAACCAGATCGACCAACGACGACCCACTGGAAAACCGTCGCGGCACCACATTGAAAATGTCGATATCACATGACTATCACCATTCTGCCGCAACGGAATTCGCGATAGAATCAATGTATGAATCCGGAGGGGGACGCGCCAGGCGGTGGTATCGCGGCCGGGTTGTCGGCCGCGATGGACACCCTGCTCGCGACCGGGTTCTCGGATTCCGATCTCGTGGGCGTGATGCGGGAATTGGAATCGGTGCGGTGCCGGATGGCGGCGTTGTCGCATCGGATGATCGCCGAGGTCGAGGGCAGGCATCTGTGGGAACGCGCCGGAGCCAAGGGGATGCGGGGCTATCTGATCGATGTGCTGCGCCTGTCGGCCGCTGAGGCGGGAGCGCGAGTGCGGGCGTCGGTTCCGTTGCGGCCCCGCGTGTTCTGCGGAGAGTCGACCCCGGCACTGTTGCCGACCACCGCGAGCCTGCAAGCCGAAGGGGTGGTGTCGCCCGAGCACGCGCGGGTGATCATGCGGGTGATGGAGCGGGTGCCGAACGCGGTCCCGGCCGAGCGCAAGGCCGAGGCCGAACAGCAACTCGCCCACGCGGCCACGCAGATGCCGCCGGAGTATGTGACCAAGGTCGGGCAGGTGCTGTTGACCTGTCTGGACCCCGACGGGGTCCTCACCAACGACGACGACCGTGCCCGACGCCGCGAACTGCTGGTGGGCAAGCAGCGTGTCGATGGCATGAGCGAGATCAAAGGCGTGCTCGACCCACAGTTGCGAGCCCTGTTGGATGTGGTGCTAGCCAAGTGGGCACGCCCGGGCATGTGCAATCCCGAAGACCCCGCCAGTCCCCGCATGGGACCCGGGGCTCTCGACAAAGACGCGGTCGATGCCGCCGCGCGGCGGGATCGGCGTAGTGCCGGGCAACGCAATCATGACGCGCTCAAGGCGTTTCTCGCTGCGGGTGGTGGCCCGCAGAACCTCGGTAGTCATCGGGGTGTGCCCGTCTCGGTGGTCCTGACCTTGAGCCTGACCGATCTGCAAGCCGGGTCCGGGTACGCGCACACCGCGTCGGGTTCGGTGATGTCGGTCCCCGACGCCCTGCGCATGGCCGAGGGCAGCTATCCATTGTTGATGCTGTTCGACGGGCAGGGGTTACCGCTGCACCTGGGGCGCGGCAGATACCGGTTGGCGTCGCCGTGGCAGCGGCTGGCGTGTATCGCCGCCGACCGAGGCTGCACCCGCCCCGGCTGTGAAGCCCCGGCCACGATGTGCGCGGTACACCACATGATCCCGTGGCTGCGCGGTGGCCGCGCCGATATCGACAACCTCACCCTGGTCTGCGACCGCTGCCACGCCCAGATCCCCGAGGACGCCGAGGACCCGACCGGCTGGGCCACCCTCGGACGCGGCAGCGGCAGCCGCCTCGCCAACAGCAGCAGTGGCATCGGCGGCGGTGGCAGCAGCAACCGCAGTGTCGGTGGCAGCGGGGTCGATAGCAGCGGTGTCGGTAGCGGGCGATATCCCGGCCGTGTCGTGTGGGCACCCCCGACCCGTATCCACCCCGCCCGGGCTCCCCGCGTGAACCTGCACCACCACCCGCAGCAGTGGCTCACAAACCACCACGGCCCACGCCCGGGACAAGCCCGGGGCGATCACCTACGCCAATAGGCCGCGCCGCAACACGACCCACTCGACAACACCACCCCCGGCCGGGCTCGTGAGCCGGGGGTAGAAGCAGGCCACACAGCCGCATGTCGGCGAGAATCGGCCCAGGCGCATCACACTCGCCGATGCCCTCCTGAATGAAAGACGCCGAGATCACCTCATTCATGATTCTTGCTACATCGACAACGCAGTGACCAGCGACTCGTCTCGAGTGACCAACCGCAGTCGTGGCGGATGTCGGCGTCGAGGGACAGTTGCCAGATGGTTCACGTTGGAGCGCAACCGATGCAGAGCGGCGACTCGCGTTGCAATACTGACGGCTTCGGAGAACGCCGTAGCCCCTCCCGAATCGATCTCGGGAGGGGCTACGGCGTTCCCTGGGCTCGAGCGCCCCCTCATGGGTCTCGAACACCGCACGGGCCGGGGCGATGCGCTCAGGCGTCGATGCTGCGATCCTTGGTCTCCACGATCAGCCGGGTGCACAGCACACTAACCACGGACAGCGCCGCCAACAGCACGCCCACCCAGAACGAGCCGGGACCGGCGAGCAGTTTGGTGGCGATCAGCGGTGGCAGCGCGCCGCCCAGAATGCCCGCCAGGTTGTAGCCCATACCCGCGCCGGTGTAGCGGTAGCGGGCCTGGAACATCTCCGGCAGCAGCGCGCCCGCCGGACCGTAGGCGATGCCGAAGACGGCGAGGGTGCCGAACAGCCCGATGGCGAAGGCGGCCGGGCCGCCGATGTCGAGAATCGGGAAGAGCGCCAGGGTCCAGGGCACCGCGACGGCGCAGGAGACCATGATGACGCGGCGGCGGCCCACCCGATCCGACCACAGTGCCGAAGCGGCGGTGGCCAGGCCGAAGACGATCGCGGCGAGCATCCCCATGGTGAGGATGTAGTCACGGGACAGCTTCAGGGTGCCGACGCCGTAGCTGGTGAGGAAGGCCGTGCCCGTGTAGAAGAGGGAGAACAGGCTGGTCAGCGCACCTGCCGCGATCAGGATCTCCTTGGGCTGGTACCGCACGGCGTCCAGGAAGGGCAGGCTGCGCGCGGCCGGTGCGGGCTCGCGCACCCGATCCCGGAACACCGGTGTCTCCGCGACCGCCAGCCGCACCCACAGTCCCACGCCGACCAGCGCGAACGACAGGATGAACGGAATCCGCCAGCCATAATCCAGGAAGGCGTCACTGGTGGTGCCGAGGGTGCGGCTCGCGATCAGGAAGGTGCCGCTGGACAGGAAGAACGCGAAGGCGGGACCCAACTGCGGGAACATGGCGTACAGGCCGCGCTTGCCCGGCGGCGCGTACTCCGCGGTGAGCAGGGTCGCGCCGGCCCATTCACCGCCGACCGCGAAACCCTGCAGAAAGCGCATGGCCACCAGCAGCACCGGGGCCCAGATGCCGATGCCGCCGGGGAACAGCCCGAAGGCCCCGGAGTCGTACCCGGGCAGCAGCCCGATGGCGACGGTGGCGAAGCCCATGATGAGCAGCGTCCACACCAGGGTGCGCTTGCGGCCGATGCGATCGCCGAAGTGGCCGAACAGGATCGCGCCGACCGGCCGGGCGAAGAAGGCGACCGCGAAGGTCGCGAACGACGCCAGGGTGGCCGTCGACGGATCGGCCGCCGGGAAGAACACCGTCGGGAACACCAGCGCGGCGGCGGTGCCGTAGATGAAGAAGTCGTAGAACTCGATCGTGGTGCCGATCGAACTGGCCGCCGCCACCCGTCGCAGGCTGGTGCGCCGAACCGGGGTGGTCACCGCACCCGTCGGCTCGCTCGGTGGCGGATTGTCTTTCATGGTCGTCACCGTGGGTCTCACTCTCTCGCGAACCCCGGCGCCTCATCACGCCGGGTGCGATCACGGTAGTTACCTGCGTCACATCCGCAGCACCCCCGAAATGGGGTAGGGCGCTACTCGATCAGCCGAACGCTGGCGAAGATCTCGCGCGCCAACTCCGGGGTCACCTCGCCGTCGACTTCGCGGTCGGCGGCGATGGTAAGCACCAGCATTGGGTGCTGCGGACCGGGAAAGGCGAAGGTGTACACCGAGAATCGGGTGCTGGCGCACTCGGCGCTCTTCGGCGTCCAGGTTCCGGAGGTCTCCGCCATCTGCCCGGTGATACCGCTCAGGGTGGTGACCGGAGTGGCCTCGGAGGTCCGGCGGCCCCATTCCGGACCCTCGAAACCGAGTTCCGCCACCCGCCGGGCCACCTCGGCGGCGGCCGTCGCCGGATCCGACTGGCTCGACCTGTGAACGAAAGTGACGGTGCGCGTGGAGGACTCGCAGTAGTCCTTGCCGTCGACGGTGGTTCCGGTGCCGGACATGCGACCGCTGTCGCCCTCGAATCCGCGGATGAGGCCCGGCTTGTCCACCGTCCACTCGGCAGGCACGTCGTAGGCCACTCCCCGGGATGACACCTCCACCCCCTGGTATCCGGGCAGTACCGCGACGGTGGTGGCGGGCGTTCGAGGCGGCATTGTGATGGTGCCCGGCGGCGGCGAGGTCGTCCGCGGCACGGAGAGTGCCAGGCGGGTTGAGGGGGTGTCGCGGGTGTCGTCGCTCGACGACGGGGCGAACAGTCCGGCAACCACCACGGCGGCCAGCACCAGCACGACGCCGATCACGCCGAATAGCGGCCCGGCGAAGTTGCGTCGAGGCGGGGGTGGTGGCACCGCACCAACCTCGGTGTACCGCGCCTGGAACGGATTGCGATGGTCCTCCAGCGCCGGAAACTCGAACGGCTGATGCGGCATGTTCTCGAGCGGCGGATACTCGAACGGCCCCGGTTGCGGCGTCGGCCGCGCTCCAGGCACTCCCGGCCGTCCAGATCCCGGCGTCCGCCACGCATTGTTGTGCACCACGGACCTGATTCTGTTCGATCACGCCCGGTCACGCACGCGAGACTCCTGTCCACGACATGCTCGAGCCGTCAGCTGAACCCGCCGAGGCCTCACGACGGCCCTACCCGGACAGTGTCCGGTGATGTCGATCATGGCCGATGCCGGGGACCGGGCCCCCTTCATCACCGGAGCGTTGCAGGTTCAGCTGAAGATCAACATGCTCGAGCGCCGCGCCAACGAGAAGGCAGGACGCGAATCCTCGACCGACGCGATTCGCGACGCCGCGCAGGCCCTCACCGATGCGGGCAACTCGGTCGAGCAAAGCGCAGCGATCCTAATCGCCCCGCGTCGGCGCTCCACACGGCTCTGACCGAATATGCCTCCGCCGCACACTCATTCGCCGATCAGATGAACAAGTTGACGCTGGGAGCCAGCGAAGACAACGCGTTCATGACAACCCAGAGCCGGTAATTCGACGCCAAACAGAAGGCGACCGACCTCTGCACCTGAGCCGCCGCCGGGGATCACGGCGGGCGAATTCGCCTCCGACTTCGCCTAGGACACCGAACCGGGAGGCGAAATCCACTGCGTCGCTTGATATCAGTGCATGTGGAGCACGAACGCCGCAGGCCCCCGGCGAGACGGGTCTCGCCGGGGGCCTGCGGTGTCGGTGTGTCAGCTCACCAGGAGCTCTTGTGCACGCCCGGCAGTTCGCCGCGGTGCGCCATTTCGCGCAGGCACACGCGGCACAGGCCGAACTTGCGGTAGACGGCGTGCGGCCGGCCGCAGCGCTGGCAGCGGGTGTAGGCCCGCACCGCGAACTTCGGCTTGGCGTTGGCCTTGTTGATCAGAGCCTTCTTAGCCATGTGCTCAGTTCTCCTTGAACGGGAAGCCGAGGTGCTTCAGCAGCGCGCGGCCTTCTTCGTTGTTGGTCGCGGTGGTCACCACGGTGATGTCCATACCACGCGGACGGTCGATCTTGTCCACGTCGATCTCGTGGAACATCGACTGTTCCGAGAGACCGAAGGTGTAGTTGCCGTTACCGTCGAACTGCTTCGGCGACAGGCCGCGGAAGTCGCGGATACGCGGCAGCGCGATCGAGATCAGGCGGTCCAGGAACTCCCACATGCGGTCGCCGCGCAGGGTGACCTTCGCGCCGATCGGCATGCCCTCACGCAGCTTGAACTGCGCGATCGACTTGGTGGCCTTGCGGATCTCCGGCTTCTGACCCGTGATCAGGGTCAGGTCGTGGATCGCACCGTTGATCAGCTTCGCGTCCCGGGCGGCGTCGCCGACGCCCATGTTCACGACGACCTTGACCACGCCGGGGATCTGCATGACGTTGTCGTAGTTGAACTCGGAGTTCAGCGCGTCCTTGATCTCGGCGCGGTAGCGCGCCTTGAGCCGGGGCTGGGTCTTCTCGGTGGAGGTCATCAGATGTCCTTCCCGTTGCGACGGGAGATGCGAACGCGCTTGCCGTTCTCATCGGTACGGTAGCCGACGCGCGTCGGGTTGCCGTCGGAGTCGATCACCATCACGTTGGAGGCCTGGATCGGCGCTTCCTGCGTGACGATGCCGCCCGAGCTGGCACCGCGCTGGTTGGCGGAGTTCGCGACGTGCTTCTTGATCCGGTTCACGCCCTCGACCAGGACCTTGCCGGTCGCCGGGAAGGCCTGGATGACCTTGCCCTTGGCGCCCTTGTCCTTACCCGAGACGACGAGCACGGTGTCGCCCTTGTGCACCTTCATGGTCAGAGCACCTCCGGGGCCAGCGAAACGATCTTCATGAAACGCTTCTCGCGCAGCTCACGGCCGACGGGGCCGAAGATGCGGGTGCCGCGCGGATCGTTGTCCGCCTTGATCAGCACAGCGGCGTTCTCATCGAACTTGATGTACGAGCCATCGGCGCGACGACGCTCCTTGACGGTGCGCACGATGACCGCCTTGACGACCTCACCCTTTTTGACGTTGCCGCCGGGGATGGCGTCCTTGACGGTGGCGACGATCACGTCACCGATACCGGCATAGCGGCGCGACGAACCGCCGAGCACGCGGATGCACAGGATTTCCTTGGCACCCGTGTTGTCGGCGACGCGCAGCCGCGACTCCTGCTGAATCACTTCAGCTCCTCCTAGACCTGGACGTTATGCACGCCGGATTGCCGACCCGACGGGCATGGTCAGTTGCCCTCACAGCTGAGCCGTTCGGCCCGCTCCGCGAGGTACGCGGGGCAGCGCCTGCCAGTGGATATCCTTGATCGAAGTTGATCAACCACTGTGGGTTCGCGGCCGGAGTGCGGGCATAGCTCCCGCAGGCAACCGCTCAAGTGTAGCCAACGCCCAGGTAGCGCCCAAATCAGGGGGCGGACGCACCCGCGCGACCCGGGCGGGGCTGCGGGCGACACCCCGGACATGCGGCTAGCCTCGACACCGAGCAACACCCGAGCAATCCATCTGCACTTCCGACCGAGGAGTCCCGTGAGTTCGCCGGAGCAGCCGTTCGCTCTCGACCGCCGCACCCTGTTGAAAGCCCTGGGGCTGGCGCCCGCGCTGGCACTGCTGCCAGCCTGCACCACCGATAGGCCCGGCACGGCGACGGGGCCGGATATGTCCGGATCGGATCCGGGGGTGCGGCCACAGGACGATCTCTACCGCTACGTCAACGGCAAGTGGCTGGAGAACTACCGACTGCCCGCCGACAAACCCGCCTACGGCACCTTCGCCGAGGTCGAGGACCGCACGCAGCGGCACCTGAAGGAGATCGTGACCGGGATCCACAATCCCGCGGACGGCTCCCCGCAGCAGCAGATCCGCGACCTCTACGACGCCTACCTGGACCCCGACGAGATCGACGCGCTGGGCATGGCCCCGCTCGCCGATCCGCTGCGCCGCATCGACGCGGCGCGCTCCAAACCCGATCTGGCGCTGGTGATGGGTCAGTTGCCCATCGACGGGCTGATCGGACTCTCGGTCGGCCCCGACGACCGGGACGCGGCCCGGAATATCGCGTCCATCAGCCAATCCGGGCTAGGGCTGCCCGAACAGGACTATCGGAAGCCGGAATTCGCCGACATCCTCGCGGGCTACCGCACCTATCTGGAGCGCATCGCCGCCGGAGCGGGCTTCGCGGACCCGAAAGCCATGGCGGGGCGGGTGTTCGAGCTGGAACAGCGGATCGCCGCGGGTTTCTGGGACAATGTGCGCACCCGCGATCCGGAGGCCACCTACAACCGGATGAGCCGAGCCGAACTCATCGCCCTCGGACCGGAATTCGACTGGGGCCCCTGGCTTTCCGGGCAGACCGAGCGGCCCGCCGAACTCTTCGACACGGTGGTGGTGCGCCAGCCCTCGTTCGTGACGGCGGCGGCCGGACTGTGGGCCGAAGTCGATATCGCGACCTGGCGGGACTATCTGCGGCTGAGCCTGGTCCGCACCTGGGCCGAGTACCTGCCGAAAGCCATCGCGGACGCGAACTTCGCCTTCTACAGCACGCTGGTGAACGGCCAGCGGGAGCGGCCGGAGCGCTGGCGTTCGGCCATCACCGTCCTGAACACGTATCTGGGCATGCCGCTGGGGAAGCTGTATGTCGCGGAGTTCTTCCCGGCCGAATCCAAGCGCCTGGTGCAGGATCTCGTCGGCAACCTCCGTTCGGCCTACCGGGAGAACTTCCGCACCTCGAGCTGGATGTCGCCGCCGACCCGGGACGCCGCCGTCGCCAAACTCGACAAGATCGACACCAAGATCGGCTATCCGGACACCTGGGAGGATTACTCCGGCGTCGTGGTGACCCGCGGCAAACTCCTCGAATCCCTGCTGGCGGTGCACACCTTCGAAGCCCGGCGCATGTTCGACAAACTGGGCGAGCCGGTCGACCGCTCGGAGTGGGGCATGCCGCCGCAGACCGTGAACGCCTACTACGAGCCCACACGCAATGAGATCGTCTTCCCGGCAGCCATCCTGCAGGCCCCGTTCTTCGACTCCGATGCCGAGGCCGCGGTGAACTACGGCGGTATCGGCGCGGTCATCGGCCATGAGATCGGGCACGGCTTCGACGATCAGGGCTCGCGCTACGACGGCGACGGCAATCTGCACGACTGGTGGACACCCGCGGACCGCGCCGCCTTCGACGCCAAGACCCAGCAGCTCATCGCGCAGTACGACGCCCTGGTGCCGACCGGGCTGCCGCCGACCGCACACGTCAACGGCGCACTGACCGTCGGGGAGAACCTGGCCGATCTGCGCGGACTCGGCATCGCGTTGGCCGCCTACGCCATCGCCGAGCAGGGTGGGGACGCAGCGCAGCCGGACGCGGCGCAGCAGCCGGACACCGCGCGGCTCGACCTCGCCCCGGTCTTCCAGTCCTGGGGCCGGATCTGGCGCATCCAGGTGACGCCGGAGTACGCGGAAGCACTGCTGGCCGAGGACCCGCACGCCCCCGGTGAATTCCGCTGCAACCAGACGGTGCGCAACCTGCCGCAGTTCTACAGCACCTTCGCGGTGGTCGAGGGCGACCGGGAATGGCTCGCGCCCGCCCAGCGGGTCACGCTCTGATCCCAGCCGCGAACGTCCACCCGCCCTTGCCGCCGCCGCGCCGGTAGCCTCGTGCCGAAGCACAGCCACGGTGCGGCATCACCGCACGCTCAGAGAGGGGTACCCGTGACATCGCCCGGTCCGGTCCGTATCGATCGCCGCGCCTTCCTCGTGGCGCTCGGATTAGTGCCCACCGCCGCCTGGCTGGCCTCGTGCAGCAGCGACGACGCGCCGACGACCACATCGACCACCACGCCGCTGAAGGGTCCGGACCTCTCCGGGGCGGATCAGGCCGTGCGGCCGCAGGACGACCTGTACCGCAATGTGAACGGCACCTGGCTGCGCGAATACGAACTGCCGCCGGACAAGGTCTCCTTCGGCACCTTCGACGAGGTCGGCGACCGGGTCGAGGAGCAGTTGCGCGGCATCATCGAGGGCATCACCGAACCGCAGGACGGCACCGAGGCGCAGCAGATCCGCGATCTCTACGACGCCCGCATGGATATCGACGAGATCGAACGCCTCGGTATGACGCCGCTGGCCGACCTGTTCGCGCGCATCGACGCCGCCGACGGCAAAACCGAACTGGCCAAGGTGATGGCCGGGCTGCCGATCGGCGGCATCATCGGGCTGGGCGTCACCATCGACCGGAAGAATTCCAGCGCGCATGTGGCCGCGGTCGGCCAATCCGGTCTCGGGTTGAGCGAGCAGTACTACCGCAAGCCCGAGTACGCCGACAAGCTCGCCGCCTACAAGACGTTCCTGGAATCCATCGCCAAGGGCGCGGGCTTCGACGATCCGGCCGGAATGGCCACACGCGTCCTGGATCTGGAGACCCGGATCGCCGCGGGCTTCTGGGACAATGTGCGCAATCGCGATACCGACGCCACCTACAACAAGATGTCGTGGGACGAGATGACCGCGCTCGCTCCGCAATTCGATTGGGATCCCTGGCTCGCCGGGCAGACCGACCGGCCGAAGAACCTGTTCGACACCATCATCGTGCACCAGCCGTCGTATCTCACCCATGCCGGAAATCTCTGGCACGACACCGATCTGGGGCTGTGGCGCGACTATCTCAAGATCTATCTGGTGCGCGAGTTCGCGCGTTTCCTTCCCAAGACCATCTCCGACGCCAATTTCGAATTCTTCGGCACCGTGATGAACGGGCTCGAGGAGCGGCCGGAGCGCTGGAAGTCGGCCGTGGCCACGGTGAGCAGCAATCTGGGCGAGCCGCTCGGCAAACTGTATGTGGCACAGCACTTCCCACCCGAAGCCAAGGATCGCGCCCTGGAGATGGTGGACGATCTCAAGGCCGCCTACCGCGACAACTTCCGCGCCTCCACCTGGATGTCCCCGGCCACCCGCGATGCCGCCATCGAGAAACTGGAGAAGATGGGGGCCAAGATCGGCTATCCGGACAAGTGGGAGGACTACTCCGACCTGAAGATCACCCGGGGCAAGCTGATCGAATCCCTGCGCGCCGTCAATGCCTTCGAGGTCGAGCGCATGTTCGGCTACCTCGGCAAGCCGGTCGACAAGAGCGAGTGGAGCAGCCCGCCGCAGACCGTGAACGCCTTCTACTCCCCCGTCACCAATGAGATCGTCTTCCCCGCCGCCTTCCTGCAGCCGCCGTTCTTCGACAAGGACGCGGCACCGGCGGTGAACTACGGCGCGGGCGGCGCGGTCATCGGCCACGAGATCGGGCACGGCTTCGACGATCAGGGCTCCAAATACGACGCCGACGGCAATCTGAAGGACTGGTGGACGCCGGAGGATCGCACCGCCTTCGAGGCGCGGACCCAGAAGCTCGTCGAGCAGTACGACGTGCTGGTCCCGGCGGGCCTCGACCCCGAGCAGACCGTGAACGGCGAGCTCACCCTCGGCGAGAACGTGGCCGATGTGCGCGGCCTGCAGATGTCCATCGCCGCCCTGGCCATCGCCGAGCGGCGGCGTGGCATCGAGACGCCCGACTACAAGCCGCTGTTCGAATCCTGGGCTCGCAACTGGCGCGACAAGTCCACCCGCCAGTACACCGAGAACCTGCTGGCCAATGACACGCACGCACCCAACGAGTTCCGCGCCAACCAGGTGGTGCGGAATCTGGAGCAGTTCTACACCAGCTACGGCGTGCAGGAGAGCGACAAGCTGTTCCTGCCCCAGGACCAGCGCGTCACCTTCTGAGCCGCGAGCACCCGGGCGGCGTCACCCGCCGACCCCGTCCGGGTGCTGTTCCACCAGTGCGCGCGGCGCGGCCTGGGCCCACGAGTCTGTCACGATGGCCTCGAGCTCCGCCGGATCGTCGAGGGCGGCCAGCCGCACCCGCACCCAGGCATTGTTCGCCTCATGCCCCGCGATCCAGAACTTCCCGGGTTCGGCCGCCACCAATTCGTCCCGGTCCAGGATCGGGCACCGCACCGCCATCGAGGTCTCCCCCTCCGGCAGGGTGAGGAACAATTTCCCCGCCACCCGGAAGGTCGGCATCTGCCATTCGAATCCCTCCCGGACCTCCGGCAGCGAAAGCGCAACCGCGCGAGCATCATCCCCAGTCGCTGTCATGAACAGATGGTCTCAGGCCCGACCGACAGCCGCAGCGGCTACCGCACGGCGGTCATCACATGTCGTGGCGGCCCAGGTCGAAGACGCGGGCCGGAGTCGTGGAGATCGGGGAACGGCCGGTCGACGCGATCATGGCTCTCGCTGCCGACGAGCGGCGCGGCAACCTCCGCGACGAGCAGCGGATCGCCCGGGCCGACCGAAGGGGCGGTCGGGTGGGCGGTTCGCGGCCGGAGCGACGGGACGCGAGCGGGGGGACGGAGTGGATCGGCGCACAGATGTGATGCCCGGGGTATCGGGACGCGATGCTGTTAGGTTAGGGTTGCCATAGTTGACGTTGGCGATACGAGCGATGGAGAGCGTTGTGCCGGAACTCCTGGCCGCTGTGGAGCGGCAGCGACTCGTCGACGAGTGGGCGAATGGGGTCGAGCTTTCGGGTTACCCGGGCGTCAGCGCCCTGATCGAGCGCGGTCGGCGGGTGCCCGCCATTCGCCCGGCACTGCGCTGCGGGGCGGCGACCCTGACCTACGGGGAGCTGTTCGAGCGGATGGCGCACACGACCGTCGCCGAGCGCTGCGAGGCATCCGTCGACGGTGCGGTCCGGCTGCTGGCCGATATCGCCGCGGCCGCGAAGTCCGGTGCGGCGCTGACCCTTTCCATGCCGACCGGTGTGTACGGCTCGACCGTCGGACTGCGCGCCGACGCGCTGGCCGCCGCCGTCGACGATCGCCGCGCCGTGACCACCGACTGCCGGGCCGGACATGTGGATCCGGCCCAGGGAACGTCCAATATCCGGCTGCTGGCCACCGCCTGGGCCTGCGCGGACACCGCCGTGGAACTGCTCGCGGCCATTGCCGACGGTGCGACGCTGGTGGTGGCCACCGAGGCGCAACGGCGCGATCCGGCCGCGCTGGCCGACCTGATCGCCGACACCGGAGCCACCCACGTGGTGGCCGAGGCCGCCGTGCTCGCGCGCTTCGCCGATACGGCCGCCGTCGCACTGCCCACCGTGCGCCGCTGGGATGTCACCGGAATCCACTGCCCCGCCATCCTTCCCGGCCTGCTGCGTGAACTCGCGCCGGGCTCGGTGGCCGGATTCGCCTACACCGCACCCGGATACGCGGGCGTGGTGGCGCGCGGACCGCTGGACGGCAGCGGCCGGGTGCGACCGATTCCGGGTGCGCGCGTGCTGGTGCTGGACGCGCAGCTGCGACCGGTGGCACCGGGCCGATTCGGCCGGGTGTATCTGGGCGGCGCCGCGCTGGTGGCCGAGATCGACGGCGGCACCGCACTGTTCGTGGCCGATCCGTTCGTTCCGGGTGCGCGCCTGTGCCACGCCGGAATGCCGGGTCGCTGGACCGCGGATGGATGGTTGACATTCGCAACCGGCGACATCGTCGCCGAACACGAAGCGACCGGTTCGAATCTTGGCGTCAATGCGACCATATTCCCCGAAATCGCCGCCTGATACCGCTTCGCCCCCGGTCAGCGGACCGGCACGGCGGGAAACCGCGCACGAATTCTCCGGCAATATTTACTGATCCGACGATTCACTGTGATCTCCGGCTATATCGTGTAACTCAGTCACTGGCCGCCGAACGCAATGAGGCGCTTCGGGGTGCCACAGATTATGGTCTCACCGCGCGATGACGGTGACGATCTCGCCATCGGTGCTGAAATCGTGCGCGCCGTATCGCCGGGCTGCCATGAGCGATGGCACCGGTCGGCGCGACGATCGCCACATATGTCCATCCCCGCGGAAGCGCTACCCATAGCTCGGCTCGCACTCTTCTGCTGCACCGGAGACAGCAGACGAGCCGAAAAACCCTGGGATCGAGGACTGTTCGGTCGCCCACCGACCCGCACGGCCACACTGTTCGGCATCGGGTAGCCGCGATGCCGTCCGATCGGTCCCTGGAAGGTGGGTCATGACCGCAGCATCCGCGGCGCCGAGTCCGGCGTCCTCCAACACCCTCGTACCGCCCGAGCGCAAGAGCCTCCGCATCGCGATGGTCGTCCCCCCGTACTTCGACGTGCCGCCCAAGGCGTACGGCGGCGTGGAGGCGGTGGTCGCCGACCTGGTCGACGCACTGGTCGAGCGCGGACACGAGGTCACCCTGCTCGGCGCCGGCGTGCACGGCACCCGAGCCGCGGAATTCATACCGCTGTGGGACGAGATCCAGGCCGCCCGGCTCGGCGATCCGTTCCCGGAGGTGCTGCACGCCTTGAAGGTTCGGCGGGCACTCGAACGCCTCACCGCGACGCGCGGGCTGGACCTGGTGCACGATCACACCTTCGCCGGGCCGCTCAACCTACCCGTGTACCGCGCCCTCGGCCTACCCATGGTGGTCACCGTGCACGGACCCGTCGACGGCGATCCGCACATGTACTACAGCGAACTCGGCGAGGACGCCGCGTTGGTGGCCATCAGCGACCGGCAGCGCGCACTGGCTCCGGGCCTGAACTGGGTCGGGCGCGTGCACAACGCGCTGCGCGTCGCGGACTTCCCCTTCCAGCCGGAGAAGGAGGACTACGCGCTGTTCCTGGGCCGGTACACCCCGGAGAAGGCCCCGCATCTGGCACTGGCCGCCGCGCATGCCTGCGATATGCGGCTGGTGCTGGCCGGGAAATGCGCGGAACCGCCGGAGATCCGGTACTTCGACGACCAGGTGGCCCCGCTGCTCACCGAGCGGGACACCGTCTTCGGCATGGCCGACGCCGCCGCCAAGAAGAAACTGCTCGCCGGGGCGCGCTGCCTGCTGTTCCCGGTGCAGTGGGAGGAGCCGTTCGGCATGGTCATGATCGAAGCCATGGCGTGCGGAACACCGGTGGTGGCACTGCGCGGCGGCGCGGTGAGCGAGGTGCTCGTGGACGGCGTCACCGGACGCATCTGCGACGATCCGGACGAGCTGCCCGCCGCCATCAAGGAGGTGCGCGACTACGACCCGCAGGCGTGCCGCGACCACGTGCTCGAGCACTTCGGGACCGACACCCTCGGACGCGGCTACGAGGAGGTGTATCGCAAGGTCGTCGCGACCCGTCCGACGCGGACCGGCCGCATCACGGTGCACCAACCGCCCACCACCCCGCCGACCCGCACCGCGGGCGCCGGCCCCGGACGGGCGACTCCCGCACCGGCCCGCACCGCAGGACCCACCCCCAGCCGCGCACCCTCCCCTGCCGGTACCTCGGCAGCCGGTGGGCCGGGACATGCTCCGACCACCGTTCCGGCACGAACGACACCGGCACGACGGGCAGGCACGCCGCCACGGAAACGCGGGCAGCGGTCCGTGGCAGGCGCGAATCCGGCCCGCCGAACACCCGATCCGGCGAGCGCGCCCGTTCCAGCAGGCAATTCGGACCTGACAGGCACTCCGAATGGACTACCTTACATTCCACTCGGAAGCATTGAAGCTCCGATCGGAGGCGCTTTGACTCCGTACGGACCTGCGCGCACTCCGGGCGGACCCGCCATCGCCGCCGATCCGGTCGCAAGCCCTCGCCACCCGAATGATGTTGTCTCGAGCGATGTTCCGAACAAGATCTCGCGCACGGGGTCTGGCACCATCGGCGGAACCCGCGCCCCGCGCATCGGGTCGGGATCGCTCGACGACACCCGGCCGCCGACATTCCCGGATACGGTGATCGAGAGCGGGTTGCCCGCCCTCGGCTCGATTGCGGCGATCCCCGATTCCGGGGAGGCCGTGGAGCGGACGGCGGGAACGGCCGCACACCCGGGAACGTCCGGGGGCGAGCGCACGCGGACACGGCGCGCCGTGGCGCGGTCCGCCGCCAAGCGTGGCCGCGGCGTGAAGAGAGTCGACAAGGCAACAGGTTCCGCGTCGAACCCCGAGACCGGTAGCGCACCGGAGAGCGGGAGGGACGCCCCGACGGGAGGTTCTGCATGATCGGAGAGACGCCCGCCGCGCTCAATGCCGGCGAGCCGTCGACCCTGGGTGGCGGCGGTGGCACCGTCACCCTGGTGGAGGGCAGCACCTTCTGCCTCTCGGACCGGCTCGGCGATGTCGAGCCGGACACCCCGCACGGGCTGTTCTATCGGGACGCCCGGGTGCTGTCGCGCTGGGAGCTGCGCGTGGACGGGCAGCGGGCCGAACCGCTGTCGGTGCTGAGCCCGGAGGCGTTCACCGCCCGATTCATACTGCGCCGGCCGCCCCGGGCCGGCGCGGCCGACAGCACGGTGCTCATCGTGCGGGAGCGACTGCTGGCCGAGGCGCTGCACGAGACCATCACCGTGGAGAACCTGGGACGCGAAACCACCGCCGTCGATCTGCAACTGCATGTGGACGCCGACTTCGTGGACCTGTTCGCGGTCAAGGAGGGCCGCACCGGCCACAGCCGGGCCGAGGTACTGGTGGCCGATGTCGAACTGCTGCTCAACGACCGCTCGGACCGCGCGCGCGGCGTGGTGGTGACCTCGTCGGAAACCCCGGCGGTACTGCCCGGTTCGCTGTCCTGGCGGGTGGTGGTGCCCGCCGGAAGCACGTGGCGGACCGAGATCCTGGCCCAGCCGACCATCGGCAGCCAGCCCATCCATTCCTCGCCGCATCCCGGGGCGCATTACGAATTCAGCGAGCCGAGCCGCAAGATCGCGGCCTGGCGGGATACCGCCACCACGATCACCGCCGCCGATCCGCAACTGGCCTGGGTGCTGGAACGCACCGAGAGTGATCTGGGGGCGTTGCAGATCCACGACGATATGCGCGGCGGCCGACCGTTCGTGGCGGCCGGTGCGCCCTGGTTCATGACCCTTTTCGGCCGCGACAGCCTGCTCACCGCGTGGATGGCGCTGCCCCTGGACGTGAATTTGGCGCTGGGCACCATGCAGCAGCTCGCGGAGATGCAGGGGAAGCGGGTGAATCCACTGACCGAGGAGGAACCCGGGCGCATCATGCACGAGATGCGGCGCGGTCCGGCCAGCGGTGCGGTGCTGGGCGGCGAGACGTACTACGGAACCGTGGACGCCACGCCGCTGTTCGTCATGCTGCTGGCGCAGGCGCGGCGCTGGGGCGCGGATACCGAATCGGTGCGGGCGCTGCTGCCCGCCGCCGACGCCGCGCTCACCTGGATCACCGACTACGGCGACCGCGACGGGGACGGTTTCGTGGAATACCGCCGCGCCACCGACCGGGGCCTGTTCAACCAGGGCTGGAAGGACAGTTTCGACGGCATCAACGACGCGACCGGACATGTGCCCGAACCGCCGATCGCACTGTGCGAGGTACAGGGCTACGCCTATGCCGCGCTGCTGGCACGGGCCGAACTGGCCGACGAGTTCGGCGACGCGACCACCGCAGGACATCTACGCGACCGGGCCGCCGAACTGCGCACCAAATTCGCCGAAGCCTTCTGGCTGCCCGAAAGAGGCTGGTTCGCGGTCGCTCTGGACCGTAACAAACGCCGCCTGGACGCGCTCACCAGCAATATCGGCCACTGCCTGTGGTCGGGCATCGCCTCCGACGAGCACGCCGCGCAGGTGATCGAGCGCTTGGCGAGCCCGGAGATGAGCACCGGCTTCGGGCTGCGCACCCTGGCCTCCGATATGGGCGCGTACAACCCGATGAGCTATCACAACGGCTCGGTCTGGCCGCACGACACCGCCATCGCCGTCGCCGGTCTGCTGCGGTACCGGCATCTGCCCGGGGCCATCGAACTGGCCACCGAACTGGCGGAGGGCCTGCTCGCCGCGGCCGGGGCATTCGGTGGGCGACTGCCCGAACTGTATTGCGGTTTCCCGCGTTCGCGGTTCGCCGCACCCGTCCCCTACCCCACCTCCTGCTCACCCCAGGCGTGGGCGAGCGCGGCGCCGCTGCTGCTGGTGCGCTCGTTCCTGGGGCTGGAGCCCGATGTCCCGCGGCGCACCCTCACGGTGCTGCCGCACCTGCCCGCCCGCTGGGGCAGCGTCGAACTCACCGATCTGCGGCTGGGCGGCACGGTGATCGACCTCACCGTGGAGGGCGACCGCGTCACCGCCTCCAACCTGCCCGAGGACTGGCGGCTGGTCACGCACTGACCGCGGCTGTCACCCGAGCCGAGCGGTCGCACGTCTCGATTCCGGGACTCGCGGCCTGGCGTCGGCGCGGTATCACGCGGGGGCGATCGTGGCGGCCCGGTTCGGCGGCTCCTGGGGACGGGCCGACGCCGTCCGGTCCACCACCGCCGCCGCGAGTTCGGCGACCGTGGGCATGTCCACAATGGTGCGCACCGGCAGCTCCACCCCGAATTCGGCGCGGATCCGGGCGGCCAGGCGGGTGACGAGCAGGGAGTGGCCGCCCAGGTCGAAGAAGGAGTCGTCGGCGCCGACCCGATCGCGCGCGAACAGGCGGGCGAACAGCGCGCACATGCGACGTTCGGCGTCGGTGGCGGGCTCGCGGTGCCGACGGCGACGCACGACACCGTGCGGCGCGGGCAGGGCGCGCTTGTCGAGTTTGCCGCTGGCCGTCCGGGGGATCTCGTCGACCACCGCGAAGGCGCGCGGCACCATGTAGTCCGGGAGCACCGCGGCGGCATGCGCGCGGACCCGCTCGATATCGACGGTCCGGTCGGGTGCCGGCACCAGGTACGCGGCGAGCATCGGGCCGGTGGCCGGATCGTCGGCGACCAGCACGACACAGCGGGCCACCGCGGCGTGCGCGGACAGCGCGGCCTCCACTTCACCGAGTTCGATGCGGTAGCCGCGCACCTTCACCTGCTCGTCGGCCCGGCCGACGAACTCCAGCTCGCCGAACTCGTTGCGGCGCACCAGATCCCCGCTGCGGTACAGCCGGGCTCCGGGCGTGAACGGGTCGGCCACGAAACTCGCGGCGGTCGAACCCGGACGGCCGAGATAGCCGCGGGCCAGCTGCGCACCGCCCAGATACAGCTCACCCACCACACCGGCGGGCACCAGGTGCAGCGCCGCGTCCAGCACGTAGGCGTGCACATTCCGATTGGGGATGCCGATGGGCACGATACCGGGGCCCATCGGTCCGTCCACCGGCATATGGGTGGCGCAGACGACCGCCTCGGTCGGCCCGTAGTGATTGCGCAATTCGGCGTCGAAGACACCGGCGAACCGGTCGGCCACCTCGCCGGGCAGCGGCTCACCGCCGACCGGCACCCGGCGCAGCGCCCGCCATGCGCTGATCTCGGGCAGTTGCAGGAAGGTGCTCAGCAGGGACGGCACCATGTGCAGCACCGTGACGCCCCGCTCGGCGATCAGCTCCGCGACATAGCGCATGTCTTGGAACGCACCGGGTTTCGGCACCACCAACCGAGCGCCGAGGGCTAGCGTGACGAAGATGTCGAGCAGCGAGGCATCGAAGCCGACCGACGACGATTGCAGCAATCGGTCGTCGGAGGTCATCCCCCAGTCGGCGATGAAACTCAGCACATGCTCGGCGATGGCCGCGTGCGCGACCGGAACACCCTTGGGCCTGCCGGTCGACCCCGAGGTGTAGATGGCATAGGCCAGATTGGCCGGACGTAGCGGCCGCACCCGATCGGCATCGGTGGGCGCGGACTCCGGCAGCGCGGCGGCCAGCTCCTCCGCGAGTTCCAGCTCCGCGCGGCCCAGCACCAGGCACGGGCCCGCATCCTCGATCAGGTAGTCGACGCGGTCGGCGGGGTCGGCCGGATCGATGGGCAGGTACGCGGCACCGGCCTTCAATACGGCGTAGACGGCCACCAGGAATTCGATCGAGGCCCCCAGGCGCAGGCCGACCAGGTCCTCGGCGCCGACACCCCGGCGAATCAGCCAGTGCGCCAACCTGTTCACCCGGCGGTCGAGTGCGGCGTAGGTGAGTTCGGCGGTATCGGAGACCAGCGCCAGGGTGTGCGGCGCGGCGGCGACACTGCGCTCGAACAGGGCCACCATGGTGGTGGGCGCGATATCCGCGACCGCACCGCGCGAGGCGGCGAGGACGGCGTCGCGGTCGCGTGCGCCGAGCATGTCCAGATCGCCGATGCGGCGGTGCGGTGCGGCCAGCGCGCTGTCCAGCAGCCGCACATAGTGCTCGAGCATGGACTCCACCATGGGGCGGGTCAGCACGTCCACCTGGTATTCGGCCTCCACCAGCGCATCCCCCGCACCGTCGGTGACCACGGCCAGCGCCAGCGGCACCTGCGCCGTGGGCGCACCGAGTTCGTCGAGGCGGGTGGAGGTGACACCATCGAGCGTGAACCCGTGGGTGCTCTCCCGGGTACTGAAGCCGAGCCGCACCAGCTGGTCCATGCCGTCGCGTCCGGCCACCCGCTCCGGATTGGCTTCGCGCACAATGCGATCGATGCCGACACCGCGATGTGCGAGGGCCTCCCGGCAGTGTCGCTCGGTAGCGGCGACGAGCCCGCCGAAGGTGGCGGCCGAATGCGGGGTCAGGCGGAGCAGCAGCGTATTGCCGAAGTAGCCGATCAACCGACGGGCGGCGGCCGAGCGCCGGTTGGTGACCGGGATGGAGACGAGGAAATCGCCTGCGGCGGTGTAACGCTCGACCAACGCGGCATACACGGCCAGCAGCACCGCGAACGGTGTGGCGGCGTGGTCACGCGCGTAGGAGTCGACCCGGTCGAGCAGGTCACGGGGTAGCGCGATGGTGGCGCGGTCGGCCCGCTTGGACGGGTTCATCACGGCGGAGCCGGGCAGCAGCAGCGGATCGGGCAGCGGACGCAGCACGGACCGCCAGTAGGCGATAGCGGCCGCATCGTCGGTGTCGTCGGCTGCGCGGGCGGCGCTATCGGCAGCACGGGCGGTGTCATGGGCAGCGCGGGCGGTGTCGTCTACACCGGGAGCGGCACCAGCAGCGGGAGCGGCACCAGCAGCACCGCGGGCGGCACCAGCAGCAGCGGGAGGGGCAACATCGGTAACGCGGGCAAGACCAGCGGCAGCGGGAGCGGCGACGTTGACGACGGCAGCGGTGTCGAAGGCGGCGGTGTCGGCGGTGCCGGTGGCGGAGCGATCAACCGCCGCATTGATTTCGGCGGCGTTGACTTCGGCTCGGGCGGCGAGGGTGCCCTCGATATCGATGAATCGCGCTGGCAGGGCCGCCATCTCGTGGCCGTTGTAGGCGGCGTCGACCTCGGCGAAGAACACCGGCCAGGAGTCGTCGTCCCAGCAGATGCGGTGCACCGCCAGTAGTAGCACGTGTTCCGTGGCGGCCGTGCGCACCAGGGTCGGGCGCAGCGGGGGTTCCGCGGCCAGGTCGAAGCAGCGCGCGAATTCGCGGCGCGCCAGCACCGCCACCCGGCGGGTCCGGTCCGCCGGGGGCAGTCCGCTCACGTCGTGTGTCTGCCACGGAACCGAAATCCCCTCGGAGCGAACCTGATACGGTTCCCCTTCGGCATCCACCCCGTAGGTGGTGCGCAGCACGTCGTGGCGGGCGGCGACCGTGTCGACGGCGGCGCGCAGCCGTGCGACGTCCAGCGCACCCGACAGGCGGTAGGCCACGCAGATGTTCAGCGTGGTGTCCTCGGGATCGCGGGTCTGGAGGAACCACATGCGCCGCTGGCCTACCGACAGCGGGTGGCGGTCCGGGGCGGGGCTGGCGGTAACCGACATGCGAATTAGCATAGGCTATCCTTACCAACCGAGTGATCGAGGTAACGACCGAACGGAGCTCCACCCCTATGAACCGGACGTACGTGCTCAAGCGCGAGCTGACCGACATTCCCGAGAACGTCCGCACCGCGCCCGCACCCGTCGTTCCCGACTTCGACCATCCCTTCGACCTGCGGATCGTCGATGCCGACGGGGCCGACCCGGAACTCATCACCGAATGGATGCACCGGCCGCACCTGGTCGAGACCTGGGAACAGGACTGGCCCTCGGCCCAGCGCCGCGACGACTGCGCCGCCCAGTTGGCCGGAACCTTCTCCCGGCCATGCATTCTCGGCTACGACTTCACCGCGGCCGACCTGCCCGAACTGGGCCGCCAAGAGGTCGCCTACGTCGAGCTGTACCGGCCCGCCAAGGACGAGATCGGCACCCTGTACGCCGCCGACCCGCGCGATATGGGCTTCCACATCGCCACCGCCGAGACGAAACTCATCGGACGCGGGGTGATGTCGGCCTGGATGCGGGAGCTCGCGACCAGGGTCTTCGCCGCCGAACCCGAGTGCCGCCGGATGATGTGCGACCCCGACCACCGGAACGCGCCCATGCGCAGGGCGCTGACGAAGAACGGCTGGATACACCTGGGCGACTTCGATATTCGCCCCGATCGCCGTATCTCGCTGTACACCCTGCCGCGGGCCGGCGGGGACGTGCCGACCCTGCGCTGAATCCGATCGCGCCTCGGCCACCGCCGCACGAGTGGCGGACGAGGCGTTTCGCGTTGCAGCAGCGGCCCGGAACCCGATCGCTCCGGGCCGGCGGTTCCGCCGGGAATACCGGCCCGAGCGGCCAGCAGCGTGCCACACGGCGGCGCGGCTACCCGACGACGGCGGCCCCGGCGCGGACCGAATTCCGGCGACGGCCCTGATCCGTCCGCAGCACCCGGTCCGAAAGTTCGCCCAGGCAGCTGAGATTCGGGAATCCGGGGCCCTGCGCCAGCGCCGCCATATTCGGCAGATAGAGCTTGTTGTCGAGATCGGCGACCGCCAGGTCGTAGCCGATGGCCGCCTCCACCCGCTCCTGCGTGATCGGCCCGCCCACCGCCAGTTCGAGCAGATCCGTCGCGCCCGCGTCGAGCAACTCCAGGTACCACAGCGGATCGCCGCCGGTGGCGTCCACCACCAGGTCGTAGGCGTGCACCTGATCCGGTCGCAGCTCGTTGCGCAGCGTCACCGCGACGCCGTCGCCCTGATCGACGGTGCGCACCACGCGGCCCTGAAGATGATGAACGCGATTGTCCCCCAACAGCGTTTCCTGCACCCGCACCGAGAACACGCCGCGATCGGTCCGGCGGATCACGTCGCGCCGCTCGGCCATGCCCAGCGAACTCCATCGGACGGGGTCGCTGAAGAGCGAATTCTCGAAATAGCCCTCGCCCCGGGTGTAGATGGTGGCCTTCGGGGTGATCACCGAGATGGACAGCATCTCGTGCCGCACCAGCTCGTCGAGCGCGGACCCCGCAGTCTCGCCGCCGCCGATCACCGCCACCCGCGAGGAGGGCGGCAGGCGGCGCTTGCCGGCCAGATCCCAGAACTCGGCGATGCTCAACACCTTCGGATGGTCGGCCAGCGCCCGGTCGCTGCGTCCGGGACCGGTGATCATGACCGCGTCGCAATCGATTTCGCAGGTCTCGCCCGCGGCGTCGGCCACCGTCACCAGCCAGCCGTCATCGGCGGCGGCAATGGTGCGCACGGTGCCGAGCACCAGTTCCATATCGGTCTTGCGGCCCACCCACTGGAGGTATTTGGCCCAGACATGGTGCTGCGGGCTGGGGCGACCGCGGTCGATCCACTCGGCGTAGGTGCCGTGCTCGATCAGGAACGCGGTCCAGCTGAAGGCGGTCATGCCCTCGTCGATCGCCTGATTGTGACCGCGTGCCCAGGTGGAGTGGTAGGGGAAGCCGACATCCTTCTCCGGGCTGGTGCCCAGGCGGTGCTGACCGTCGGTCCACCCGCCGCTGGGCAGCCAGTTTCCGCCCACCGCATGGGCTTCCACCACTATCACCCGCGGCGCGGGCAGGCCGAGCCGCCGCAGCACGTGCGATTTCGCCGCCACCGCCATGGCCTTCGGCCCCGCACCGACCACCAGAAGTGTGTCCACCGGTTCTCCTGCCCTCCTGTTCGGCGTCAGCCCGCCGTCTCGCGATCCCGCCCCAATATTTGCATAGGCTTACCTTATCTACCGGACTCCCGCTTGCCCAGACCGATGAATCCGCGCGACTCCGTCCTGAACCGCACCCTCGAACCGAAATCCTGAACACCGGAATCCCCTCGCACGGACGGGCGTTGACGGTGGCATGACCACGACCGACGCCCGTTCCTCGCATGAGCCCGTCGTAGACCCGGGCACCGAGTTCGGCAAGCACGTCACCGAGCGGTTCCGGAAGGACACCGTGGCCTGGCTGACCACGGTCGGATCGTCCGGCACGCCACAGCCCAATCCGGTGTGGTTCCTGTGGGACGGCACCGAATTCCTCGTCTTCAGTCAGCCCGATCAGGCCAAGTTGCGCAATATCGCCCGCAATCCGCGGGTTTCGCTGCACCTCAACAGCGCCGAGAGCGGCGGTGACATCGTCATCGTCACCGGTGACGCGCGGATCGATCCCGAGGGCGCGACACCGCCCGAGATCGTGCAGTACACGCGCAAGTACACCCGGGGCATGGTGGATATCAAGATGACCGACGAGCAGTTCTACTCCTCGTACTCGGTCGTCGTGCGGATACGACCCGACCGACTGCGCGGCTTCTGAGCGCGCCGGCCGCGCGGGTTCCGCGTGACGCCGTCCACACCCGCCCCCACCTGCGAGATCACCGTTCGGCCCACCCCGATAGGGTCGAGCCGGTGAGACGCAGGCAGCAACCGCCGCTACCCAAGCGGCACGGGCTCGACCCGGCCCGGTTGCGACTACCGGAGGACGGCCACTGGGCGACCGTCCGCGACCATCTGGTGGAGCGGCTGCCGCGCGTACCCGCGCGCCGCATCGACGAACTGCTGCGCGAGGGCGGGATCGTGGACCTCGAGGGTCCCCTCGCCCCCGACGCGCCCTACGTTCCCGGCGGGGCGATCTGGTTCCACCGGGATCTGCCCGACGAAACGCCCGTGCCGTTCGACATCGGCATCGTGCACCGGGACGAATCAATCCTGGTTGCCGACAAACCGCACTTCCTGGCCACCATTCCACGCGGCCAGCACATCCTCGAAACCGCCCTGGTGCGGCTGCGCCGGGAGCTCGACCTACCCGATCTCGTTCCGGCCCACCGGCTCGACCGCGTCACCGCCGGGCTCGTGCTGTTCGTCGTCGATCCGGCCCGGCGCGGGGCGTACCAGACCCTGTTCCACCGGCGACTCGTCCACAAGGAGTACGAGGCGATCGCGCGCTTCGACCCGCATCTGGAACTGCCGCGCGTGGTGCGCAGCCGCATCGTCAAGGAGCGGCAGGTGCTGCAGGCGTACGAGGTGGACGGCGAGCCCAATGCCGAAACCCGGGTGGAACTGCTCGAGCATCGCGACGGGCTGGGCCGCTACCGACTGCTGCCGCGCACCGGGCGCACCCATCAGCTGCGGCTGCACATGAACGGACTCGGGGTGCCGATTCTCGGCGACGACTTCTATCCCGAACTCACCGACAAACCCGTCGACGATTTCACCCGGCCGCTCCAACTGCTCGCTTCCGCACTCGAATTCATCGATCCGGTGACGCGGGAGCCGCGCCGGTTCACGACGAAACGGACTCTTCAGGCGTGGGATGATCCACGCGGCTGGGCGGGGTCTGAGAACTAGCGCGCAGTTCGCCACATCCGGGTGCGTTCTCAGGATATGAACGTAGACTGGCCGCGATGTCTCGAAATGATAACGGCGCGGTCGCCGTCAGCCCGGCTCCGACGGCCCCGCAGCCCCGAAGGCTGCACGCGTATATCGACGTCGCCGTTGTCATCGTCGTGCTGACCGGCACGAATCTCATCGCACACTTCACCACCGCCTGGGCCAATATCGTCACGGTGCCCATTGCCGCGGTGATTCTGCTGGCCATGGTGCGCCGTCGCGGGCTGAGCTGGAGCGACCTCGGACTCTCCCCGCGACACTGGCGCACCGGTTCGCTGTGGGCGCTCGGCGCGGTCGGGGTGGTGCTGGCCGCGGTCGCCATCGGCGCGGCGCTGCCGATCACCCGGCCGTTCTTCCTGGCCGATCGGTACGCCACCATTTCGGGTGCGCTCATCGCGTCCATGGTCGTCATTCCGTTGCAGACCGCGATTCCCGAGGAGCTGGCCTTCCGAGGCGTGCTACACGGAACGCTGGACCGGATCTTCGCGGCCCGCGGCGTATTCATGGCTGGGTCACTGCTTTTCGGACTCTGGCATATCGCCTCGTCCTTGGGACTGACCAGCGGGAACAAGGGCCTGTCGAGCTTCCTCGGCGGCGGGCCGCTCGGGCAGGTGCTCGGCATCGCGCTCGCCGTACTCGTCACGGCCGTCGCGGGCGCGATCTTCACTTGGTTGCGGCGGCGCAGCGGGAGCCTGCTCGCGCCGATCGCCTTCCACTGGGCCGTGAACGGCGCGGGAGCCCTGGCGGCGGCGGTCGTCTGGCACGTCACGCTGCACTGAATCCATCTGACTGGAACTCGTTTCAGTATTTTTCCAAAAGTTCCACGCGGCCAACTGGACGCTCGCTAAGGTTCGCTGGTCCGCATCTGATGCGGGTAGGCACCCGAGGAGTTTCCCCATGACGAAGTCCGTGAACAAGCACATCGCGCGGCGGGCCGGTGTCGGCGTCACCGCCCTGGCCGCGATGGCCTGTTCGGCGGCGATGACGGCGCCCTACGCGACCGCCGTCCCCACCGGCCTGTCGGTCAACGCCCGCACCATCTACGAGGCCTGCACCTACGAGATCACCGCGACCGTGGACCACTGGTTCGAGGTCTGGTTCCACGACAGCGGCCGCGTCATCAAGGGCAGTCCGGTCAAACCGGTCAACGGCAAGGCCACCATCCAGTGGACGCCGACCTTCGCGGGCACCCACACCCTGGCCGTGCTCCAGGGCTCGGCCTGGGAACTCAAGGTCGATGTCCGCCAGCCGACCCTGACCGGCAGCGCCACCTGCGGTGCGTCACCGCTGGGCTTCCTTGGTTCGTAGCGCAGACCCGGTTCGGCAGGGCTCGGCCCCCGAACCGCCCGGGCCAGGTCGGCAATTCCTCTGTTCCCTCGCCGGCCTGGCCCACCCGTGAACCGACCGGCAGTGGCCCGCCCTCGCCTGCGAGGGCGGGCCACTGCCGTCGTCGACGCGGCTACCGGTCCGCGGTGTCGCGCCCCCGTTCGAAGTAGCCGATCGACCAGTCCGGATCGTGGTCGCCGGTGCGCTTCTCGTCCCCGTGCCCCGGCCACCAGGCCCGGTGCCCGATGAGCGCGGTGAGCGCCGGGGTGAAGAACATCGACATCACGAAGGCCGCGATGGCGATACCCACCGAGATGGCGAAACCCATCTGGGCCAGCACACTGTTGCCCGCCAGCATCATCGAGGCGAAGGTGCCCGCGAGAATGAGTCCGGCCGCCGCGATGGTCGGGCCGCTGTGCCTGACCGCGGACGCCGCGGCCCGCCTCGGATCCAGCCCCTCGCGCGCCTCCTCGCGCAGCCGCGCCACCATCAGGATGTTGTAGTCGGTGCCGAGCGCGACCACGAACAGGTACATGATGATCGGCAGCGTGAAGATCAAGCCGGAGTCACCCTGCGCGTGCTGGAAGACCAGCACCGCCGCGCCGAGCGTCGCGGCGAAACCGAGGAACACCGACGCCATCAGGTACCAGGGCGCGACCAGACTGCGCAGCAGCAGCGCCAACACGATCATGATGAGCAGCGCGGCCACCGGGAACACGATCAGGTAGTCGCGCACCATGGCGTCCTGGAAGTCCACGAACACCGAGGTCATACCGCCAACCAGGGCCACCGTGCCCGCGGGTGCGGCCGCATGTGCGGTGTCGCGCAGGGGATTTCGCACGGTATCGAGCGCGGCGTCCGACTCCGGGGCGTCGGTCAGGGTCACCTGGTACTCGGCCACCGTGCTGTCCCGGGAGAGCTGCGGCCGCGACACCTGGCCCACGCCCTCCACCGTGGTGAGAGCCGCGCCGAACTCGGCCACCTGGGCCTCGGTCAGCTGATCCTGCCCGTGGGTGCGCAGGTACACCAGAGACGGCTGGGTCGCGCCCGCGGGCATGCCCTTGCGCAGTTCCTGGCCCCAGACCACGGATTCGGAGGTGTCCGAAGTGGACCCGGAGGTCAGGTCGAAGGTCGGGTTGAAGCCGATCGCGAAGCCGCCCAGGGCCACCAGCACCAGTCCGGACAGCACGGCGTACGCGGCGGGGCGCTTGCCCAGCGACCGGCCGATGGCCGCCGACACCGCACCCTTGGGTTCGCGCTGCCAGCTCTTCGACGGCCAGAACACCCTGGTGCCCAGCAGCGAGACGATCGCCGGGATCAGGGTCAGACCGGCCACCAGCATGACCGCCACCGCGATGGCCAGCGAGACGCCGAGTGAGCGGAACATGCCGAGAGCCGAAAGCACCAGGGCCGCAAAGGCGATGATGACCGCGAAGGCCGCGGAGGCGATGGCCTCGCCCACCCGGGCGACGGCATTGACCATGGCGGTCTTGGGATCGTCACCGGCCCGCAGCCGTTCCCGGTACCGGAAGATGAGGAACAGGAAGTAGTCGGTGCCCACCCCGAACAGCACCACCAGCAGCAGCGCCTGCACCGAACTGTCGATGGAGAACTCGAAGGTGTCCGCCGACCACGCGACCACCCCGTGCACCAGCAGGGATATGGCGTAGATGATGAGGATCGGCAGCAGCGCCAGCACCGGGCTCCGGAAGATGAGCATCAGCAGCACGATGATCAGCAAGATCGTGGCCACGCCGACGATGGCCAGACCCTTCTCACTGGACTCGATCTGATCCAGCATCGATGCGGCGGAACCGGTGACACCGGCCTTCAGATCCGTACCGGAGACGGCCTCCCGCAACGCATCGCGCAGTTCCTGCACCGCATCGGTCTGGCGGGTGTCGTCGGCGGCGCTGACCTTCACCATCTGCACGCCGATCAGCTGCACCAGGCGGTTCTCCGACGGCGGGGCGGCCTGCACGCCGGTGATGTGCTCGATATTGCGGGCGGACAGCTCGGCGGCCAGGGCGGTGACAGCGGCCGAATCGCTCGCGGTGAGCGGCTGTTCGTCGGCGCGTTGCACCACGACGAGGGCCGCCGGTAGCTGACTGTCGCCGAAAGCCTTCTCCTGCAACGCCATCGCCTCGACGGACTCGTAGTGCGAGGGCAGGAACTCGGCCTGGTCGGTGGTGGCGGTGAGCTTCGGCGCGGAGGCCACCACGCCGATGATGGCGATCAGCCAGATGCCGATGACCACCCATGGTTTGTGGACGACGAAGCGTCCGAGCCTGGCGAACATGCCTGATGGTTCCTTTCGCGAGCGCAATACACGTGAGCGATTGCGCATATGAGCATGGGTGTGCGACACGACACCGACCACTCGATTTCGCAGTGCCGCTTGGTGTTTCGACTGTCGATCCAGAGGAAGCCGCGAACACCCGACCGCCTCCGAACCCACTATAAGTAGACGTATACGTATAACGCAAGCGGTGGTCGGGACCACATCGAACACGTACCGTGGTTGCCATGGCGCTGACGCTGCAAGAACGACAGGAATTCCTCGCCCAACCGCACATCGGTGCGCTCGCCGTGGCCGTCGGCCCGGACCGCGCACCACTCAATGTCCCGATCTGGTACCAGTACGCACCCGGTGGCGAACTCTGGATCCTGACCGGAGTCGAATCCGTCAAGCTGCGGCGATTGCGGGATGCCGGGCGGTTCAGCCTGATGGTCCAGGTCGTTGAGCCGACTGTTCGCTATGTGACGGCGGAGGGGTCGATCACCCGGGTGGAACCCATGACCGACGAGATGCACCGCGAGATGGCTACCCGCTACGTACCGTCAGACAAAGTCGACGCCTACCTGAAATCCGCGGAAGGATTCGGCGACCAGGTCGCCGTCTACATGCGACCCGAAAAGTGGCTTTCCGCCGATCTGGGCGGCTACGAATAACTCGACCTACCGTCGCCGGAACGATCGCAGGCCCAGCATCCCGTACCGGAGGTGGGCCTGCACCGTACGACCTGACGGACCTTCGCCCGACGAACCTGCCGGATCACCGTCGTACCACGACGTAAGCTGCGGTTCTCGCCCGCACCGCGACTCCGTGTTTCCGCTCGATCACCGTCAGCGAAAGGTAGCCATGTCGAGGATTGTCGCCGCCACCGCCGCACTCGCACTCGCACTCGGAGCGGCCCTGCTCGGTTCCACCGCGAAAGCCGCTGCGGCAGTGCCGTTTCCCGCCGTCGTGACGCTCGCGTCCGCCGGAACCTGCGCGGGCGAGATCAGTGCGGTGGCGCTGCCGGGCAATGGGGTGGCCGCAATCTATCTGCGCGGTACCTTCATGACTCCGGTGCCCCAGCCCGCCTGCGTAGCCACCACCACCATCGCGTGGCGCAATCTCGACAGCGGCACCTCGGGCACCGCCGGGGCCGATGTCACCGGGAGTCCCGGCGGGCGGCCCGGACCGATCACGGGCGCGGTGCTGCCCACCGGTCCGGGGCGCGTCGAGGCGTGGGTCTCGACCGTGCCGCTGCCGCACCTGCCGAGCATGGTCAGCTTCACCGTCGGCTGAGCTGCGGTAACGCCCATGCGGCGGGGTTCGACATACCCTGCGAACTCTCGCGGAGCGGGCTCGTACACCGCCGCCCCGATCGTCGGCACGCTCGAAGCACCCGAAGCGATGCGCGGAGCACTTGTCGACGACGGCACGACCACACTCGTCAGCGCGAAAGGCAGGCTCCCATGATCGCCACTCTCGGTCGCACCGCTGTACTCGGCATCGCCGTCACCGCCGCCCTGGTCGCCACCACCGGCACCGCCTCGGCGGCCACCGCCTTCTCCCCCACCTACACCCTCGCCACCGGCTGGACCTGTGCGGGCGAGGTCAGCGGCACCGCCATCCCCGGCCCCAGCGACTACAGCGCCCCCGGAGAGGCCGCCGTCTACCTGCGCGGCACCTTCTGGAGCGCCACCCCGGGCTCCCACCAGTCCGGCTGCTCCGTCACCGCCACCGTCGACTGGCGCAATCTCGACACCGGCGCGTCCGGCTCCACGGCGACCGTGGTCGTGGGCGGCCCCTTCGGCGAAACCGGGCCGGCCACAGGCGTTCTCCTGCCGACCGGCCCCGGCCGCGTCGAGGCGACCGTCTCCACCGCACCCCTGCTGCACCACCCCGGACAGGCCACCTTCACCGTCGACCCGGCCTGAGTGCGTCCGGCGGCGAAAACGGCGGGATGACACCGCCGCCGAACGGCAACGCAGTACCGAACCACCGCCGGCAGAGGCAGCTCCGGGCGGACGGATCACCGGCGACCACCCCCCGGTTTCGCGCACCGGAACGACGGACGTGCCGAACCGGATGCCGCGCATCGACTCACCTGCGCCGGCGGCCGGGGCGTGCGCAAGCAGGTCACCTGCACCCCGCCCTCCAGCACGCCTTCGAGACCGGTCACACCGAGGAGGAAACTCCTTTGGCACGGCGGCCGCTCGCACCGTGCACAAGGGGGTCGGCACGCCTCGTTCGGGCGAGCGGAGATCACCGCGCCGTCACGGTGGCACAGTGGTGGGATGAGGTTCGATCACCTGCCTCGAATGGCTGCTTGGCGGCATCGCGGGGCGCGCGAGGGGTTCGAGGTCGTCTTCCCGCGCATCACTGATTCCGGTGTCCTGATAGATGGTCACACCACCGCCGTCGAGGAGGGGCGAGGCTGGTCGGTGGACTACTCGATCGAACTCGACGGACACTGGCGCACCCGCGCCGCGCGGGTGTCCGTGCGTGACGAGAAGGGTTGGCGGACCGTTCGATTGGCGGCGGACGGGGCGGGGTGCTGGACCGTCGACGGCGAACCGGCACCCGCGCTGGACGGGTGCGTCGACATCGACCTGGAAGCCTCGGCCTGCACCAATACCTTTCCCGTGCACCGGCTGCCGCTGGCCGCGGGCGTGGACACCGCCGCTCCGGCCGCTTACGTGCACGTGGCGGTACCGACGGTCACCCGGCTGGAGCAGCGCTACCGCCGCTTGCCGGGCGAGGGGCCGGGGCACCGATTCGATTACGAGTCACCGGAATTCGACTTCCGGACCACGCTGGTGTACGACGCGGCAGGGCTCATCGTCGACTACCCGGGAATCGCGGTGCGGGCTACGTAGCGGGCGGAACTATCAGCAGTAGAAGCAGACGCCGTTGGCCGGGAGCTGGGTGAAGCAGGAATCGCAGACCGCGACGCGGGCTTCCTCGGCGGGCTTGGGCTCGCCCTTGCGGACGGAGGCGTTGCGGCTGGCGGCCACCTTCGGGGTGAGGGGCGGGATGCCGCCGTCGGCGGGCACCTCGCCGTGCGCGGCATAGCACTGCCAGCGCGCGTAGGCGGCGTGCAGTTCGAGGTCGGTGGGAATGGGCAGCCCGGCCACCTCGAGGATGTACTTGTAGTGGTCGCCGACCTTGTGGTTCTGGCGCACGCACAACGCCGCCAACGGCGGTTCACCCGCGGCGTGGCAGCGGCGGGTCACCTTGCGCAGGATGGCGTCCATCCAGGTGCGGGTCGGCGCGCTGGTGTGCACACCGGACATCTCCTGCACTCGCTCGGCCAATTCGTTCACAGTGACGAAATGTCCGTATTCCGAGGCGGTTTCGACCAACACCTCGTGCGCGGCCAATGCCCACGCCACCGAGGCGTCGCGGAACGACACCGCCTCTCCATCACTCGCCCGCCAAGCACCCGAAGCCGTAGTCACCGCACTCATAGCACCAAAGAAGATAGCGGTCCAGCGCCGCTCGCGCCAATACCACGGCCGGTGTGTGAGAGATCTGCGCGACACGAACGACCCTGTGCCGGAACGCACGAAGGCCCGCTTCCCCCGAAACGGGAAGCGGGCCTTCGCACAACGAACCAACCAGTCACCTGGTCCGGGGCCACGGGGCGGAGCCCCCGGGTACCCACGGGGCCGGAGCCCCGCGAGTCCTACTTGGCCTTCTCCAGGACCTCGACCAGACGCCACCGCTTGGTGGCCGACAGCGGACGGGTCTCCATCAGCTGCACGCGGTCGCCGACACCGGCGATCTCGTTCTCGTCGTGGGCCTTCACCTTCGAGGTGGTGCGGATGATCTTGCCGTAAAGCCGGTGCTTCACGCGATCCTCCAGCTCGACCACGATGGTCTTGCTCATCTTGTCGGAGACGACGTAGCCGATGCGCACCTTGCGCGAGCCACGCTCCTCCTGCTTGGCCGGCGTCTTGGCCGGGCCCTTTACGTCGCTCATGCGGCGTCTCCCTTGCCTTCAGGACCGGTGGCCAGGCCGAGCTCGCGCTCCCGCATGACCGTGTAGATACGCGCGATCTCATGCTTGACCACACGCAGGCGCCGGTTGTTCTGCAACTGGCCGGTCGCCATCTGGAAGCGCAGGTTGAACAGCTCTTCCTTGGATTCGCGCAGCTTGGCGACGAGCTCGTCTTCGGTGAGCTCGCGCAGCTCTGCAGCCGGAGTTCCGGTAGCCATCAGAACTGCTCCTCCCTGGTCACGATCCGGCACTTCATCGGGAGCTTGTGCATCGCGCGGCGCAGGGCCTCACGAGCGGTCTCCTCGTTCGGGTAAGACATTTCGAACATGACCCGACCGGGCTTCACGTTCGCGACCCACCACTCGGGCGAACCCTTACCGGAACCCATGCGGGTTTCGGCCGGCTTCTTGGTGAGCGGGCGGTCCGGGTAGATGTTGATCCAGATCTTGCCGCCACGACGGATGTGGCGGGTCATCGCGATACGCGCCGACTCGATCTGCCGGTTGGTGACGTAGGCGGGCTCCAGGGCCTGGATGCCGTATTCGCCGAACGCCACCGAGGTGCCGCCCTTGGCCATGCCAGAGCGCTTGGGGTGATGCTGCTTACGGTGCTTGACCTTGCGAGGCATCAACATAGGTCAGCCCTCCTTGGACTCTGCCGGAGCGTCGGCCACCGCGGTAGCGGTGCCCTGACGCCCGGCCTCGGTGCTGGTCGCCGTGGTGCCCTGGGCACCGGAACGACGCGGACGGCTCGGCCGCTCACGACGCTCGCGACGCTCACCGGACGGCGCGGCGGTCGCGGTGACCTCACGCTTGCCGCCGACGATGTCGCCCTTGTAGATCCAGACCTTCACGCCGATGCGGCCGAAGGTGGTCTTCGCCTCGTACAGGCCGTAGTCGATGTCCGCACGCAGCGTGTGCAGCGGCACGCGACCCTCGCGGTAGAACTCCGAGCGCGACATTTCCGCGCCGCCGAGACGGCCGGAGCACTGCACACGGATGCCCTTGACGTTCGGCGAACGCATGGCTGACTGGATGGCCTTGCGCATCGCGCGACGGAACGCCACACGGTTCGACAGCTGCTCGGCCACACCCTGAGCGACGAGCTGCGCATCCGACTCGGGGTTCTTGACCTCGAGGATGTTCAGCTGCACCTGCTTCTTGGTGAGCTTCTCCAGCTCGGCGCGGATGCGGTCGGCCTCGGCGCCACGACGGCCGATCACGATGCCCGGACGCGCGGTGTGGATGTCCACCCGCACGCGGTCACGGGTGCGCTCGATCTCGACCTTCGAGATGCCGGCCCGCTCCATGCCGGTGGCGAGGAGCTTGCGGATCGCGACGTCTTCCTTCACGTAGTCCGCGTACTGCTTGTCCGCGTACCAACGCGACTTCCAGTCGGTGGTGATACCGAGGCGGAAGCCATGGGGATTGATCTTCTGTCCCATTTACTTTGCCCCTCCCTTCCGGCGGCTACGAGCTGCAGCGCCGGCAGTGGGCACGCTCTCGACCTCGATGGTGATGTGGCTGGTGCGCTTGCGGATCCGGAACGCGCGGCCCTGGGCACGCGGCTGGAAGCGCTTCATGGTCACGCCCTCGTCGACGTAGGCCGTCGAGATGACCAGGGTCGCCGGGTCCAGGCCGAGGTTGTTCTCGGCGTTGGCCGCGGCGGAGGCCACGACCTTGGCGACCGGTTCGCTGGCGGCCTGCGGAGCGAACCGCAGGATGTTCAGCGCGTCCTCGACCCGCTGGCCGCGGACCATGTCCACGACGCGGCGCGCCTTCATCGGGGTCACGCGGACATGCTTGGCGGTCGCGCGCGCGGTCGGGTTCTGAGTATCAGTGCTCATCGCCGCTTGCTCTTCCGATCTTCCTTGACGTGGCTCTTGAACGTGCGGGTCGGCGCGAATTCACCGAGCTTGTGTCCAACCATGTTCTCCGACACGAACACCGGCACGTGCTTGCGGCCGTCGTGGACCGAGAACGTGTGGCCGATGAAATCGGGGATGATGGTGGAACGACGCGACCAGGTCTTGATGACCTGCTTCGAGCCCTTCTCGTTCTGGACGTCCACCTTCTTGAGGAGGTGTTCGTCGACGAACGGGCCCTTCTTGAGGCTGCGTGGCATCTTTAACCTCCTCCTTAACGCTTCTTGCCGCGGCGGCGGACGATGAGCTTGTCGCTCGGACGGTTGGGCTTGCGGGTACGGCCCTCGGGCTGGCCCCACGGCGAGACCGGGTGGCGACCACCGGAGGTCTTGCCTTCACCACCACCATGGGGGTGGTCGACCGGGTTCATGACCACACCACGCACGGTCGGGCGGATGCCCTTCCAGCGCATACGGCCGGCCTTGCCCCAGTTGATGTTGGACTGCTCGGCATTGCCGACCTCGCCGATGGTGGCGCGGCAGCGCACATCGACGCGACGGATCTCGCCGGAGGGCATACGCAGGACGGCGTAGGAGCCTTCCTTACCCAGCAGCTGGATGCTCATGCCGGCGGCACGGGCCAGCTTGGCGCCGCCACCCGGACGCAGCTCCACCGCGTGGATGGTGGTACCGGTCGGGATCGAGCGCAGCGGCAGGTTGTTGCCGGGCTTGATGTCGGCGCCGGTGCCGGACTCGATCTTCGTGCCCTGGGTGACGTTCTTGGGCGCGAGGATGTAGCGCTTCTCGCCGTCCGCGTAGTGCAGCAGGGCGATGTTCGCGGTCCGGTTGGGGTCGTACTCGATGTGCGCGACCTTGGCCGGGATGCCGTCCTTGTCCAGTCGACGGAAGTCGATCAGACGGTAGGCGCGCTTGTGGCCGCCACCGCGGTGCCGGGTGGTGATCCGGCCGTGGGCGTTACGACCACCGGACTTGGTGAGCGGACGCAGCAGCGACTTCTCGGGGGTCGAGCGGGTGATCTCGGCGAAGTCCGAGACCGAAGCACCGCGGCGACCCGGGGTCGTCGGCTTGTACTTACGGATTGCCATGAGTTCTTCTCTGCTTTCTGGAGCTCCAGCCGCTTACGCGACCGGGCCTCCGAAGATCTCGATGGGCTTGCTGTCGGCCGAGATGGTCACGAGCGCGCGCTTGGTGCTCTTGCGCTTGCCGTAACCGAAGCGGGTCCGCTTGCGCTTGCCCTGACGGTTGGCGGTGTTGACGCTGGTCACCTTCACACCGAAGACCTTCTCAACGGCGATCTTGATCTGCGTCTTGTTCGAGTCCGGGTGCACCAGGAAGGTGTAGGTGCCTTCTTCGATCAGCCCGTAGGACTTCTCGGAGATCACCGGCGCGAGCAGGATGTCGCGGGGATCGGCGATGGTGGTCACTTGCTCTCCTCCTGTGCAGCTTCGGCGGGGCCGTGCACGAAGGCGTTGAGCGCCTCGACCGAGAAGACCACGTCGTCGCTCTTGAGGACGTCGTAGGTGTTCAGCTGGTCGGGAGCGATCGGGTGCACACCCTGCAGGTTCGCCACGCTCTTCCACGCGGTGACATCTTCACGGCCGACCACGACCAGGATGTTCTTCCGCTCCGACAGCTCGGCGAGGAAGGACTTCGCGGTCTTCGTCGACGGAGTCTGGCCGGGGACCAATTCCGTAATCACGTGGATGCGCTCGTTGCGGGCCCGGTCCGAGAGGGCGCCACGCAGCGCGGCGGCCTTCATCTTCTTGGGCAGGCGCTGGCTGTAGTCGCGCGGCTGCGGGCCGTGCACGGTGCCACCGCCGGCGAACTGCGGCGCGCGGGTCGAACCCTGACGGGCGCGGCCGGTGCCCTTCTGGCGGTACGGCTTCTTGCCACCGCCGGAGACCTCGCCCCGGGTCTTGGTGGCGTGCGTGCCCTGGCGGGCCGCGGCCTGCTGGGCCACGACGACCTGGTGCATCAGCGCGATATTGGCGGTCACGTCGAAGATCTCCGCGGGGAGTTCGACGGTGCCGTCGGTCTTGCCGCCCGGTGCCTTGACCGGGAGGGAAAGATTCGCCTTCTTCTCGGCGTCGGATTTCTTAGTGCTCACAGCGCTCACGCCCGGGCACCACCCTTCACTGCACTCTTGACGATCACGACGCCGCCCTTGCGGCCCGGGATCGCGCCCTTGATCAGCAGCAGGCCGTTCTCGGCGTCCACCTTGTGGACCGAGAGGTTCTGCGTGGTGACGCGGTCGTTACCCATGCGACCCGCCATGCGCATGCCCTTGAAGACACGGCCGGGGGTGGAGCAACCACCGATCGAACCCGGACGACGGTGCACGGCCTGCGCACCGTGCGAGGCACCCTGGCCGCGGAAGCCGTGGCGCTTCATGGTGCCCGCGTAACCCTTGCCCTTGGAGGTGCCGGTCACGTCGACGTAGCTGCCCTCTTCGAACACGTCGGCGTTGATCTCCTGGCCGACCTCGAAGGTGGAGGCGTCGGCGACGCGGATCTCCACGATGTGGCGGCGCGGGGTGACGCCGGCCTTGGCGAACTGGCCGGAGACCGGCTTGTTCACCTTGCGCGGGTCGATGGCGCCGAAGGCGACCTGGACGGCGGAGTAGCCGTCGCGCTCCTGGGTACGAATCTGGGTCACGACGTTGGGACCAGCCTTGATGACGGTCACCGGAACGACGCGGTTCTTCTCGTCGAAGACCTGGGTCATGCCGAGCTTGGTGCCCAGGATGCCCGCTGCCGGGCGGCTCTTGTTGTCAGTCATATCTGCAGTCCCCGTCACTGAATGTTGACGTCGACGCTGGCCGGGAGGTCGATGCGCATGAGAGCGTCAACCGTCTTCGGCGTCGGGTCGAGGATGTCGATCAGCCGCTTGTGCGTGCGCATCTCGAAGTGTTCGCGCGAGTCCTTGTACTTGTGCGGCGAACGGATGACGCAGTACACGTTCTTTTCGGTCGGCAACGGCACCGGGCCGACGACACGGGCGCCGGTGCGGGTCACCGTCTCGACGATCTTGCGCGCAGACGCGTCGATCGCCTCATGGTCGTAGGCCTTGAGCCTGATGCGGATCTTCTGTCCCGCCACGCTGAGTGTCCTTTTCTCCGCTTACGTTGTGGCACTGGAGCTTTCGCTCCCGAACCACCCTCATTTGCACAGCCCGAACACACGAAGACGCATCAGCTACCAACTCGACCGGGGCGCACCCCGCTCCGTCACCGCTGTTCATCTGTCATGGTTCTTCCGGCCCACGCGGTCGGGCGTGTCGCTCAGCCGCTCATTCCTCGGCCCCGGATGAAATCCTTATGAGCCTCGGAACCTCGTTCCGGACGCACCCGCGCCGCACTCGGCCGGGTACAAAATTGGGTCTTGCTCACCCGCTACCACCAGCGTCTTTCCACAGAACAGACGCAGCCCGGTGCGGGCAACCCGAACAGTATGCCTCGAGGCGAGGGGCGATCTCAAATCGCCCCCCTCCCCGATCAGCGGCCGATGACGCTGGTCACACCGCTACCCACATCAGGGCAGATCCTGCACGATCAGGAACTGGTAACCCCCGGCGAGGGCCGGGTCCACCAGCGCGATACCGACCTGCCCCTGCCGCGCGGCCGCCTCGTTCACCACCGCACCGGGCGTGGCATAGAGGAGGCCGTCCACGACGGGCAGCACCGAGTCGTCGTCGAGGACGAAGCCGGTCCGCTCGGCCGGCAGGAACTGGGTCAGCAGCCCCGGAATCGCACTGCTGCCCAGCGCGGCGGTCTCGGCCGGATCGAACTCCAAGCCGAAGTAGACACCCTGGGCCGGTTCGATGACCGGGTTGACGGCGGCGGCCGACGCGGCCCCCACCGTGACCATGGCGGCCGCACCCGCCAGCGCGATCCCCAGCGACGCGACAGCGGTCTTGATACGCATGTTTTCTCGAGCTCCATTCCCCCGACAAGCCGGCGAGTTGGCACCGGCACCAGCTGCTCGATGTAGCTCGGCAGCGGCGACACCCTAGACCAAAAAAGCAACCAACCAGTTCGCCCGCGAACCGGTTGCCCCTGCGTCACCTACGAACCACCCGGTGCCCCCGAGTCGGCATACGCTTCGAACATGGCGGAACTGACGGTACAACTGCCCGACGACCTCGCCGATGCGATCATGATCGCGGCAAATGGCGACATGTCCAGCTGGTAGCCGAGGTATGCGAGGAAGCGCTGCTGCGAGCTGCGGTACGTGGCGAACTGGACGTTGAACGAAGGTCGCCCGCCGCATTCATCTCGCATGCCGACCGCGACGAGGAGATGGCGGCATTCCGGTCCTGAACCAGTCCCAGCCGCACAGCAACGCGGGCCGCTGCGCCCGTATCTTACTTTCGAGTAAGATACGGGCATGAGCAATGAGACCTCCACGCTGCGCGGCTGGAAGAAGCTGCCCGACAATCGGCTGGGCCACGCCCTCTTCTCGCTCGGCATGGTCGCGCGGGTGCCGTACTTCGGCACGGTGCTGCCCAGCGTCGTGCGTCTGGAGCCGGGGCTGTGCGAGGTGACCGCGCCCAAGTGGTTCGGCATCCACAATCACCTCGGTACGTTTCACGCCATCGCGGCTTGCAATCTGGCGGAGGTCGCCATGGGCATGCTCAGCGAGGCCACGGTCCCGACCACGCACCGGTGGATCCCCAAGGCCATGAACGTCCAGTACCTCGCCAAGGCCAACTCGGGCCTGCGCGCGGTCGCGAAACTGCCCGAGGTCCCCGACTTCGACGCGATCACCGAGGGGCGGGACCTGATCATCCCCGTCTCCATCTACGACAAGACGGGCCTGGAGGTCGTCCATGCCGACATCACCACCTGGGTGACGCCGAAGTAGTCGCGGCGGACTCCTCGGATCCCCGCCCCTCAGATCCCCAGCATCCGCTTGACCCGCTTGCGATCCGCCTTGGCGAAGTCCTCTTCCATATTCAACCGCCGCATCCGCGTGGAAGGCTTCTTCTCCAAGAGGTGATTCTTGTTCGCCTGCGCTCGTCGCAACTTCCCCGAACCAGTCACCTTGACGCGCTTGGAAATTCCTTTGTGCGACTTGTTCTTCGGCACTCGAACCACCATCCCTGAAGCGCCGGACGCCGTGCGGATATCCCTCCAGGGTAGAGCTCGCGTTACCCGCGCGAGTCCGAATCCGGAAGTGCCGCTGCGAGGTTCGAGTTGCGGGGAATTCACAGGAGATCAGTCCGGCAAAAAGGCGATGGATATTCGATCGCCGATGACGGCAGCGCCGCGAATCGCCCAGCGGGACAAGGTCAGGAGGCTACGCAGACCACGTAGCGCCGCTCGTCGTAGACGAAGCCTTGGTCGCCCGCGGAGCAGGCGTTGACATCGGTGGTGTTGCGCTTGATCTCGACCACCCGGACGCGGCCGGGGGCGGCGGCGGTGCAGTCGACGGGGGTGGCCATGTCGCCGGAGAGGTCCATGCAGGTGCCGGGGACCCAGGCGATGTCGAGGCAGAGGGCATCGTGTTCGCCACCGGGGAGGGTGCGTCGGTGGGAGTGGTCGATATCGCTCGGGCAGGGAGCGCCGTCGGTGGCCAGGTGGGTGACGATGTAGGCGGAAGTGCCGCTGCCGCAGGCAGTTTTCGCCAGGGCGGCGTCCGGGCCGCCGACGGCCACGCAGTCGCCGACGGTCAGTTGCAGTTCCGGGCTGCCCTGGCTGACCGTCTTGTGCACGAGCGCGGAGGTGGCCGGGGCGGCGGGCGCGGCGGCCGCGATACCGGGCTGCGTCGCGCCGTCGACGACGGCGGTCTCGGTGGCGGCCACCGATGTCGTTGTGGCGCCGCGGTTCTCCACCGCCGCGGCGCGGCGCTCGGCGACCTGCGAGAGCACGGCGGCCAGCGCACCTGCCGTGGCCAGCGCGCCCACGATGACGACGCCCGCGAGAGCGATTCCGGCTCGGGCCTTTCGAGGCGCCATTTTCTGCCCTTCCCTGCAATGCTTCGAACCTCAGGCCCGCCCCGCTCGAAGTGTCGGCTGATTACGACATTCAGGACATGTCCTACACCACCGGCCGGGGCACCGTCTAATTGTGAATGTGCACATTTTTACAACGCTACTTCGGGCAATTGTCCAGATTTCATTCTGATAACGATGATCGCGATGGGCTCGCCAATCTTGTTTGCGGGCACCAAGGTTCGAACGCTGTAAACGTTCGTACATTCGGCCTGCGCGGGTCGAGGGTTTGCCAGAAGGAATTTCCTGAATGAAGTTCGGCCGCTTCGCCACCGTCGCGTTCCTGACCGTCGCCGCCCTGGGGATCACCGCGGGCGGTGTCGGCGCGGCACCGGAGTCCACCCCGCGTGAGCTCTCCGCCAGCGGCGATGACCAGGGGGTCCGCTATCACGCCGTGCTCTCCGACTTCTCCCGGTCGCTGACCACCGCCGTCTCCGGCGGCACCTTCGCGGTCGATGCCGACGCCACCGCCGTCACGCTCACCTCCGACGCCGGGGAGGTGGTTGCCACGGTGCCGCTGGCCTACGAGATCTCCGGCACCACCGTCGAAGTGGCGCACCGCATTTCCGACGACGGCCGCGAACTCGCGCTCGAACCCACGGTGACCGCGAGCGAGATCGGCGAGATGCAGCCCATCAACTCCATGGCCCGGCTCACCAACGAGATCAACGACAACGTGGTGGGCGTCGTGGTCGGCGGCGTGCTGGGCGGCCTCATCGGCACCGTGCTCGGCATGGGCTTCTTCAGCATTCTGACCGGCCCGATCGGCCTGCTGGTCGGTGCGATCGCCGGTGGCTACGCCATGGGCGGACAGCCCTTCCTGGACGCGGTGACGGCCGTGGTGACCGGCCAGCCCTGACCCGCCGCGCACGACCGCGTCCGCCCCCGGGGAACCGGTGCGGGAACCAAGGGTGGTCTGGCGTACGCCCGGCACGGCTGTTTGAATGCGGGTATGAGTGGCCTGGAGATCGGCAAGGAAGCCGATGTGTGCGTGGTGGGGCTCGGGCCGACGGGGCGGGCGCTGGCGCATCGGGCGATGCGGGCGGGACTGCGGGTCGTCGCGGTGGACCCGCGCCCCGAACGGCTGTGGGTGCCCACCTACTCGTGCTGGGTGGACGAGCTGCCGGAGTGGCTGCCGCACGGCGCCATCGCGAGCCGGATCGACCGCCCCGTGGTGTGGACCACCGCCGAACGCCGGATCGAGCGCCCCTACTGCGTGCTGTCCAAGCGCGGGCTGTGGGATGCGCTGCCGCTGGACGACGCCACCGTGCTGGCACAGCGCGCCCGGACGGTCGAGGCGCACCGGGTGGAGCTGGCGGACGGCACCGAGGTCGTGGCCGGGGCGGTCTTCGACACCCGCGGCCAGGCATCGCCAGGGCAACGCCGAACGGCCAGCGCCCACGGCATTTTCGTGGACGAGGACCGCGCCGCGCCCATGGTCACCCCGGGCGAGGGCCTGATGCTGGACTGGCGCGACGAGAACGGGGCGGGCCCGGACGCGCCGCCCTCGTTCCTGTACGCGGTGCCGCTCGGCGACGGCACGGTGATCTTCGAGGAGACCAGCCTCGGCCTGCGCGGCGGAATGCCGCAGCACGAGTTGCGGCGGCGCACCCTGAATCGACTGGCGGCGCACGGCATTCGACTACGCGGTGACGAGAAGAGCGAGGCCGCGCACTACCCGCTGGACTACGCACCGCCGAAAGCCGGTCCGGGGCAGGTGATCCCCTTCGGCTCCCGGGGCGGGATGATGCACCCCATCACCGGTTACTGCGTGGCGGATTCGCTGTCACTGGTGGATACCGCACTGGATGCCCTCCAGCGCGGCGACGATCCGATCCAGGCCATGTGGCCGTGGCGGGCGCGGCTGGTGTACTGGATGCGGATGCGCGGCGTGTACGGCCTCGGCCGCCTCACCACCGCACAGTCCAGATCCATGTTCGACGCGTTCTTCACCCGACCGCCGCGCCAACAGCGGGCACTGCTCTCCGCCCACGACGACTACACCGCACTGAGTGCGGCGCTGTTCATGACCGTGGCCACCACCTGGCCTTTCCGCTGGCGCTACGACCTGGTTGGCTGGACCAACCGCAACCGCTGGGTGGGATACGACTTCGGACGCGCGTCCGACACCGACGAGATCGTCGCGGCCGCGGAGGAACTCCCCGGTCACCTGTAGCGCCACCGAACGTCCGGGGCGAGGCCGCTGCGCCGACGGCCGGTACCGGACATGATGCCCGGAGATCGACCGTTCCATCGCGCTGGGCGCTTCGCCGCCACCGTCTGCCCGGGTCACCCGGCCGGTCGAGGCGGCGCGGAGGCGGTCGGCGTCGATCGGCTCGCCGCACGAGCCTCGGTCGGCTCGGTCGGCTCGGTCGGCTCGGTCGGCTCGGTCGGCTCGGTCGGCTCGGTCGGCTCGGTCGGCTCGGTCGGCTCGGTCGGCTCGGTCGGCTCGGTCGGCTCGGTCGGCTCGGTCGGCTCGGTGCGAGCATCTGTCGTCGCCGGGGTCACACCCAGTTCTCGATCCAGTACTTCCAGATGATCGGCGCGTACCCCGCCAGCGGCGGCACCTTGATATCCGTCCCGGCCAGCGCCTCGGCGGCGCGGCGGCAGTCGAACCAGCAGGTGAACTCGCTGTGCTCGATGATCTCGGTGGGCACCCCGACCTGGCGCAGGATGCGACCCACGCCGGGCATCCGCAGCGTCATGTCGAGGGTCTGCTTCGGCATGACCTCGACCAGATGCGGCGCTCCGGCCTCGTCGGCGAAGAGGTTCAGCGCGTCGGCCACGCTCTGGCGGCGCGGGTCGACCAGATGGAAGGTGGTCCCGGACTCGGCGGCGGCGTGCGCGATATGGTCCAGCGCCCGCGCCACGAAATCGACCGGCACCATGTTGGTTTCGCCCAGCTTCGGCGCCACCACCGGCAGCAGCCGCGGCAGCTGCGCCGCCATGCGCAACAGCCGGAAGAAGTAGTACGGCCCCTCGATCCGGTCGATCTCGCCGGTGCGGGAATCGCCGATCACTATGGAGGGCCGGTAGATCCGCCACGGCACCGAGCAACTGTCCCGCACCGCCCGCTCGGCCTCGAGCAGCGACCGCTGCCAGGGTGTGGCGAGCACCTGCCCGACCTCGAACATGTCCTCGGAGAAGCGGCCCTCCCAGTCCCCCGCCACCGCCACATTCGAAATATGGTGCAGCGCACCGGCCGACAGCTCTCCGGCCAGGCCCACCACCCGCCGGGTGCCGCCACCGGCGCCGATCGCGTCGTACCCGCCCGCCAGATGGAAGACGTGCGAGATCGAACCGCGCTGCGCCGCAATCCAACGCGGGTCGATGCCCATACCGGGTGCGCTGAGGTCGCCGCGCACCGGCCGCACCCGGTCCCCGGCCGCCCAGCCGCGTAGGCAGCGGTTGAAGCGCAGGACCGAATCCTCGCCCGGCCGTACCAGCACGAAGACCTGTTCGCCGCGTTTCAGCAGCTCCGGTACGAGGAATCTGCCGATGAACCCGGTCGCTCCGGTAACCAGGTAAGCCATGGGCTCACCCTAGCGTGACCCATGACACACCCCGGCGGGCGCATCCTCGCGAGCCGGTCATACCGGACGCGTGACTCGCCGCGACCAGGCGGAGATCGACGAACCTGCCCGTCCGAGGCGGTGATTCACGGCATGCTGTGCGCGTGAACCTTCGGACTCTGACAACCGCATCGGTGATGTGCGCGGGTGTGCTGGTGACCGGCTGCGGCGGCGACTCCACGGGAGCGTCCGACACTGCCCCCAGCACGCCCCGCGATCAGCTGCTCCTGAGCGGTTCGGAACTACCCGCCGACGCCAAGCCGGTGAACCTGCCCGTGGAACGGCTGCGCGAGCAGCTGACCGACTTCGCGGGGGTGCAGGCGAACTCCACCATCGAACCGCAGGAATGCCGCGCACCGCAGCTGGATCTGGAGGCCGCGAGCAAGCGGGCTCTGGACGAGGCGGCGGTCACCGCCGTGGTCGCCGAGACGGCCATCTTCATCGAGTTCGTCTCAGGTCACGGCATCGACCCGCACGAGTTCGCGCAGACCGAGGCCCGGTGCGCGGAGCTGACCGTGAGCAGCGAGTTCGAAGGCGAGCGGGTGGACTCCCGGGTGCGCACGGAAAGCCGCACCCCGCCCGCCGCCCTCGCCGGTATCGACGCCATCGCCTCGTATTCGACGAGCACCGCGTCGGTGCGCGATGTCCCGCCGACGACCACCGTGTCCTACGCGGGCTGGGCGTCCCTGCGTGGCACCACCGTGGCGGTGCGGGTGACCTCCCTCGGCGACACCCTCGACGAAGCGAAGGCGGAACAGTTCTTCGCCGACGCCGTGCGGAAAGTCGAGGACGCGCCGTAGCTGCCGCGACTACCCGGCGGTCAGGCCGTCTCGGCGGCGCGCTGATAGCCGCGGATCGCCGGGTAGACGAACAGCACGACCATGCCGATGGTCCAGGCGAGGGTCTTCAGCAGCGGAACCGCCACCGGACCGTCCCAGGCCAGGCCGCGCATGGCGTCGATGGCGCAGCTCATGGGCTGGTTCTCGACGATCGGTTGCAGCCAGGTCGGATACGCCTCGATCGGCACGAATCCGGTATTGAAGAACATGAGCAGGTTGCTCACGATGCCGACCATCTGGACCAGCACGACGCCCTCGCTGATCGTCGCCAGCGAGGTCACCAGCACCGCGAAGCCCACCGCGAACAACACCGGAATCGCGATCATGGCGATCGTGGCGAGCGGGCCGTTCCAGAACCGGAAGCCCAGGGCGACGCCGACGACCAGCACGAACAGAGTGGTGACCAGGACGCGGACCACCTCGGCCAGCAGGCGGCCGGTCAGTCCGGCGGCGCGGTGGATGGGCATGGTCCAGAACCGGCTCAGCAGTCCGGTGACCTTCTCCACCTTGAAGCCGAGTGCGCTCACCACCGCGCCGGTCATGGCCGCGACCAGCATGACCATCGGCACCTGACCGTAGATGGCGGGCATACCGGTCGCCTGCTTGATGGAGCCGCCCAGCACCACGTCGAACATGAGCAGGGTCAGTGCGGGGTACAGCAGCACCTGCACGGTGACCGCGGGATTGCGCGCCCAGCCCATGAGCATGCGCTTGCACTGGATCAGGCTCTGCTCGACGAAGGTGGTGAAGGCCCGTTCGGAGCGCGGCGGCACCACCGGCAGCGGGACATTGCTCGGCACCCGGTCGGCCACGGCCGCCGCGGCGCTGTTCTCGACCGTACTCATGACCGCCTCACGCTCGCCCAGATCGCCAGTGGGATGAATACCACGGACAGGCCCCCCAGCCACACCAGTGGCACCCACAGCACCTCCCAGGTGACCCCGCCCGCGGCCATATCGCGCAGCGCGAAGGAGAACTGGGAGATGGGCTGGTTGCGCACGAAGGGCTGGATCCACTCCGGGAACCGGGACTCGGGCACGAATCCGCACGAGAGCATGCCGAAGATGAGCGTCGGCAGGGTGAGCGCCTGGCTCAGCGATTCCGGACTCTTGGTGAGCGAGCCCAATCCGTCCGCGCCGATCGCCAGCACGGTGCCGACCAGCAGCGAGAAGACGCAGAACAGGACGGCCTGCCCCCACCCGGCGACGAATCGGAAACCGATCAGATGCCCCCAGATCAGAGCGGCGGTCAGCGAGGTCACCGACCGCACCAGTCCGGCGCTGATGCGGGCCAGCAGCGGCACCAGCGAACCGATGGGCATGGTCTGCATGCGGGTGGTCAGGCCGGTCATCGCCTCGAAGGCGGCCATCTGCGCGTTCGACATCATGGTGAAGGCCATGGTCTGCAACACGATGATCGGCATGACGTACTGCGCGTAGTCGACACCGAGCAGGTTCATGATGGCGCGCAGCGGCAGGTAGAAGCCGACCGTGAACACCAGCGGGGTGATCACGGCGACCACGAGTTCGCCCTTGGTTGCCATCACCCGCACGATGCGCGCGGTGAGCGCCCACCACTGTGCGAGGCTGGACGGCTTCGCCGCCGGTAGCCCCGCGAACAGCTCGGACTCGGGCTCGGCGGCCAGTGCTGTGCTCATGCCTGCCTGCCCGAATGCCCGGTGAGGGCCAGGAAGACGTCGTCGAGGGAGGGCCGCCGCAGGCCGATGTCGGCGAGTTGCACGGACGCGCCGTCCAGGCGGCGCAAGGCCTCGGCGAGGGTGGCGGCGCCGTCGGGGGCCGGGATGGACAGCCGTTCGGCGGTGTCGAGTTCCGAGCGCACGGCGGCCGGGACCAGGTCGCCGAGCGCGTCGGCGACCTTGGCCAGCTGAGCCGGGTCGAGCGGGATGATCTCGCAGTAGCTGCCGCCGGTCTTCTCCTTGAGTTCGTCGGCGGTGCCTTCGGCGATGACCGTGCCCTTGTCGATCACGATGATGTTGTCGCTGAGGATGTCGGCCTCTTCGAGGTACTGCGTGGTGAGCAGCACGGTGATGCCCTGGGTCTTGAGCGCGGACACCAGATCCCACACCCCCTGGCGGCTGCGCGGGTCGAGTCCGGTGGTCGGCTCGTCGAGGAACACCACCTCGGGCCGGACCACCAGACCGCAGGCGATATCGACGCGGCGGCGCATGCCGCCGGAGTAGCCGCGCACGGCGCGACGCCCGGCGCCGGTCAGATCGAATTCCTCGAGCAGGGTGTCGGCGCGCTGCCGGGCGGCCTTGCGGGACAGCCCCATGAGGCGACCGAACAGCTCGAGATTCTCACGCCCCGAAAGGTTTTCGTCCAGGGCGGCGTACTGCCCGGTCATCATGATGGAGCGGCGCACCCCCGCCGGGTCCTTGCGCACATCGTGTCCGGCCACGCGGGCGGTGCCGGAGTCGGGGCGCAGCAGGGTGGACAGGATCTTGACCGTGGTGGTCTTGCCCGCGCCGTTGGGGCCGAGGATGCCGAGCACGCTGCCGCGCGTCGCGGTGAAGCTCACGCCGCGCAGGGCGTGTACCTCGCCGAAGGATTTGCGGACGTCTTCGACGTACACCGCCGGGTCGTCGCCCACGCTGGCGGTGTTCGACTCCGGTTTGTCCAAGCTCGGCATCAACTCTCCACTATCGGCTACGGCGGGGACGATTTCGCCTCCGGTGGGGATGATCCCCTCCGCCCCGCGTGATGTTACCGGCGCGGCAGATGCTCGTTCGTTGCTTCGGTGAAGCATCCATGACCACCCTGTGTCCTTGGTCACAAACTCGACGGTCCCCGGATAGCCGCTGGTCGCGACACAGACCACCCGGTCCGTGCGACATTCCGAATCTTGTCGGGTATGCCGAACGGACCATAGTCTGAGCCATGGGGAGACGTTTTTCCGGCCTGCGAGAGGTGATCATGGCCGAGTCCGCGCAGCCACGCACGGCAGCGCACCCGGGAGGAACTGGCCGACCGAAGGTGCTGACGTCCTACGACCCGCGCACCGGCGAAGTCGTGGGCGACTACGCCATCATGGGCTCCGGCGAGGTCACCCGCACCGTCCGCGCCGCGCACGCGGCCGAACAGTGGTGGGCGGCAATCGGATTCGACGGGCGCAAACGCTGGCTGCTGGACTGGAAACGCGCCGTCGCGCGCGGCACCCGCGAACTGGTCGACCTCGTCAGCGCCGAGACCGGCAAACCCAGGCTGGACGCGGCCATCGAGGTGACCGCCGCGGTGGAACATCTGCACTGGGCCGCCCGCAGCGCCGAGAAGGTACTCGGGCGACGAACCACCGGACGATTCCGGCACACGCGGCAGGCATCGGTCGGCTATCGGCAACTGGGCGTGGTCGGTGTGCTCAGCCCGTGGCACAACCCCGTGCTGACCGCCATGAACGGCATCGCCTGCGCCATGGCCGCCGGTAACTCCGTGGTGCTCAAACCCAGTGAACTCACCCCGGGCATCGGCGCCTGGCTGGCCGACAGTTGGAGCCGCCTCGCCCCGAATCAACCGGTACTGCAGGTGGTCACGGGTGACAGCACGACGGCCGCGGCGCTGTGCCGGGCGCGGCTGGCGGCCATCTCCTACACCGGCTCCCCCGCCGGGGCCCGCGAGGTGACCGCACTGTGCGCCCAGCACTCCACACCCCTGCTCGTCGAACAGGGCGGCCGGGGCGCCATGGTGGTGCAGGTGGACGCCCGGCTGCCCGAGGCCGCCGCGGCCGCCGTCTTCGGCGCCATGGCCAATGCCGGGCAGAATCCGGCCGGGGTGCAGTGCGCGTACGTGGCCGAGTCGGTGTACGAGCCGTTCCTGGATCTTGTTGCGGCGCAAGCGCGTCAGTTGCGTCCCGGGGCCGACCGGCGCGCCTCCTACGGGCCGATGACGCTGGAGTCGCAGACCGACGTGGTGCGCCGCCACGTGCGCGACGCGCTCAGCCGTGGCGGTCAGGCGGTGGTCGGCGGACTGGACTCCATTCGCACGCCCTACATCGAACCGATCGTGCTCACCGAGGTACCGGAGGTGAGCCTGGCCCTCAGCGGGGACGCGGTCGGGCCGGTGCTGGTGGTGAACAAGGTGCGCGGCATGGACGAGGCGGTGGAGCGGCTCGGTAGCCGCTCCCCCTCGGTCTCCGTCTTCACTCGGGATGTGCGCAGCGTGCCGGAATTCGCCGAACGGCTGAAAACCGAAGTGGTGACGGTGAACTCGGCTCCGGTCTACGGGACCGACGGTCCGGGCCGAACTCGCGACGAACAGCGGCTGCGGGATTTCGCCCGACCCCTCACCATCACGGAGAAGCACCGGCGCGATCCGGTCGAACAGTCCACCTTCGAGCGACATCCGCAGCATCTGCGCCTGGCGCGCATGATCTTCCGGCTCCGGCACCGAGTGTGAGGGCGTAATCGTCAGTTCCGCACGGGGGCTGTCGCGTCGACGCCGAGCAGCACGGCTCGCATGAGCGTGCTCACCCGCGCGATGTTCTCGGGGCGGGCGTCGAACTTGATGCGCCGCCCCACATCGATCACCTGGGCGATGGCCGCGTGCACCCGGAAACGCGCCTCCACGGGATCGCCGTCGAGCAGATTGGCCCATTCCAGCACGTTCTGACGCTGGATGGAGCGCAGTCGATGCTGTTCGGAGGCTGGCAGATTGGAGAATTCCGCGAAGTAGACCGGCAGGATCTCCGGCATGGTGAAGGTCATCCGCGCGAAGCGCTCGGCGATGCGCACGGCGGCGTCGGCGCGGCTGGTGGCCTCCGCAAGCGCCTCCGCATTGGCGATGGCCACCCGTTCGCCGGTGCGATGGAACGCCGCGGCCAGCAGATCCGATTTGCTGGCGAAGTAGCGGTACACGCTGGAGGCGTTGATGCCCGCGGCCGCGCCGATCTCCTCGATGCTCGCCTCGTGGTAGCCCTGCCGACCGAAGATGCGGATGGCCTCGGTGAGCAGCTGTTCGCGCTTGGAGATGACCGGCAGGCCGCGCGGGACGGGATCGCCGGTGACGGGCGGCGGCGCGGGTGGCAGCTCGGTGCACAGGATGGACCGGCAGATGTCGTCGAGCAGGCCGACCAGCCGGGTGGTGGACAGCGTGGTGCGATGGTGGGTGATGCTGCCGATGGCGCTGAGGACGGCCGCGGTGAGCAGCGTGATGTCGGCGGGGTCGGCGTCCGGGCGTAGCTCGCGGATCGGCACCGCCACGGTTTCGTGCAGATCCACGTACATGACCCGGATGCGATCGCGGTCCGCGCGCTCCAGATAGCGGCGTTCCCAGCGGTACAGGCCGCCCTCGCGGCGCACGTCGATGGTGTACTCGGCAATGCCGCGAATCAGCTTGGTGAGTCGCGGTTCCGGTTCCAGCTCGGGATCGTCGGCGGCCTCGGCGGCGTCGAGCAGCTGCTGCGCGCCCATGTCGGCGGCGGCGACCAGCAGGGCGTACTTGTTCTTGAAGTGCCGGTACAGGGCGGGGCCGGAAATGCCGACCTCGGCGGCGATCTCATCCACTCCGACCGGGTGATAGCCGCGTTCGGCGAACGCCCGGGCGGCAACCCGCACGATCTGACCCTTGCGGTTCTTGGGTCGACGCCGGGGCGTCGCATCGCCGTCCGGTCGCGCGGAAGCGAGTCCCGGCTCGCTGCGATCGGCGACCATTCACCTTCTCCTTCTCGGTGGCACCGACTGTTGACAGTGCCGAACAAGTACACCTAAGTTAACCACAATTCGCAATGCGGACCACAATGGCAAGGCGAACCACATCGGCACCGTCGCCGTTCGCGTACCCAGGAGCACCCATGACCGATATCGCGACCACCCCGGGCTTCACTGCCGTTCCGGACGGACGGGTACTGCGTATCACGATCACCAACCCCAGGCGGAAGAACGCCATCGATTACGACACCATGGTCGGGCTCGGGGAGACGGTGCGGGCGGCATCGCAGAATACCGCGTTGCGGGTCATCGTTCTGACCGGCGAGGGCGGCGACTTCTGCACCGGGGCCGATCTCGCGGCCGCACCCGCGGCGACGGCGCGCGGCGTCACCTCGGAGATGACCATGGACGCCGCCAACGCCATGATCAAGGCGATCGTGGATTCTCCGCTGCCGGTGATCGCCCGGGTACGGGGAGCCGCCGCCGGGATCGGGGCGGCGTTCGCGCTCGCCGCCGATCTGACCTACCTCGCCGAGGACTCCTATCTGCTGCTGGCCTTCATCAATATCGGCCTGATGCCCGACGGCGGTGCGGCGGCCATGGTCGCGGCGGCGGCCGGTCGTCCGCTGGCCGCCGAAATGGCGCTGCTGGGCGAGCGACTGCCCGCCGCCAAGGCCAAACAGCACGGCCTCGTCACCGACGTCCTGCCCGCCGACGAACTCGACGCCCGCGTGGAGGCCGCGGTCGCCAAACTGGCCAACGGCCCCCGTCGCGCCACCGAACTCACCAAGCGCGCCCTCCATCAGGCCGCCCTGGCCGCCCTGGACGGTGTGCTCGCGGCCGAAAAGGTCGGCCAGTCCGAGCTTTTGGAGGCGCCGGACTTCGCCGAGGGCGCTGCCGCGATGCTCCAGAAGCGCAAGCCGGTCTTCGCCGACTGAGTCACCGGGACGCCGCATCGTCCATGCGCCACGTCCGTTCGCGCGGCGCGATACACCGGCGCGTCGGCATCCCGCGCGGCACGAAGGCCGCCCGCACCCTGCGGGCTTTCCTCATACCGCTCGCGCGCAGCCGCGCAGCGATTCCAGATATCGCGTCATGGCGTCGCGGTTGCGGGTCAGCAGGTCGATGCGCCGGCTCATGCGGTCGCGCTGATCTTCCAGGGTGGCGATGATTTCCGGTGTGGCATCGGCGAAGTGGATGTCGGCGGGGTTGTCGAGGCAGGGCAGGATCTGTTTGATGATGCGGGTCGGGAGGCCGGCCTCCAACAGACCGCGGATGTGGACCACCTGATCGACGAGCCGTTCGTCGTAATCGCGATAGCCGTTGGCGGAGCGGTCGACTCGAATCAACCCCTGCTCCTCGTAGTAGCGCAGCAGCCGCGGCGGAGTTTCGGTCCGTCGCGCCAGTTCGCCGATTCTCATATGGCACACCTCACACCGGATGACGTTTGACCTTCACATCTATGTCAAGGTTCGAGCATATGCGCATGAGCAAGGACATCACACTCTTCGACTACAGCCCCATCACCGAACGGGAACCGATCCACTGGCCGGACGGCAAGCGCGTCGCCTTCTACGTCGGGCTCAATATCGAGCACTTCTACGTGGATCTGCCGAGCACCTCCATCAACGAGAGCACCGCCGGGCTGACCCCGGATCCGCTCAACTACGGCTGGCGCGACTACGGTGCGCGCGTGGGTGTCTGGCGCGTGATCCAGGCTCTGGACCGATTCGGCGTGCGGGCCAGCGTGCTGCTGAATTCCGATGTGGCGCAGCGGTACCCGCAGATCATCACGGCCGGCGTGGAGCGCGACTGGGCGTGGCTGGCGCACGGCAGCAGCAACAGCCACCTGCACACGGGCCTCACGATCGAGGAGGAGCGCACCGTACTGAGCGATATCCTCACCACCATCGAGAAGAGCACCGGAGCGCGCCCACGCGGCTGGATGGGTCCGGCCCTCGGCGAAACATTCAATACGCCAGAGCTTTTCGCTGAGCTGGGTGGCAGGTACGTGCTCGACTGGACCAATGACGATCAGCCGTACCACCTGAATGTGCCCGGTATGCTGAGCGTTCCGTACACGGTGGAACTCAACGATCTCGGCATCTTCACCGCCAAGGGGCATACCGGCCCGGAATTCGTGCAGATGATGAAGGATCAACTCGACCAACTCGTCGCCGATGCCGAGGCGGACGACAGCGGCCGGGTGCTCCCCCTGGCCCTGCACCCGTTCGTGATCGGGCAGGCATTCCGGCACCGCTATCTCGTCGAGGCGCTCGACTACATCACCAATCACCCCGCCGTGTGGGTGACGACCAGCGACGACATCGCCGACCACTACGCGGGCTCGATCGCCGCCTGAGCGGTGCCGCGCGCCCCCGCTCCGGATGCCCGGAACGGGGGCGCGGCCCTGCGTGCGGCCCCCTGCGCCGCACGAGCGGTTGCGAAACCGCGTGGGACACGGTCACCCTCCGGTGACCGTGAGATAGATCAGCGCCACGTTCAGCGCCGAGATGATGCCCGCAACCAGCCAGGCCAGCCCGGTGGTGAACCGATGGTTGACGTCCTCGCCCATGAGCGCGCGGTCGCTGGTGAAGCGCACCAGGGGGATCAGGGCGAAGGGGATGCCGAAGGACAGCACCACCTGCGAGACGATGAGTGCCCGGGTGGGGTCGAAGCCGACGGCCAGGATGGCGAGCGCCGGAACGAGGGTCACCACGCGGCGCACCAGCAGCGGCACCGTGCGATGCAGCAGCCCGTCCATGATCATCGCGCCCGCGTACGCGCCCACCGAGGTGGAGGCCAGGCCGGAGGCGAGCAGCCCGATGGCCAGCAGCAGCGCCGCGCCCGGGCCGAGCACGTCGCGCACCGCCCCGTGGGCGGCCTCGATGGTGTCGATGCCCTCGCGCCCGCGCAGGGTCTGGGCGGCCATGAGCAGCATGGCCATGTTCACCGTGCCCGCCAGCACCATGGCCAGGCCCACATCGACCTTGGTGATCTTCAGCAGTCGAGCGCGCAGCGGACCGGGTTCGGGGCTGCCGTGCCGGTCGCGGGCCAGTCCGGAGTGCAGGTACACCGCGTGCGGCATGACGGTCGCGCCGATCATGGCGGCGGCCAGCAGCACGCTCTCGGTGCCGTCGAATCGCGGGACCAGGCCGCCCAGGGTGCCCGACGCCGACGGCGGCGCGATCACCACGCTGGCCAGGAATCCCACCGCGATGACGGCCAGCATGCCGGTGACGATCCGTTCGAAGGGCCGCTGCCCGCGCCGGTTCTGCACGGCCAGCAGGGCCAGCGACACCAGTCCGGTGATCACACCGCCCAGTAGCAGCGGCAGGCCGAAGAGCAGGTTCAGCGCGATGGCACCGCCCACCACCTCGGCGAGATCGGTGGCCATGGCGACGGTCTCGGCCTGTGCCCAGTACGACAGCCGGATCGGGCGGCCGGCCTTGGCGCGCACCGCCTCGGGCAGCGACATGCCGGTCACCAACCCGAGTTTGGCGCTGAGGAATTGCACCAGCGCGGCCATGACATTCGCCATGACGATGACCCACACCAGCAGATAGCCGAATTGCGCGCCCGCGCTGATATTCGAGGCGACATTGCCGGGGTCCACATAGGCGATGGCGGCGACGAAGGCCGGACCGAGCAGTACCGCCGCGGACCGCGCCCGCTGCCATGCGGAACGCGGCGGGTCGGCCAATACGGTAGTGCTCACAAAACAAAGTTTATGGGTTACCGAACTTATCGTTCAGCGAGCCCCCGAGAAAGAGACCAATCTCCCTGTTTCCAGGTGAAATCGATCGGCGCCCCACGAAAACGCCCCGCCCGCACCAACAGTGCGGACGGGGCGTCGAGCCTCGGATCGGCTACCGCCTACAGCCCCAGGCCGCGGGCCAGCACCGGCCACGAGTTCTTGAACTCGTCGTTCCAGTAGCCCCACGAGTGGGTGCCGGAGTTGCGGAAGTTGTAGGTCGCCGGGATACCCAGCGAATCCAGCTTGTTCTTCAGGTTGGCGGTGCAGTACTGGGTGCCCGCCTCGATCGCGCCGCCGATGATGAGCTGGTTGGCCAGACCGTACGCACCGGGCAGCGCGTACTCGCCGTTCAGCGTGTCGTACTGGCCGGGCAGGCCGTTGCCGGTGGAGATGTACAGCTCCACGCCGCGCAGCTTGTCGGCGTTGACGACCGGATCGTTCTCGACCCAGGCGGGCGAGTCCGGCGGACCGTACATGTTCTCCATCTCGCCGCCGCCCCAGACCTCGACGGTCAGGCGCATGAACTCACGGCCGACCGGATCGGCGAACTGGGCGCAGCCGGAGTAGGCGGCGGCGGCCTTGTACAGGCCCGGGGCCTTCTCGGGTAGCTGCAGGACGGTGGTGCCGGAGGTGGAGATGCCCGCGATGGCATTGATGCCGTTGGTGCCGAGGGCGGCGTCGATGAGCGGCGGCAGCTCCTCGGTGAAGAAGGTGGTCCACTTGTTGACGCCCAGATTCGGGTCGGGCTGCTGCCAGTCGGTGTAGTACGACCACTTGCCGCCGATGGGCTGGACCACGTTGACGTTCTTGTCGCCGAGGAAGCCGTTGACGATATCGGTCTTCTTCTGCCAGGAGGCGTCGTCCTGCCCGCCACCCGCGCCATTGAGCAGGTAGAGGGTCGGGCGCGGTTCCGAGGTGTCGGCGGGCCGCTGCACATCGACCGGATAGGTGGCGTCCATGGCGGCCGAGTAGACGTAGAGGCGGATGTTCCGCTCGTCCTTCATCTCGGCCTTGGTGATCCTGGACCCGTCGGGGGCCACGGGATCGGCGAGCAGCTTCTTGTTGTCGATGATCGGGTCAGCGACAGCGCTCTGCGTGCCGATGCCGGCGGTCAGACCGGTGAGTACGGCGGTGGCCGCGATGAGCGCGGCAGCACGCGCGCCGCGGCGACGGCCGACGGCAACCCCGTTCCGGACAGATCGACGAATCAATGTTTCACACCTTCGCTTCAATTCGAGTCCTGGCGACCACCCCGACCGTCGGGGATCTCCCGACGGCCTCCACACCGTGGCCAGAGCACTTCGACAGACCATACGGCCTATGCAGTCGCCACAACAGGGGTCAATGTTACGTATTCGATGCCCGGCCGTGCTCGGCTAGCCCGCCCAGTGCCTGTACCCAACCTTCCACCAAACCCTTCACCTGGTCCAAGGACAACACGGCTCCGGCGTAGTCGAATCGTGCGATGAATCCGTCCTGGGTGGTGTCGACGGTGATGTCCAGGTGCAGGTCGGGCGCGGCGGTTTCGGGGTGTACGCGGGCCGGTCGCAGATCCCGGTAGCGGAATCCGATCCGGCCCGCCGCGCCCGCGAGTTCCGGTGCGGCCGTGCCGAGGTGGCGCAGCAGGCCGAAACCCACCCCCTGCGACGGCACCGTCCGGCACATGTCACGGACGTGTTGAATCACACTTCCGGCGACCGGGCCGCCCTGGCGGATCTCGTCGAAGTCCACCGCGTTCAGCCGCAGCGGCAGCGGGTAGCTGGTGGTGAAGGCACCGATGGCGCGCTGGGCGTCGGGGTCGCCGAACAGGCGGCCGTCGGCGGGCAGCCGGACCACCGAGCCGAGCAGCTCGGCCATGCCGTCGAGGGCGGGCAGGGTGACGGCCAGCGCGGTGAGCAATACCTCGTCGATGGTGGCCTGGTAGCGCCGGGCCACGGTGTCGACCGCACCCGCGCCCTCCGCGGTGATGGTCACCGTGATCCGCCCGCGTCCCCCCGCGGGGTCGGCATCGGTGATCGGCCCGGCCTCCAGGGCATCGAGCCACCACGGCAGTTCGGCCACGATGTCCGGGTGGTCGGCGCGGCGCGCCAACTCCCGGGCGAGGCCCGCCGGATGTGCGACGGCGGCGGGTGGCGTGGCGTGGCCGCCGGACCAGGACGCGGTGAGCTCCTCGATGATGGTGCGCCACGAGGTGTCGTCCACGACCAGCCCGTTGGCGATCACCACCAGCGTGGCGGCCGCCTCGTCGACGGTCTCGGCGACGGGGTCCACCTCCTTGGCGTCGAGCAGCACGAAGCGGACATTGCGCCCCTTGTCGGGATCCAGTTCCGCGGCGGCGGCACGGATGACGCTGTCGACGAGATCGCCGGAGGTCTCCCCCGCCCAGTCGAACCGCCACACCACCGCGTCCTCCGGATCGGCGTCCGGGTACTCGAGGCTCAGGCCGTCCGCGTCCCGGCGCAGCCGGGTCCGCAGCCCCGGGTGCCGTTCGAACAGCGCGACCACGGACTGCCGCACCCGCCAGGGCGGGCAGTCGGCGGCGATATCGAGCGTGATGACGCGAATGACGAGCCCGGACGGTTCGGCGGCGAGCACATCCACCGCCCCCGGCGGCAGCGGCGACACCTCCACGGGACCGGATGGCGCGTCGGTGTCGCCGCCCCCGCCCGACACCGCCATCGCGTCCACGGGTACCGCCGGACCGAATGGTGAACCGATCACGCCGCTGTCCGACGCGCCGGTCAGGTAGCCCGACTCGGTCGACCGGCGACCCGGTTCGACGTCGCCGACGGCCTCGCCTGCCTTCGCGTCGGGATCGCGCCCCGCGTCGTCCGATGCGGGTGTGAGCCCGTCATCCGCGCCCATCGCGATCGCCTCGCCGTCTCGCGCCGCCACGGCGTCCGTCGGCTCCCGGTGCGGCGCACACGCGTCCTCGGCTGCGTCCAGCAGTTCGGCGATGCGCGGGCCGATGACCGCGAGCGCCTCGTCACCGGTCATCTGTTCGTGCGGCACGTCGATCGCGTGGTCGACGATCCGGCCGGAGACGTAGGGCTGCCAGTCCGCCGCCGTCCACTGCCGCATGGTTTCGGTGCGGTCGACGGTGGCGGTGAAGAACTGGAGATTGCCGCGGAACATCTCGGTGGGCTCCACGTCGGCCAATTCCACGCTGCGCATGGCGACCTGGTAGATGTGCCGCAGCCGCTCCGGCGTCATGGCCGCCAGCTCTCCGGCGATGGAGGCGTGCAGCGCGGCCAGCGCCGCGTCGCCGAGCTCGGTCAGATTGCCGGTGTCCGGCAGGTCGTCGACGGCGACGCCGAGGCTGGTGAACGTCTCCCGGACGGCCGACCTGAAATCGGTGTCGTCCACGCGCGGATACCCGTCCAGGATGGCCAGCAGGTCCACCCGTTCGCCCGCACCCTGCAGGCGCGTGGCCACGGCGTGGGCGAGCGTGCCGCCCAGCGACCAGCCCAGCAGTCGGTACGGCCCCTCGGGCTGCGCCCGCCGGATCTCCGCCGTATAGCGATCCGCGATATCGGCCAGCGATTCCGGCGCGTAGTCCGGCTCGGTGAGCGCCGGGGTCTGGATGCCCAGAATCGGCTGCTCCACGGGCAGGTGGCGGGTGAATCCCGAATAGCACCACGACAATCCGCCCAGCGGATGCAGCACAAACAGCGGCGGTCGCTGCCCTTCGGCACGCAGCGGCAGCACCACCGCGAGGGCAGCCGCCACGGCTGCCTCGGCGTCCTGCTCGGACTCCAGCAGGATGCCCAGTTGCCGGGCCAGACCGGAGACGGTGGCGTCGCCGAAGAAGGCCGCCACCGCGATCCGCGCCCCGGTGCGCTCGTGCAGGTCGATGACGACTCGGGTGGCCAGCAGCGAATTGCCGCCGAGCGCGAAGAAATCGTCGTCCGCACCGACCCGCTCCACTCCCAGCACCTCGGCGAAGGCGGCTGCCACCGCCTCCTCCAGCGGTGTGCCCGGGGCGCGGTACTCCCGTTGCGCCAGGACGGGTTCCGGCAGCGCGGCGCGGTCCAGCTTGCCGACCGGCGTCAACGGCACCTCGTCGAGCACCACGACAGCCGCGGGCACCATGTGCGGGGGCAGGCTGTGCGCGGCGAAATCGGTGAGCGCGTCGGGATCGACAGCCCGGTCGGACTTCCCGCGCACATAGGACACCAGCATGGTGACGCCCGCACTGTTCGCACGGCCCAGGGTGACCGCGAAGTCGACATCCGGGTGGCTGGCGAGCACCGCGTCGATCTCGCCGAGTTCGATGCGGAAGCCGCGGATCTTGACCTGGAAGTCGCTGCGCCCCACGTAATCCAGCTCCCACTGGATGGACGGCAGCGCGCGGTTGCCACTGCGATCCTGCGGTTCGGCGTACCAGCGCACCACGTCGCCGGTGCGGTACATGCGCGAACCCGGTGCGCCCCAGGGGTTCGCGACGAACCGCTCGGCGGACAGCCCGGGACGGTTGTGGTAGCCGCGCGCCAGCGCACCGCCCGCCAGGTACAGCTCACCCGCGACGCCCGGCGGTACCGGATGCAGGCGGGCGTCGAGCACCAGCGCCGACATGCCGTGCACCGGCGTGCCGATGGTGATGTGCCGACCCGGCGTCAACTGCGCGTAGGACGAGATGATGGTGGTCTCGGTGGGGCCGTACGCATTGTGGTACACGCGGCCCGGCTGCCACTTGGCCAGCAGTTCCGGGGTGGTGACATCGCCGCCGACGGACAGCATTTCGAGCTGTTCGAGTCCGTCGGGGTCCATGGTGCCGAGCACGGCCGGGGTGATGATGGCGTGGGTGACCTGCTCGGCCCGCATGAGGTCGGCCAGTTCCGGGCCGCCCATGATCTCCGAGGGCACGATCACCAGTGTCGCGCCCGTGTAGAAGGCGCACACCCACTCCAGCACCGACGGATCGAAGCTGGGCGAGCAGATGTGCAGCATCCGGTGATCCGGATGCAGGTCGTACCGCGAGGTGGCGTAGTCGGCGAGACCGCCCACACCCGCGTGCGTCACCACGACGCCCTTGGGCCTGCCGGTGGAACCGGAGGTGTAGATCATGTACGCCGGATGCCGCATCCGCAGCGGCGCACGGCGATCCGCGTCGGTCACCGGCGCGTTGGACCGCAGCGACACCAGCTGATCGGTGGCCGGGTCGTCCATGACCAGCCAATCCGCCTCGGTGGGCAGGATATCGGCGTACGCCTTGGAGGTCAGGCCGAGCATGGCACCGGAATCGGTGATCATGTGCCGCACCCGGTCCGCCGGGTAGGTCGGGTCGATGGGTACGTGCGCGCCACCGGCCTTGCTGATGGCCAGCACCGCCATCACCATGCCGAGTGAACGCGGGAAGGCCACGGCCACCAGCTTTTCCGGCCCCACGCCGCGGTCGATGAGCAGGCGTGCCAGCCGCGACGAGTACTCGTCGAGATCACCGTAGGAGATGGAGTTGCCGCGCCAGCGCACGGCGATGCGGTCACGGCCGTGCCGCAGTCCCGCGGTGAGCAGGTCGGGCAGCAGGCCGGTGGCCATGACATCGTCGCCGTGCACGTGGGTGAGCAGTTCGTACTCGACCGGATCCAGCAGCGGCAGATCGCCGACGGGGGTGTCGCGGCGGGTGGTGAGCTCCGCGAGCAGCGCGGTGAAGCGTTGCGCGAACACCTCCACCGTGGACTCGTCGAAAAGGTCACGCGCGTAGGTGAATACGGCGTAGATACCGGCCTCACCGGTCTCCCGCAGGGCCAGCGCCAGATCGAACTGCGATGTCTGCGCATCGGATTCGAGCGGGGTGATGCGCAGGCCGGGCAGGTCGAAGCTGCTGTCGTGCAGGTTCTGGAAGGCCAGCATCACCTGGAACAGCGGGTTGCGGGCGGTATTGCGCTCCGGGTTGAGCACCTCGACGAGACGTTCGAACGGCAGGTCGGCGTGCGCGAACGCGCGCAGATCGGTGTCCTTGACCTCGGCGAGCAGCTCGTCGAAGGTCAGCTCACCGGCCACCCGGGTGCGCAGCACCAGGGTGTTGACGAACATGCCGATCACATCGTCGAGTTCGGCCTCGCCACGACCGGCCACCGGGGTGCCGATGGCGATATCCGAGGTGCCCGACAGGCGGGACAGGAACACCGCCAGCGCGGTGTGCACCACCATGAACATGGTGGCGTTGCGCTCGCGCGCGATCTCCCGCAGGCCCGCCTGGATCTCGGCGCTGATCGGGAAGCTCACCGTGCCGCCGCGGAAGGAGGCCACCGGCGGGCGCGGGCGATCGGACGGGAGGTTGATCTCGTCCGGCAGATCGGCCAGTTCGGTACGCCAGTAGTCGGTTTGGGCGGCGATGAGGCTCTGTGGGTCGTCTTCCGAGCCGAGCACCTCGCGCTGCCACAGGGTGTAGTCGGCGTACTGCACCGGGAGCGGGGTCCAGGCGGGGGCGTCGCCGTGGGAGCGGGCGGCGTAGGCCAGCATGACGTCGCGGGTCAGGGGGCCCATGGACCAGCCGTCGGCGCTGATGTGGTGGGCGACGAAGACCAGGACGTACTCGGGATCGGTTGCGAGGGTGCCAGGGTCGCCGGTGTGGACAACGGGCTCGCCCGCGTGGATGCGCGGGTCGCCGGTGTCGAAGCCCGGGCCACCCGCGTGGTCACCCGAGTCGCTTGGGTGGACGCCCGAGTCACCCGTGTGGATGCCCGAGTCGCCTGTGTGAATGTGGAAAAGGGCTGCGCGGAGGGGGACTTCGGTGGTGACGTCGAAGCCGGTGGTGGCGATGGTGGTGATGCTGTCGCGCAGGGTGGCGGGGGTGACGGGGGTGGGGGTCAGGTCGGGGATGGCTTGGGACGGGGGGAGGATCAGTTGGTGGGCGGTGCCGTGTGCCTGGGGGTAGATGGTGCGCAGGGTTTCGTGGCGGGAGATCACATCCGCCACCGCCTGCTGCAACGCCTCCACATCCAGATCACCGGTCAAACGCACCGCGACCGGAATGTTGTACGCCGCCGACGCCGTATCGAACTGGTTCAAGAACCACATCCGCTGCTGCGCCAACGACAACGGAACCCGCTCCGGACGTGGTTGGGCCGTCAACGCCCGACGATCACCCGCACCCGCATGCTGCTCCACCCGCGCCGCCAAACCCGCCACCGACGACGCCTCGAACAACACACGCACCGGAACCCGCGCATCCAACGCCGCACCGATACGAGCGGCCACCTGCGTCGCCAACAACGAATTACCGCCCAGCGCGAAGAAATCATCATCCGCACCGACCCGATCGACACCCAAGACCTCGGCGAACACACCCGCCACGATCTCCTCGATCGGGGTCGCCGGCGCACGGAACGCCGTGGACTCGAACTCCGGCTCCGGCAACGCCTTACGATCCAGCTTGCCGTTGACATTCAACGGCAGCGCGTCCAAGACCACGAACGCCGACGGAACCATATAGGACGGCAACGCCGCCGACAACGCCGACTTCAATCGGGCGGTATCCAGGAGTGCGGGCTCGGGAACGTCCGGACCGGTCGTGGGGAACGGGTCCGCCTCCGGGGTGCGCGGCTGCGCTTGCCCACCCCGCGCCCCTGGCGCAGACCGCCCAAGCGCGAGCGACTCGGTGGACATGTTCCGCTCCCCCGACGCGGGGACCACGTACGCCACCAAACGGTCACCCGTGCGGGCATCCGACTTCGCCAACACCGCCGCCTGAGCCACCTCCGGCAACGCCAGCAACGCCGACTCGATCTCACCGAGCTCGATACGGAAACCACGGATCTTCACCTGGAAATCCGTACGACCCCGATACTCCAACTCACCGGCAGTGTTCCAGGCCACCAAGTCACCCGTGCGATACATCCGCGAACCATCAACCGCGAACGGATTCGCCACGAAACGATCCGCCGTCAAATCCGCACGCGCGAAATAACCACGCGCCAACTGCGCACCCGCGAGATACAACTCACCCGCGACACCATCGGGCACCGGATGCAAACGCGCATCCAGGACATACACCTGGCTGTTCCACTCCGGCACACCGATCGACACCGAACCGGTGTCGGCGTCGGTCACCAGGTGCGTGGTGATCGACACCGCCGCCTCGGTCGGGCCGTAGAGATTGAACAGCTGAGCCTGAGCGTTGGCGGTGCGGAAACGCTGAGCCACCGCAGCGGGCAGGGCCTCACCGATGGCCAGCACACGGCGCAGCGAACCCGCCAGGGTGCCACCCGATTCGGTGATCAGCGCGTCCAGCATGGACGGCACCACGTGCAGGGTGGTGACCTGCTCGCGCGCCATCAACTCGTTCAGATACGCCGGGTCACGATGGCCGTCGGCCGACGCGATCACCAAACGCCCACCGGAGACCGCCGCCGACCAGAACTCCCACACCGACAAATCGAATGTCGCAGCCGTCTTCAGCAGGACCGCGTCGGCCGCGCCGAGGCCGAATTCCGCCGTCTTCCACTGCAACTGGTTGACAATGGCGGCGTGCGGCACCGCCACACCCTTGGGACGGCCGGTCGAACCCGAAGTGAAGATGACATACGCCGTGTGTTCGGGGCGTAGGGGGGCGATGCGGTCGGCGTCGGTGAGCGCCATGAAATCGACTGTGCCGAGGTCGAGTTCGTCCATCCGCACCAGGGGGGCGCGGTCGGTGTGGAAGTCGGCGGCGGCGTTGGTCAGGACGCAGACGGGGGTCGCGGTGTCGAGGATGTAGTTCGTGCGGTCGGCGGCCTGGTCGGGGTCGACCGGCACATACGCGCCGCCCGCGACCGAGACCGCGTACATGGCCACCACCAGGTCCACCGAGCGCCGCAACGCCAGCGCCACCCGCGCCTCCGGACCGACACCCAGCGAGATCAGGTGCCGCGCCAGGCGATTCACCCGTTTGCTCAGCTCGGCGTAGCTCACCGTGTCGCCGTCGGGGCCGATGAGCGCGATGGCTCCGGGCACGGTGTTGATGCTGCGGTCGAGCAGCGCGGCCAGGGTGGTGGCCTCGACGCGGTGCGCCGTGTCGTTGCGGGCCTGGAGCAGTTCGGTGCGTTCGGCGGGGGCGAGCAGGTCGATATCGCCGACCCGTGCGGCGCTGTCGGCGACCACGGCCGCGAGCAGGCGGTGCAGTCGCTCCACGAAGCCGATCACGGTGCGTTCGTCGAACAGGTCGGTGGCGTAGGTGATGAAGCCACCGATACCCGCGGGTGCGCCGTGTTCGTCGTAGCCGTCGGAGACGATGAGGTGCAGGTCGAACTGGGAGACCTCGAGGTCGGCGTCCACCCCGGCGATGGTGAGGCCGGGCAGTTCGAGCGCGGCGCGGGCCATGTTCTGGAAGGACAGGCCGACCTGGAACAGCGGGTGGTGGGCGGTGGTGCGCGGCGGGCTGAGCACCTCGACCAGGCGCTCGAACGGAATATCGGCGTGCGAGAACGCCTGCAGGTCGATATCGCGCTGCCGTGCCAGCACGTCGGCGAAGGTGTCGCCGCCGTCCAGGCGGGTGCGGAAGACGACCGTGTTCACGAACATGCCGATGAGGTCGTCGAGTTCGCGTTCGCCGCGTCCGGCGACCGGGGTGCCGATGGCGATGTCACCGGAGCCGGACAGTCGCGCCAGCAGCACCGCGAACGCGGTGTGCACCACCATGAACATGGTGGCGTTGTGCTCGCGGGCCAGCCGCACCAGCCCGGCATGGGTGTCGGCGTCGATGGTCACGTCGACGCGCGCACCCGCCAGCGACGCCACCGCGGGCCGCGGCCGGTCGGTGGGCAGCTCCAGCAGGTCGGGCAGGTCGGCCAGCGCCGTGCGCCAGTAGTCGATCTGCTGTGCGGCAATGGATTCCGGGTCATGTTCGTCGCCGAGTACGGCCCGCTGCCACAGCGCGTAGTCCGCGTACTGCACGGCCAGCGACTGCCAACCGGGTTCGTAGCCGCCGGTGCGGGCGGCGTAGGCGGTCATGATGTCGCGCACCAGCGGCCCCATGGAGGAGGCATCGGCGGCGATGTGGTGGGCGACCACGGCCAGTACGTATTCGCGCCGCGAACCGGGTGCGAGATCGCTGATCTCCAACAGCCGCACCCGGATCGGCACCTCACGGGTGACGTCGAAGGGGGTGGCGGCGAGTTCGACGACCGCTGCGAAGGCTTCCTCCGAGGTGACGCGCACCGGCGCGAGCCGCACGGCCGCCTCCGGCGATCCGGCGGGCAGCACCAATTGCACCGGACCGTCGGCGGTTTCGGGATAGACGGTACGCAGCACCTCGTGCCGGGTCACCACGTCGTCGAGCGCGTACGCCAGCGCCTCGGTATCGAGACTGCCCGACAGTCGCAGCGCGAACGGCAGATTGTAGGCCGCCGAACCCGCCGACACGGTGCCGTCGCCGAGATCCTCGAAGCGATTGAGGAACCACATGCGCTGCTGCGCCAGCGACAACGGCAAGCGCTCCGGACGCGCGATAGCGCCCAACTCGTGGGTGCGGCCCCGGCGCGTCTGCGATTCCGCCGCCGCCGCCAGCGCGGTCACCGTCGGCGTCTCGAACAGGGTGCGCACCGGCACGCGCGCACCGATGGCGGCCCCCAGCCGCGCCACCACCTGCGTGGCGACCAGCGAATTGCCCCCCAATGCGAAGAAGTCGTCGTCCGCGCCGACCCGCTCGATCCCGAGCACCTCGGCGAACACCCCGGCGACGATCTCCTCCACCGGCGTCGCGGGAGCACGGAATTCGCGTCCGGCGAAGGTCGGTTCGGGCAGCGCCTTGCGGTCCAGCTTGCCGCTCGCGTTCAGCGGGAATTCCGCCAGCGTCACGACGGTCGCCGGAATCATGTACTGCGGTAGCGAATCCGCCAGCGCCGCCAGCAGTTCGGTCTGCTCGATGGTGTGGCCGGGCGTGGGCACGGCATAGGCCACCAATTGGTCGCCCAGCTCGGACGGCACCACCAGCGCTACCGCCGCGCTCACCGCGGGCTGGGCCAGCAGTGCCGTCTCGATCTCGCCGAGCTCGATCCGCTGACCACGGAACTTCACCTGGAAATCGGTGCGCCCGATGTAATCCAGGCGCTCCGGCCGCACCCCGTCGGATTCGCGCCACACCACCAGGTCACCGGTGCGGTACATGCGCTCACCACGACCGAACGGGTTGGCCACGAACCGATCCGACGTCAGGTCCGGTCGCCGCACATAACCGCGCGCCAGCTGATCACCGGCCAGATACAGCTCACCCGCGACACCGGCCGGAACCGGCCGCAACCGCGAATCGAGCACGTACACCCGACTGTTCCACTGCGGCAGACCGATCGGCACCGAGGACCGTTCGTCCCCACGCGCCTGCCAGTAGGTGATGGACACCGCTGCCTCGGTGGGGCCGTACAGGTTGTGCACCCGCGCCCCCGACACGGCCCGGAACGCGGCGACCGTCTCCGGCGGCAGCGCCTCACCGATGACGAAGACGTCCTGGAGCGTCGGAATACTGCCGGGCGCGGTGTGCGCGGCGAAGACGGTGAGCATGGACGGCACGAAGTCGGTGATCGTGACGCCCTCGCGGGCAATGGTTTCCGCCACGTACAGCGGATCCCGGTGGCCGTCGTGGGTGCCGACCACCAGCTTCGAGCCGGTGCGCAGCGGCATGAAGTAGCCCCACAGCGATACGTCGAAGGTGGTGGCGGTCTTCTGGAAGTAGACGTCGTCCGGCGTCAGCGGGTAGGCCGCCAGCATCCAGGTGGTCTGATTGTGGATGGCGGCATGCGAGACCGCGACCCCCTTGGGCCGACCGGTGGAGCCGGAGGTGAAGATGACGTACGCCGGATGATCGGGCCGCACCGGCCGCAGCAGCTCACCGGAAGTAACGGGCGCGGCGGCGAATTCGTCCAGCGGCGCGGTGTCGAGCCGGATGACCGGCGTGCCCTCGGGCACCAGCACCTCGTCGGCGCTGGTGGTGAGCACCGCCACCGGTTGCGCGGTGTCGAGAATGTGGGCGATGCGCTCGGCCGGATGGTCCGGATCCAGCGGCACGTACGCGCCACCGGCGGTGATGATCGCGTACATGCCCACCACGAGATCCAGCGACCGCCGGATCGCCAGGCCCACCAGTGATTCCGCGCCCACACCCTCGGCGATGAGCAGCCGGGCGAGCCGGTTGACCCGTTCATCGAATTCGCGGTAGGTGAGTTCCGCCCCCTCGTACACCACCGCGACGGCGTCCGGATGCCGCCGCACCGCGCGGCGGTACTCGTCCAGCAGCAGTTCGGGGGCGATGGGATGCGCGGTGTCGTTCCAGTGGTGCAGGATTCGCTCCCGCTCGGCGGCGTCGAGCAGGTCGATCTCACCGAGGGCGGCGCGCGGATCGTCGGTGACGGCGGTGAGCACGCGCACCAGCCGTTGCGCGAACTCCGCCACCGTGACCTCGTCGAACAGGTCGGTGGCGTAGGTGAACACGGCTGTCATGCCGTCGGCCGCACCGTCGCGCTCGCGTGGAATCACCGACAGCTGGAGGTCGAATTTCGCTACCGCACCGTCGAATTCGACGGCCTCGGCGGTGAGTCCGGGCAGCTCCATGCGCGGGGTCTCGATATTGTGGAAGAACAGCGCCACCTGGAACAGCGGGTGGTGTGCCTGCGACCGCACCGGGTCCAGGATCTCCACCAGCCGCTCGAACGGCAGCTCGGCGTGCGAGAACGCCGCCAGATCCGTTTCTTTCGCGTTCTCCAGCAGGTCCGCGAACGTCGCGCCCGTGTCCACCCGGGTGCGCAGCACCAGCGTATTGACGAACATGCCGATGAGGTCGTCGAGTTCGCGCTCGCCGCGGCCCGCGACCGGCGTGCCGATCACGATGTCGTCGGTGCCCGAGAGCCGCGCCAGCAGCGTAGCCAGCGCGCCGTGCACGACCATGAACGGCGACGCGCCGCTGTCGTGGGCGAGTTCGGTGAGGCGCGCGTGCAGCGCGGGGTCGATCTCGAAGGTGTACACCGCGCCCCGCCCGGACGCGATGGACGGCCGCGGCCGGTCGGCCGGCAGGTCGAGACGGTCCGGAATGCCCGCCAGGGTCTCGCGCCAGTAGTCGATCTGGTTGGCGGCCAGCGAGCCGGGTTCGTGTTCATCGCCCAGCAGCGCCCGCTGCCACAGGGTGTAGTCGGCGTACTGCACCGCCAGCGGCTCCCAGGCGGGAGCCTCGCCACCGCGACGTGCGAAGAAGGCCGCCAGCAGATCTCGCATGAACGGTCCCACCGACGCGCCGTCGGCGGCGATGTGGTGCACCACCACCGCGATCACATAATCGTCGCGCCCGATTTCGGCGAGTTCGATACGCAGCGGCACCTCGGCGGCCACGTCGAAGCCGCGCAGCGCCAGCCCGGTGAGCCATTCCGCGACCCGCTCCGGCTCCACCACCTGCGGCTCCAGCTCCGGAGTCGCCTGCTCCGCGGGCAGCACCACCTGATAGCCGGTGCCGTCCACGGCCGGGTACACCGTCCGCAGCGTCTCGTGCCGCCGCACCAGGTCACCGATGGCCGCACGCAGCGCCGCGATATCGAGCGCACCGGTGAGCCGAATGGCGAACGGGATGTTGTTGGCCGCCGAGGCGGTGTCGAACTGGTTGAGGAACCACATGCGCTGCTGCGCCAGCGACAGCGGAATGCGGTCGGGGCGCGGCTGCGGCGTGAGCGCGGGCCGTCCGCCCGCGCCGACGAGCGGTTCCAACTGGGCGGCCAGTCCGGCGACCGTCGACGCGGTGAAGATCATGCGGGCCGGGACGCGCGCGGAGATCTCCGCGCCCAGCCGGGCGGCGACCCGGGTGGCGATGAGCGAATTGCCGCCGAGTTCGAAGAAGTCGTCGTCCGCGCCGATGGGATCGCCCGGGTCGAGCAGGTCGGCGAAAACGCCCGCGACCAATTCCTCCAGGCGACCGGCCGGGGCGCGGAATTCCTTGGTGCGCAACTGCGGTGCGGGCAGGGCGCGGCGGTCCAGCTTGCCGACCGGGGTCAGCGGAATCGTATCCAGCACCATGATGGTGGTGGGCACCATATGCGCGGGCAGGCTCTGCTCGGCGTAGGCGGTCAGCTCGTCCACATCCACCGACGCGCCCGGGGCGGCATGGACGTAGGCGGCGAGAATGGTCGCCCCGGAATCGAGCTGGTGACCGACGGTGACGGCGAAGTCCACGCTGTCGTGCGAGCCCAGCACCGCGTCGATCTCGCCCAGTTCGATGCGGAAGCCGCGCACCTTCACCTGGAAGTCGTTGCGCCCCAGGTACTCCACATCACCGGAGGGAGTGCGCCGCACCAGGTCGCCGGTGCGGTAGAGGCGGGATCCGCCCGGATCGAGCGGATTGGCCACGAAACGCGCCGCCGTCAGGCTCGGTCGCTCGTGGTAGCCGCGCGCCACCTGCGCACCGGTGATGTACAGCTCCCCCACCACGCCGTCGACCACCGGCACCAGCCGCTCGTCGAGCACGTATTCGGTGATGCCGCGCACCGGACCGCCGATGGTGACCAATTCCCCCGGCACCAGCGGTGCGCTGATATTGGTCATGATGGTGGTCTCGGTGGGCCCGTACCCGTTGTAGAACTCCCGGGTGCCGCCGCCGGCAATGGGAAGTACCCAGCGCCGCACCAGATCCGGCGGGCAGGCTTCGCCACCGGCGACCACCACGCGCAGGTCGTCGAGCCCGGTGGGATCCACCGATGCCAGTGCGGCCGGGGTGATGAACGCGTGCGTCACCCGTTCCCGCCGCAGCAGCGCGGCCAGTTCGTCACCGCCGAGCACCTCGGGCGAGGCGACCACCAGCGTCCCCGCCCCGCCGAGGGCGAGCAGCAGCTCCAGCACCGAGGCGTCGAAGGACGGGGAGGCGAAATGCAGTGCGCGCGATCCGGTTCCGGTGCGGTAGCGCTCACGCTGCTCATCGCAGAAGCCGGACAGACCGGCCTGGGTGACCACCACGCCCTTGGGCTTGCCGGTCGAACCGGAGGTGTAGATGACGTAGGCCGGATGTTCGGCGCGCAGCTGCCGCACCCGGTCCGCCGAGGTGATGGCCTCCTCCGAATACGACGCCACCTGCCGCTCGAATTCGGCGGTGTCGATGGTCAGCCATTCGACGTCGTCGGCCAGATCGTCGCGCACCGCGGCGACGGTCAGTCCCAGCACCGCCCGCGAGTCGGTGACCATGTGGGTCACCCGGTCGGCCGGATAGTTGGGGTCGACCGGAACGTATCCCGCGCCGGTCTTGGCGACCGCCCACACCGCGACGACGGAGTCCAACGACCGCGGAATCCCGACCGCCACCAGATCCTCGGGTCCGATCCCCCGCTCGATCAGCAGCCGTGCCAGCCGGGTGGAGCGCGCGTCCAGCTCGGCGTAGCGGAGCGTCCCCAGCGTGGCCGCGGCATCGGCGTAGACGACGGCCTCCCCGCTCGGATTGGCCTCCACCGCCGACGCCATGAGCTGCGGCAGCGTGGTGACCCGGGGTCGACGGGTGCGGGTGGGCCGCTGACGAACCGGCCGGGTCATGCCCGCGGCCCTTCCCCCGTCAGCGTGCGCTGCTTTCCGTCTTCCCGACCCATCAACTCCGCCTCATTCTTGCCGTCTACGTCTGCGCGCCGCGCGGGCGCACATCCTGCTTCATCGAATCTCTGCGCATCGACCGTTACCCCGGCGGTGGACGGCCGCCGGAGTATGGGGATTCCGGCTCCACAGCATGCCGGAATGACGGACGGAATGCACTCAGTCCAGCGGCACGACCGCGGGCAGCCAGGGAATGCGCCGCGCCGCGTCCAGGTCCGCCCCGTCGTAAACGACGACGGCGCCCAGGTCCTCCAATGGTTCACCACCGAGCTCGGCGAGCCCCGCGCCGTCGGTGAACAGATGCGATACCCATTCGTCGGCCAGCACCTCGGCCAGCGCGCCGTGCGGCGGCACCGCGGTGACGACCACGGACGCACCGCTGGCGCCGGCGGCGAGCACCTCGACCACGGCGGCCAGCGCATCGGCGCGGCCGAACCGGAAGGTTCGCGACTCGAAGGTCAGCTCGGTGTGGCCGCTGACCCGGTTCACCAGTTCCGCGAGCTCGTCGTAGCTCAGTCCCCGGTCGGCGTGCGCGAAGGCGAGGTCGCCGCCCTGCAGGGCACGGGCGCGGTTGGCGTAGGTGACCGGGCGGGGTGAGGCCGCCGCGATCTCCGCGACCAGGGTGGGGTCGGCCAGGACCAGCCAGTCCACGCCGTTGCCGGAGTTCTCGGCGCTCGCGGTGAGGCCGACCTTGACCACCAGGTCGGTGGGCAGCTCGGCAGCGGCGGCGGCGACCGGGACCACGGCCGCACCGGACTTGAGGACCGCCCAGGTGGCGACCACGGCGTCGACACCGCGGTCCAGGCGCAGCGCGACACCGGTGCCCGGACCGCAGCCGCGGCCGATGAGCACCCGCGCCAGCCGCGAGGAGCGGGCGTCGAGTTCGGCGTAGGTCAGGGCGTCCTCGCCCCAGACCAGGGCCGGACCGTCCGGGTCGTCCTCCACGGCGGCGGTCAGCAGCAACGGCAGCTGGGTGCCGCGGGTGACCGCGGGCGCGGCGTCGGAGAACCCGGCAGCCGCGCTGTGCGAACGCTGCTGTACGCCACCGAATTCGATGGCTCCCACGCGTTGGCGCGGGTCGGCGGCCACGGCCGCCAGCACGCGCTGCAGGCGCTCACCGAAGGTGTGGATGGTGGACTCGTCGAAGATGTCCGAGGCGTAGGTGAGGGCTCCGGCGAGTTCGCCGACCGCGCCGTCCTCCCACTGTCGTGGGTCGATGGTGACCTGGAGGTCGAACTTGGCCGACACCGCGCCGGTGTCGAGCGCGCTGATGGACAGGCCCGGCAGTTCGAGGTCGGGTCGGTCGGTGTTCTGGAACGACAGCACCACCTGGAACAGCGGGTCCTGGGCGTTGGCCCGGTCGGGCGCGACCACCTCGACCACGCGCTCGAAGGGGATGTCGGCATTGCCGTAGGCGGCGAGGTCGGTCTCCCGCGCCTTGTCGACCAGCTCGTCGAAACTCGCCGCCGAGTCCACCGCGGTGCGCAGCGCCAGGGTGTTGACGAACATGCCGACCACATCGTCGAGCACCCGCTCACCGCGACCCGCGATGGGCGTGCCGATGGTGACGTCGCCGCTGCCGGACAGCCGCGACAGCAGCACCGCCAGCGCGGCGTGCACCACCATGAACAGCGAGGCGTTGTGCTCGCGGGCGATCCGCGCCAACCCCTCGTGCACCTCGGCGGGCACCGTGAAGGTGGTGGCCCCGCCCTGCAGGGTGCGCACCGCGGGTCGCGGACGGTCCAGCGGCAGGTCGAGGGTGCCGACCGCGCCGTCGAGCCGATCCCGCCAGAAGGCCAACTGCCCCGCGGCGACCGAGTTCTCGTCGTCGTCGGTGCCGATGACCTCGTGCTGCCAGAGCGCGAAGTCGGCATACTGCACCGGAAGTGGCGACCAGGCGGGCGGATTGCCCTGGCAGCGCGACACGTACGCGGTCACCAGATCGCGGGCCAGCGGCGGCAGCGACGCGCCGTCCGCGGTGATGTGGTGCACCACGACCACGAAGTAGTGGTCGGTTCCGGTGTCGCCGTCGGTGCACAGCAGCGCCCGGATGGGAACCTGTGCGGTGACGTCGAATCCGGCGGACAGCACCTCGGTCATGCGGTGCAGCGCATTGCCCAGCGGCTCCACGGTCAGTCCGCCCGGCAGCGCCTCCGCGACGGACACGATGTCCTGGTAGGCGATGCCGTCGGCGTCCACGGGATAGCGGGTGCGCAGCGATTCGTGCCGCTCCAGCACGTCCAGCACCGCCAGGCGCAGTGCCTCGATGTCGAGCGTGCCCGAAAGCCGCAGCGCCAGTGGGATGTTGTAGGCGGGCGAATCCGGATCGAGCTGGTTGATCACCCACATGCGCTGCTGCGCCAGCGACAGCGGCACCCGCGCGGGACGCTCGGCGCGCACCAGCGGCGGTCGGTTCTCGGCGGTGCCGGTCACCACCCGGGCGGCCAGCGCGGCGACGCTGGACGCCTCGAACAGCTCCCGCACGGCGAGATTCGCGCCCAACGCCTCGTTGATGCGCGCCACCGCGCGGGTGGCCAGCAGCGAATTGCCGCCGAGGGCGAAGAAGTCGTCGTCCACGCCGACCTCGGTAGCACCCAGCAGGGCGGCGAATTCGGCCGCCACCACGCGTTCGGACTCGGTGCGCGGGGCCCGGTACTCGACGGAGCCGCCGAATTCCGGTGCGGGCAGCGCCTTGCGGTCCAGCTTGCCGTTCGGAGTGAGCGGCAGTACGTCCAGGGCCACGATGGCGTCGGGAACCATGTAGGCGGTAAGGAATTCGCCCAGCGCGGCCTTGATCTCGGCCGGGTCGAGCGCGGTATCGCCTTCGGGCACCACATAGCCGACGAGTTGGTCGACGCCGTTGTCGTCGCGCACCAGCACCACGGTCTGGCTGATGCCCGGAACCCGCAGCAGCGCCGATTCGATCTCGCCGAGTTCGATGCGGAAGCCGCGCAGCTGCACCTGCTGGTCGCTGCGGCCCGCGTACTCGAGGTTGGCCTCGCCGCCGAATCCGGCCCAGCGGCCGACGTCACCGGCGCGGTACATGCGCGAGCCGGGCGGGCCGTAGGGGTTGGCCACGAACCGTGCCGCGGTCAGGCCCGGACGCCCCAGGTAGCCGCGTGAGAGCTGTGCGCCGTCCACGTAGATCTCGCCCGCCACGCCGACCGGAGCCGGGTGCAGGCGCTGGTCGAGTACGCGCGCGCCCAGGCCGGGCAGCGCCCGGCCGATGATGCTGCTCGGCTGCTGCGCCAATTCCTCGTCCAGGGCCAGGAACGACACGTGCACGGTGGTCTCGGTGATGCCGTACATGTTCACCAGCGTCGGCGCGTCCGGCGCGTGTCGGTCGTACCAGCGTCGCAGTTGCCGCAGATCCAGTGCCTCACCGCCGAACACGACATAGCGCAGCGCGTAGTCGCCGCTCTGCGCCGCGGCGGCGCGGTCGGCCTCGGCCAGCTGGTAGAACGCCGACGGTGTCTGGTTGAGCACCGTCACCCGCTCGCGAATCAGCAACTCGCGGAACTGTTCCGGCGATCGCGAGGTCAGGTGATCGACCACCACCACCGCGCCGCCGTTGGCCAGCGCGCACCACAGCTCCCACACCGAGAAGTCGAAGGCGAAGGAGTGGAACAGCGTCCACACGTCGTTCTCGTCGAATTCGAAGTGCGCCTGGGTGTTCGCGAACAGCTCCACCACATTGCGGTGCGCCACGCCCACCCCCTTGGGCACGCCGGTGGATCCGGAGGTGTAGATCACGTACGCCAGGTGATCGGCGCGCAGCGGGGCGCGCCGTTCGGCGTCGGTGACGGGCGCGTCGGAGAAGCTCGCCACCTCGTCGAGCAGCACCACCGGGAAGTCCCCGGCGGGCACCGACTCCCGCTCATCGGTCGTGGTCAGCACACAGGCGGGCTGGGAATCGGCCAGCATGAATTCCAGCCGCTGCGTCGGGTAGGCGGTGTCGACGGGCAGGTAGCCCGCACCGGAGATGAGCACCGCGAGCAGCGCCACGGGCAGCTCCTCGGTGCGCGGAACGGCGACCGCCACCAGCGTTTCCGGGCCGGCGCCGTAGGCGATGAGGGCCCGCGCCACCACATTGGCGCGGCGCAACAGCTCGTCGAAGGTCAGCGTGGTGTCGCCGTAGCGGACGGCCGGGGCGTCGGGGCGACCGGCGGCCTGCGCGGTGATGAGGTCCACCAGGGTCACGTCCGGCACCGGCACGCCGGGCGTATTCCATTCGTGCAGGACGAGTTCGCGCTCCCCCGGCGCGTAGACGGCGATATCGCCGACCACGGCGCGGGCGTCGGCGGCCACGGCCGCGAGAATGCGGCCGAGCCGATCGGCGAAGTCCAGTACGGTCGCCGGGTCGAACAGATCCACGGCATAGGTGTAGGTCAGCGCCATGCCCTGGGTGTCGGTCCGCTCGGTGACATCCAACTGGAGGTCGACCAGCGCGGTGCGCTCGCCGCGCCCGGTCTGCCCGGCGGTGAGCAGCACCTGGAACGGCGGATGCCCGGCGGCCGAACGAATCACGTCGAGCACATCGGCCAGCCGCTCGGAGCCGCCGCCCGCGCGGCCGAACACCTCGGCGTCGGCGCGGGTCACCGCCTCGAGCAGGTCGGCGAAGGCGATGCCTGGGTCGATCTCGGTACGCAGCACGACCGCGGCCGAACCCGGGTGCACCGCACCGAGTTCCGGGGACACCGCGCCGACCGCGATCTCCCGGGTGCCGCCGGACAGCCGCGCCAACAGCACCGCGAAGGCGGCGTGCACGACCGTGAACAGGGTCGAATCCGTCTGCCGCGCCAGCTCCGCGAGTGCGGCGGCGACGTCGGCGGAGATGTCGAAGCGCAGCTCCCCGCCGCGGCGCGTGGGCGTCGCCGGACGCGGCCGGTCGGCGGGCAGTTCCAGCTGGCCGGGCACCGCGCCCGCGCGCCACCAGTCCGCCCGCGCCGCGAGCGCCTCCTGCGGTGCGCCGACGAAGCGGCCGATGAGCATGCGCAGCAGGTCGGCCAGCGCCCGGGCCGCCGGGTCGCCGACGGTGTCGCGGCGGTGCCAGATCTTGAAGCGCAGGCACGCACCGGATTCCACCACCACGGTCACCGGGTAGTGGGTGAAGGTCACCGACTTCACGCCCGCGACCTCGAGGCCGTCGATGGAGCCACCGGCGGCCTGCAGGCCCTCGGCGTCCACCGGATAGGACTCGTAGGCCACCAGCGAATCGAACGCCGCACCGGTACCGGCCGCGCTCTGGATCTCGGCCAGGCCCAGGTAGTGGTGTTCGAGCAGGCCCGCCTGCTCGGACTGCACCGCGGTCAACAGGTCCCGCACGGACTGCTCGGCGTCGAAGCGCACCCGCACCGGAATGGTGTTGACGAACAGGCCGATCATGTCGTCCACGCCGTCCAGCTGCGGCGGACGACCGGAGACGACCGCGCCGAAGACCACATCCTCACGATCGGTGAGCGTGGCCAGCACCAGCGCCCAGGCGGCCTGCACGACCGTATTGACGGTCACCTCGGCATCGGCGGCGAACGCGGTCACGGCCTGCGTCTCGGCCTCGGAGAATTCGAATTCGATTTCGCCGTAACCGATCTCCGCCTGTTCAGGGCGTTCCAGCACGGCGGAGACGGCGGTGGGCTGCGCACCGGCCAGGGTGTCGCGCCACGTGTCCAGGGTCGCCGCGCTATCCTGCCGCGCCAGCCACGCCAGGTAGTCGCGGTAGGGCCGCACCGGCGGCAGCGGCGACGAATCACCGTGCGTCGCATAGAGGACCAGCAGATCCTTCATGAGCAGCGGCAGCGACCAGCCGTCGAAGAGCAGATGGTGCGTGGTCAGCACGAAGTGGATGCGGCCGGTGCCGGTGCGGTACACCGTGAAGCGCATGAGCGGTGCGGCGGCCGGATCGAAACGGGTGCGCTGGTCTTCCTCGAGCAGCGCCGGAATGTCCTCGTCGGCTACGTCCAGCAACCGCCACGGCACCTCGAGGGCGTCCACCACGACCTGCACCGGGGTGCCGTCGGCGGCGGTCACGAAGGCCGCGCGCAGTCCGGCGTGGCGGTCCAGGATGGCCTGCGACGCCCGGTGCAGCCGTTCGAGATCGACCTGACCGGCCAGTTCCAGGGCGAACTGGGTGACGTAGTCGTCGGCCGCGCCCTGGGTGAGCTGGGTGTGGAAGAGCAGGCCCGCGCCCAGCGGCGACAGCGGCAGCACATCCGAGAGCCCCGGATACGCCGCGCGCCAGCCGTCGAGTTCGACCTGGGACACCCGCACCAGTGGCACATCCGAGGGCGTCAGACCACCGGCGGCGGGATCCTGCACGTGGCGGGCGACGGCGGTGAGCGCGCGCACCCAGTCCTCGGCCAGTTCCCGCACGGCCGCCTCGTCCAGAATCTCGGCGGCGTACTGGACCGACACCGACATGCGCGGGCCGTCCTCGCCGTCGGTGACGATGGCGTTGAGATCCACCACCATGCCCGCGGGCATGGTCGGATCCTGGTCGACGCTCAGCTCGCCCAGCGCGTCGGTGGGCAGCCACGCGGCGTCGGCCATGCCCTCGGGCACCTCGCTGGCGGAGACGCGGCCCAGGTAGTTGAAGCCGATCTGCGCCAGCCGCCCGTTTAGCTCCGCGGCGGATTCCGGGTCGAGGTAACGCAGCAGGCCGAAGCCGATGCCCTTGTCGGGCACGGCGATCAGCTGTTCCTTCACCGACCGCAGCGCGGCGGCGGTGACCGAGCCGCCCTCGAGCGCGGCGGCGGTGTCGATGCCCGACAGGTCGAGCGCGACCGGATAGACGGTGGTGAACCAGCCGACGGTGCGCGTGATGTCCGCGCCCGGCAGCACGCTCTCCTCGCGGCCGTGGCCCTCCAAACGCACCCGGGTGACCGGGGATTCGATGCCGCGGCGGGCGCGCCAGCCGCGCACGGCCAGAGCGAGCGCGGCCAGCAGGCCGTCGTTCACGCCGCCGCGGTACAGCGCCGGAACCTCGGTGAGCAGGGCTTCGGTGATATCGGCGGGCACCTGCACGGAGAACCGCCGCACGGTGGCGAAAGTGTCCACGGCGGAATCGAGTTCGCGCGCGCCCAGCAGCGGGTCCGGGGTGGCGAGCACCTGCCGCCAGTACGGCAGCTCGGCCCGACGCTCCGCCGAGCCGGCCACCTCGTGCAGCCCGTGCGCCCAGCGCCGGAAGGAGGTGCCCACGGCGGGCAGCGTCGGCCGCTGCCCGGCGGCGCGCTGCATCCAGGCCGCGACCAGATCGGAGATGAGGATGCGCCACGAGACGCCGTCGATGACGAAGTGGTGCGCGGCGATCAGCAGCACGTCCGCGGCGTCCGGGCGGTGCAGCCAGGTGCAGGCCAGCATGCGACCGGCCGCCGGGTCCAGTGCGTCCAGGGTGGCGTCCATGGCGGCGCTGCCGATCCGGGCCAGCTCCTCGCCGGTGGCTCCGGCCGGGACGTCACCCTCGGCGAGCAGCGAATCGGCCGATACGGCACCGGCTTCGGGCACCTCGAGCTGGAATCGCCCGTCCCCGTGGACCAGTCGCGCCCGCAGGATGTCGTGGTGGGTCAGTACGTGGTCGAGGGTTTCGGTCAAGGCCGCACGGTCGATGTCCTCCGGCAGCGACAGCACCATGCTCTGCGAGAACCGGTTGTACACACCGTCTTCGAGATAGTCGGCCAGCACCGGGGTCAACGCGATGGTGCCCACGCCGCCGCCGGGCAGCTCCTCCAGGGTGACCGGCGCACCGCCGTCGCCGACAATGGCGACCTTGGCCAGCGCGGCCACGGTGCGCTGCTCGAAGACGTCCTGCGGGGTGAACACGATGCCCGCCGCGCGGGCCCGCGACACCAGCTGGATGGACAGGATCGAATCGCCGCCGATGGCGAAGAACGAATCGTCCGCGCCGATCTCGGACACCCGCAGCAGTTCCGCGAACAGCTCCGCGATCTTCTCCTCCACCGGGCCGGACGGGGCACGGGTGGTGGTGGTCTCGAATACCGGCTCCGGCAAGGCATCCCGGTCCAGCTTGCCGTTCGGGGTGAGCGGCAGGTGGTCGAGCACCACGATGGCCGAGGGCACCATGTGCGCGGGCAGGCCGCGTCCGACGTGCTCGCTCAGCGCGGCCGGATCGGCGGCCCGGCCCGGCTTGGCCAGCACGTAGGCGACCAGCGCGGTCGCGCCCGAGGGCAGCGTCTTGCCCATGGTGACCGCGAAGTCGATGTCGGGATGCGTGGTCAGGGCATTGTCGATCTCGCCGAGTTCGATGCGCAGACCGCGGATCTTGACCTGGAAGTCGGAGCGGCCCAGGTATTCGATGACGCCGTCCTCGCGGCGGCGCACCAGATCGCCGGTGCGGTACAGCCGCGCTCCCGGATGCCCGGTGTCCGCGCCGAACGGACTGGCCACGAAGCGTTCCGCGGTCAGGCCCGGCCGGGCCAGATAGCCCTGCGCCAGTGCCGGACCCGACAGGTACAGTTCCCCGGTCACGCCCGCGGGCACCGGCCGCAGCCGGGTGTCCAGCACGAACGCGCCCACCCCGGCGATGGCCGGGCCGATGGTGATGGGCTCGCCGGGCACCATGGCCGCGGTGCTGGTGGCCAGGATGGTGGCCTCGGTGGGGCCGTAGCCGTTGTAGAAGGAGCGGCCCTCGACCGCCCAGCGCGCGACCAGCTCGGGACCGAACTTGTCACCGGCCACCACCACGACCCGCAACTCGTCGAGTCCGGTCGGGTCGACCGACTCCAGCGCGGCCGGGGTGATGAGCATGTGCGAAACACGTTCGCGGCGCAGCAGTTCGGCGAGATCGTCACCGCCGAAGACGCGGGGCGGGGACACCACCAGCGTCGCGCCGGAGGAGAAGGTGAGCAGCAGCTCCAGCACCGACACGTCGAAGTTCGGGGAGCACACGTGCAGCACGCGCGAATCCCCGGTCACCGCATAGTGTTCGCGCTCGGCGGCCACCAGACCGGCCAGACCGGTGTGGGTGACCACCACGCCCTTGGGGCGGCCGGTGGAACCCGAGGTGTAGATGACGTAGGCCGGATGCTGCTCGGTGAGCGGGCGCACCCGGTCGGCATAGGAGATGGGGTGCGCCGGATGGGCGTCGATGCGCTCCGCGCGCACCGGATCGTCCAGCTCCACCCAGTACACGGTGGTGCCCAGGGCCGCGCGATGCGCGGAGGTGGTCAGCCCCAGCACCGCGCCGGAATCGGTCAGCAGGTACTCGATGCGTTCGGGCGGGTAGCTCGGATCGACGGGCACGTACGCCGCGCCGGTCTTGGCGACCGCCCACACCGACAGCACCGACTCGATGGACCGGGCGATGCCGATGGCCACCACGTCGCCGGGCCCGACACCGCGCGCGATGAGTTCGCGGGCCAGCTTGGAGGAGGCTTCGTCCAGCTCACGGTAGGTGAGTTCACGGGTATCGGCCGGAGCTCCGGTCGGATTGAACCGGATGGCCACCGCGTCGGCGGCGGACTCGACCGCGGCCGTCAGCAGTTGGGCGAACAGCGGGCTGCCCGACCGGCGGCGACGGCTACCACGTGCGGAACGGCGGACAGTATCCATTCGAGCTAGTTCACCTCTCGCAATTCATCAGGTCCGCGCGACCGAATAGCGAATCCGGCCCGCGCCCACGGCGTCGATCCGGTGTCGTCGCCTGGGCCTGCGGTCCGAGCAATCCTATATGGGGGAAGCGATGCGGCCGAGACCGCCCGAGCTCCCTATACCCATCGGTACGAGGGGGCGCAGGTGTTGCACGGTTCCGTCAACGCAGTGACATACACCACAGAGAGTGTCGGTCAGAGCCAACCCCGCCGGGTGGCCTGCACGCCCGCCTGGAAGCGGGTGCTGGCTCCGAGCCGTTCCAGCAGGCTCGCGGTCCGCCGCACCACGGTGCGGCGGGACAGGCCCAGTCGCCGCGCGATGGTGTCGTCGGTGGCCCCCAGGCTCATGAGCGTGAGGATGGCGCGATCACGCTCGTCCAGGGACTCCTGCGGGTTCACCGAGATGGGCGTGGACATGGCCCACAGCACGTCGAAGGTCTTCACCAGCAGGTCCAGCGTCGGGGAGACGCTGATGCGCAGGCCCATGGGGTCGCCGCGGCGCTCGTCGGTGTGCAGCACCAGGATGGCGCGCCGGTCGTCGGCGACGATCAGCTTCATCGGCGGATCGGGCAGCGTGCGCGCCTGCGCCCCGGCGGCATTGGTGGCCAGCACGTGCCGCAGCCGTTCCGGATCCTGGTAGATGGTGTCCTGGTACAGGGTTCGGTAGCCGATGCCCTGGGACAGCCGCGCGGTCTTGAGCTCGAAGAGCCGCTCCTCGGTCTCCACGTCGGAGAGGTAGGGGCCGCGTTCGATCGTCTTCACCTGGGTGTGCGCGGTGTGCTGCAGATCCTCGAAGTCGGCCAGCAGCTGCCGTCTTTCGTACACCGCGACGATCGCGCCGTTGGTGTCGGTGGCACGGCGCACCGAGCGGAAGGTCTCGCCCAGCCGTGCGGCGGCGGCCTGCATGCGTTGCGTGTCGTGATGGCGGCGACGCGATTCGGCCTCCGAAAGAGCTTCCGGCGCATGGGCGTCCCAGCGGACGCTGCCGTCGTGATCGACGATGCGTACCGCCGCCTGAATGTGGCAGAGGGCTTCCAGCGCTGCCTCGGTCACGCGGGGCGGGGCGCCCAGTCGTGCCGCGACTTCGGTCAGTGTGGACCGCGGGTGCTGGACCAGCGCGGCGTACGCGCGGCCCGGCAGCGTGGTCGGGTCGAATAGTTCATCCAAGGTCGTCACCGCACCCACCGGGACGCGTCGGTCCGGAAACCGTCCCGGCACGGGCGCCTGACGATCTACAGGCCCGGGCCCCACTGCTGCTGCATGACGACGCCCTTGCTGGCCAACCACGGCAGCGGATCCATCTTGTTGCCCGCGGCATCCCAGATCTCCAGGTGCAGATGCGGGCCGGTGGACTGACCGCGATTGCCGACGGTGGCGATGACGTCGCCCGCGTTCACACGCTGGCCCTCGTGCACCAGCATGTCGTTGACGTGGCCGTAGACGGCGGTGGTGCCGTCGTCCTGCAGGATGCGCACCCACAGGCCGAAGCCGGAGGCCGGACCAGCCTCGACGACGGTGCCACTCATGACGGATTTGATCGGCGCGCCCAGCGCGTCGGCGAAGTCGACGCCGTAGTGCATGGCGCCCCAGCGGCTGCCGAAACCGGAGCTGATCTGACCGGCCACCGGCGCGACGGCCGGGGCGAACTGCTGCTGCAGGCTCTTGAGGGTCTGCTCGGCCTGGGCCAGCGGGGCGGCGATCTCGGGCGGCAGGTTGGTCAGGCCGAAGGGGGCGGCCTGGCCCGCGATGGGGGCGGCCTGCGCGTCGGGCACCGCGGGGGCCGCCGGAGCGGGGGCCTCGGCCTCGGTGGCCTGCTCGAGGGTCTGGGTGGCGAGGCTCAGATCGGTGTCCTCGGCGGCACGCTTCTCGGCATTGTTGCCGGACAGCGGCGCGGCGTTGGCGAGTGCGGGCACCAGCTGGCTGGCGCTGCCGATGAGGGCGCCCGCGGCGACCGCGGCGCCGGCGGCGACCTTCACCCGGTCGGCCGTGCTGGGCTCGGCGCGATGCCGACGGTTGGCCCGAACGCCGCCCGCGTTCTCGCCCAGCAAATCCATAACTGATACGGAGTTCGAGTTCTCTCGGTGCTGAGCCAAAGCTTTGTCCTAGCGTTCGGGTGGTGATGCTTCCGGTAACGATTCGGCATCGCTGTGACGGAAACTGTACTCCGTCGTGACCATTCCGCAACCTTGCTTGGCCGAAATTTGGGTACTCAGTCCTATCCCCTCGACGGAAACCAACTGGACACATGCCTTCTACCTGCGGTTTCCGCCCGCGCCCCGGACACCCGGCAAACCGGACGACACGCATCGAGGGGACGGCCCGTGCTGTTACATACCGCCCGCGCCGTGACCTCGAGGTCATCCGGAGCACACTGGGCGCATGCTTCTGGACGAGCTGCGCACCCCCATCGTGTCGGCCCCCATGGCGGGCGGACCCTCCACACCCGAACTCGCCGCCGCGGTGTCGAACGCGGGCGGACTCGGCTTCCTGGCCGCGGGCTACCTCTCCGCCGCCGACACCGCCGCGCGTATCGCGCGCACCCGGGAGCTCACCGCCGCGCCGTTCGGCATGAATCTCTTCGTCCCCGCCGCGCCCACGCCCACCGCCGACTACACCCGTTATCTCGAGGAACTGCGCCGCGACTTCCCGGTCGGCGAGCCGCGCTACGACACCGACGACTGGGCGGCCAAACTCGACCTGCTGACCGACGCGCCGGTGCCCGTGGTGTCGTGCACCTTCGGCTGCCCCTCGGCCGCCGAGATCGCCCGGCTGCGGGCGGCCGGATCCGAGGTGTGGGTGACCGTCACCTCGGTGGCCGAGGCCCGGCTGGCGGTGGCGGCGGGCGCGGACGCGCTCATCGCACAGGGCAGCGAGGCGGGCGGTCACCGGGGTTCGTTCGCGGACCGACCGGAGGACGACACCACCGATCCACTCGGCCTGCTCGCCCTGCTGCAACTGCTCACCGAGGCGGTGCGGGTGCCGATCATCGCGGCGGGCGGCATCGCGACCGGCGCGGCCGTCGCCGCCGCGCTCACCGCGGGTGCGTCCGCCGCCCAACTGGGCACCGCCTTCCTGCGCTGCCCGGAGGCCGGCACCCCGGCCCTGCTCCGCGACGCCCTCCCCCTCGACACCCCCACCATGCTCACCCGCGCCTTCACCGGCCGCCGAGCCCGCGGCCTGCGCAACCGCTTCCTGCTCGACCACCCGGACGCCCCCGCCGCCTACCCCGAGATCCACTACGCCACCGGCCCCCTGCGCGCCGCCGCACGAGCCGAGGGAAATCCCGACGCGGTCAACCTCTGGGCCGGCCAGAGCCACACCCTGACCACCGCGCAACCGGCGGGCGACCTGGTGCGACAGTTGTCCGAGGAGGCGAAAACCGCTCTGCGAAGCACACTTTCACGACGGTTCGAATGAAATTGACAATCTTTGTCATTTAGAATCGGCTGGCACCTTCCGCCATCCCAAGGAGAGCGCCATGTCACTCGAGGTACCCACCGCACTGTTGGAACGCGCCGAGCGCGGTGAGGTCAGCGACGCCGACTTCGTCGCATGCGTGCGCGATTCGCTGCCCTACGCCTACGCGGTCGTCGAGCGGGTGGCCGCGGAGCTGCGCTCCGGCACGGCCGAATACGCCGACAACACCATTGCCCCGCCCGACGAGACCGCCCGCGGCCAACTGCTGCGCGCCATGGCCTCCGATGCCATCCGCGGCGGTCTCGAGCGCCACTTCGGCGTGAAGCTCGCCTTCCAGAACTGCCACCGGGTAGCGGCCTTCCCGCTCTCGGCGGTGGGCGGCGACACCTACGGCACCTTCGTCTCCACCCGCGCCCAGCTGCTCAACCAGAGCCCGGAACTACGCAACTGCTGATGTTCACCACGGATTCGGCGTGCGGGACGGCAGTGTCCTGCACGCCGAATCCCATGGTGAACACACGCACTCGGTGGTGACCCCCCTTCGGACACCACCAGCCCATCGAGATTCCGATCCGCACCCCGCTCACGTCAAGCCGGCGGTGGCACACATTTCGTGTACTGTGCGCCTGCTCACCGCTCCCGCATCGAGCGCGGGGTGAGCAGGAAGATCTCGTAGTCGCACCAGGGATGCAGGGACTGGAGCGAGCGCATGCGCCAATTCGTCTCGCGGCCCGCAGGATCCAGCATGACGACGTGATCGTCGTCGAAGATGGCGGGATCCATCGGGTTGTTCCACATGTATTCGAAGCGCGGGTGCGACCGGCACGCTTCATAGACAGCGGCTACCTCCGTGTCGGGCACCACACCGGCCGAGAACTCGCGCAGCCCATAGATCATCCGGTGCACGATGGGCTCCCAGTTGACCAGGATCTTCTCGGCCCGCGGATCGGTCATCATCTGCACGATCACATTGATGGGTCGCTCCGGCGTACCCAGCGCCGGATCCAGGAAGGGGCACATCTCGTTGGCGGCCGCGTTCGCCGCCAGCACGTCGTACTGGGGCACCCGGTGCAGATACGCCGGGTACGGCATGGAGTCGATGAATTCGAGGGCATCGGGGGTGATGGCCTCCGGGGATCCCACGGCCCAGGGCGCCAGCTCCCCCATCACGATCGACATCACCCGGCGGCGTTTGTCGTAGCGCAGGTCCAGCGCGTCGCACCACTGCCGGATGACCGGCACCGTCGGATTGCGCTCCTCGTTCTCATACTTCTGATATGCGGACTTGGACATGAACAGCGCGTCGGCCACCTGTTTCTGCGTGAGCCCCTGAAGCAGCCGCTGCTGTCGCATATACCCGCCGATCGTCTGGTGGGCCTGCTCGTAGATCGGGGATTCGGGTGGTAGCTCGGGCATCGTTCCTCCTGTTCTATCCACCCGAATCCTCCCATTCGGTCCTGAGAGCCGGGTCGCGGCGGCGCAGGGGCGGCGGCGAACGCCGTGGACTACTTGGGCGGGGCCGGGGTCATCGGGTTCTTGCAGGCGGGGAGTTCGGGCGGGCAGGGGGACAGGATGGTGCTGAAGTACTGGAAGGCGGAGAAGAGGGCGAGGGGGCCGCCCACCGTGACCAGGCCGACCATGCCGCCGACGGCGCCGAGGGTGGCGGCGCCCATGACGCAGCCGGCGATGGCGGCGCCGACGAAGGGCAGCAGCAGGGCGATGACCGGGCTGGCGATGGTCGCGCCGGCCGCGCCGCCGACCAGGCAGCCGATGCCGCCGCCGACCACCGCGCCGATGATGGCGCTGATGGCGCTGCCGATGGTGAGGCGTTGCGCCAGGGTGCCCAGCGCCGCCTGGTCGCGGGGGGTGAGCGATTCCGCGACAGGCGCGGCGACCTGGTCGGCGGTGACGATCTCGCTGGCGGCGATATCGGCCACCGGGGTGCCGCCGTCACGCTGCGGCGTCAGCACCGCGGTGCCGCCGTCGATGCGCGCCGTGATCGGGTACGCGGTGTCGTTCATGCGGTAGGTGAGCGGGACGGCCGCCACCGGAGTGCCGTCGGCGGCGGTCAGCACCAGTTGGTCGCCGACGGTCCGCAGCGCACCGTCGCTGGTGGTGAGGACGGCCGCATCGCCTTGGCGGCCGACCTCGTAGTGCACCTCGGTCTGGGTGGGTGTGGGCGCGGGTGCGGCATTGCCGGTGCCCGCGGCGATCCCGAGGGAGACGGTGGCGAGTGCGGCGGTGACGACGGTCTTACGGAACTTCATGGTGATCCTCGTTGATCCGGTGGGGAACTGAATGGGTCGTAGGGACAGGGCTATTCACTGGTGTCGATGACGGAGCCGACGGCGGTCCAGTGGTCGTTCTCGAAACGCTGGATCTGCACGCCCTCCATGGGGAAGGCGTCGTCGGGTCCGGTGGTGAGGGTGATGCCGGGCAGCAGGGTGTCGATCTGCACGCCGGACAGCGACCTGGCCGCGGCGCTGAGTCCTTCGCGGGTGGGGCATTTCGCGGAGGCGAAGGTCTTGGCGAAGCTGTCCGCGGCGGCCCAGCCGATCAGGGTGTAGGTGTTGGTCGGGTCCGCGCCCGGGGCGTAGGTGGCCAGCTTCTCCCGATAGAGCGTGATGGCCGGATCGTCGGCCCACCGCGGATCGGCCGGATCCTTGGTGAAGGCACCGGACACCACGCCCTGCACGTTCTCCAGCCCGACCGGCTTCAGCACGCTGAGCGAGTTGGCCACCATGGACAGGATGTGCAGCGGGTTCCAATCCGGGTTGCGAGCGTCCCCGGCCAGGGCTTGGGAGGCGAACTTGGGTGTCGAGAAGTTGAGCAGCACATCGGCTTTCGAGTTGGCCAGATTGCGCAGCTGTGGGTCGACGGTGGGATCGGTGACCTCGTAGCTCTGTTCGGCCACCACCCGCACCCCGCTGCCGCCGATGGCCTCGACGAAGTTGTCGCGCAGGTCTTTTCCGAAGTCGTCGTTCTGGTACAGCACGGCGACGGTGGCGTCGGGCTTCTCCTGCCGCACGAACTCGGCGAAGGCGCGCCCCTCGGCCCGGTAGCTGGGCTGCCAGCCGATGGTCCACGGATGTTCGGTGTCCGCGCCCCATTTGGTGGCACCGCCCGCGACGAAGATCTGCGGTACCTCGCGCTGGTTCAGGTAGTCCCAGACGGCCGAGGAGGTGGGGGTGCCGAGGGTCTGGAAGATGGCGAACACCTGATCCTGTTCGACCAGACGGCGCACCTCCTCCACGGTCTTGGGTGGCTGGTAGCCGTCGTCGCGCACCTGGTATTCGACAGTGCGGCCGTCGATTCCGCCGTGTTCGGCATTGAGGTAGTCGAAGTAGGCCCGCACCCCCTTGGGGATCTCCCCGTAGGCCGATGCCGGACCGGAGAGCGGGTAGACCCCGCCCAGTTCGATGGTCGAGTCGGTGATGCCGACCGTCTGTTGACCCTTGCAGTCGCCCTGGGCGACGGTGCCGTCACCCTCGCCGCGACCACCGCAGGCGCTCGCCGCGAGCAGCACGGCCGCTGCGGCTCCGATGACGCGAATGACCTTAGTGCGCATTGGTTTTCCCTTTCCGAACGAGATTCCCGATCCACTGCGCCGCACGGCCGGCGAGCCCGGCCAATCCGGTCGGCGCGAGGTACATGACCGCGACGAGCAGCAGTCCGAAGACCACGCCGGGCGCGGCCTGATTGACGTCCTGGGCGAGGCTGGGGACGTACATGACGAACAGTCCGCCCAGCAGCGGCCCCCAGAGCGAGCCCAGTCCGCCGACGACCAGTCCGGCCAGCAGCGTGATGGACAGCCCGGTCGCGAAGGAGTCGGGTGAGACGAAGGCGATCACCCAGGTGTAGACGCAGCCCGCGATCCCGGCGAACATGGCGCTCCAGGCGAAGGCGAGGGTCTTGTAGTGCGCGGGGCGCACACCCATCACCTCCGCGGCGGTCTCGTGATCCCGAATGGCGTTGAGCGCCCGCCCGACTCGCGAGCGCACCACCCCGGCGACGAACAGGAAGCTCACCGCCGCGACCGCGAGGGACAGCAGGTACAGCCACTGGTCCTCGGCCAGCCCGGTCCATGCGGGCGCTTCCGGTTTGGCCACGGTGAGTCCCATGGAACCGCCGGTCAGCGTTTCGAAGCGTTTGAGCAGCGGCACCAGGAAGATGGCGATGGCCAGCGTGACCAGGGCCAGATAGAGCCCGCGCAGCCGCAGCGCGGGCACGCCGAGCGCGTAGCCGAGTACGAAGGTCAGCGCGGCGGCCACCGGCAGGGTCGCGAGATGCGGTGTGTCCCAGCGATCCAGCAGCACGGCGGTGGTGTACGCGCCGATCGCCAGGAACGCGCCGTGGCCGAGCGAGATCTGCCCGGTCTGCCCCACCAGCAGGTTCAGGCCGAGCAGGGCGATGGCGTACACCAGTGCCATGGACAGCTGGAAGGTGTGGAAGGGCGCGAGCTGGAACGGCGCATAGCAGGCCACGCCCAGCAGTGCCAGCGCGGCCACCGGATGCCGGTGGCGCAGCGGCCAAGCGGGAACGGAGCGTCCCTGCGTACCGGAAGGCGTTGCGGCCGTTCTTTTCTCCGTCAGGACCGTGGTCTCGTCACTCATACCCGCTCCACCACCGCTCGCCCGAACAGCCCCTGCGGTCGCAGCAGCAGGACGCCGAGGATGATCACCAGCGGCACGCCGATCTTGAGTTCGGTGCCGATGACGTCCACGTAAGCGCCGGTGAGGGTTTCGGTGACGCCGACGATGAGGCCACCGGCCACCGCACCGCCCGGACTGTCGAAGCCACCCAGGGTGGCGGCGGCGAAGGCGTAGATGAGAACCCCTCCCATCATGTTGGGTTCGAGAAAGAGCACAGGCGCGGACAGCACTCCGGAGACGGCTCCGACCAGGGCGGACAACCCCCAGCCGAGGGCCAGGACGACGCCGACCCGAATGCCGGACAGCCGCGCCGAGGCGGGATTGCTCGCCACCGCCCGCATGGCCAGGCCGATCTTGGTGTAGCGGAAGAGCAGGTAGATCAGTGCCATGACCAGCGCCACCACCACGATCACGCCGAGGCTGCCGTATCCCGCGGTCACTCCCCCCGCACGTAACGCACCGTCCGGGAAGGGATTCGGGAAGGACTTCACCTGGTACGACCAGATCCACCCGGCCGCGGCGTTGACGAAGAAGTAGAGGCCGACGGTGACGATCACGAGGGTGAGTTCGGGCGCGCCCTCGACGGGCCGGATCACCACCCGCTCGATGAGCATGCCGCCCAGGAACGAGACGACGAGCGTGGCGATGAGCGCCTGCCAGAACGGCATTCCCATCTCGGTGAACTGCCAGGCCAGGAAGGCGGAGAACATGGCTAGCTCGCCCTGGGCGAAGTTGACGATGCCGGTGAACCGGTAGATGAGGACCATGGCCAGCGCCAGACCGGCGTAGATCGCACCGGCACTGAGCCCTTCGATGAGCTGTTGCAGCAGTCCGGACACGATCACACCCGGTATCCCAGGTAGGACCGCGCGACCTGGTCGTCGGCGCGGATGGCGGCGGCGGTGCCGGACAGCACGATTCGCCCGGCCTCGATCACATGCGCGTGCTGAGCGATCTCCAGCGCCAGGTGCGCGTTCTGTTCGACGACTATCACGGTGGTGCGCTCCTCGGCGTTGATGGTGTGCACGATTCGGAAGAGCTCCTGGGTGACCAGGGGCGAGAGTCCGAGAGAGGGTTCGTCGAGCAGCAGCAGCCGGGGCCGCAGCATGAGCGCGCGGCCGATGGCCAGCATCTGCTGCTGGCCGCCGGACAGGCCGCCCGCGGGTTCGGCCAACTTGTCCCGCAGCACCGGGAAGAAGTCGAAGACGCGGGCCAGGTCGCCGTCCACTCGGGTGCGGTCGCGTCGGGTGTAGGCCCCTACCCGCAGGTTCTCCTCGACGGTCAAGGCCGTGAAGGTGCCCCGCCCCTCGGGTACGTGAGCGACACCCAGTCGCGCCACGGATTCCGGTGCGCGCCCGGTGATCTCGGTACCGTCGAGCCGAATCTCGCCGCTCACCTTCACCATTCCGCACAGCGCCCGCAGCAGGGTGGTCTTACCCGCGCCGTTGGGTCCGAGCACCGCGCACACCTCACCGCGACGGACCGCGAAGTCGACCCCGTGCAGCACGCGCGCCGCGCCGTATCCGGCGTGCAGGTCGTCGACGGTGAGGAAGGGGCCCTCGGGTGCCGCCACCGATCGCCGGGCGGCCCTCGGCCGTCCCCCGCTCATGCCGCCGCCCCCGACCACGCGACCGCTCCCGCGCTCATGCGGCGCTGCCCAGGTAGGCGGCGATCACGGCCGGATTCCGCTGCACGGCTTCGGGTTCGCCGTCGGCGATGACGCGGCCGAACTCCAGGCAGACGACGTGCTCGCAGGTGCCCATGACGAATCCCATGTGGTGTTCGACCACGATCACGGTGAGCCCGAGGTCGCGTTGCAGGGCGCGCAGCCGTTCGGCGAACTCGTCGACCTCACCGTGGCTGAGGCCGTTGACGGGTTCGTCGAGCAGCAGCAGTCGGGGCCGCACCGCCAGCGCCCGGGCCAGTTCGATGCGTTTGAGCGTGCCGAAGGGCAGACCCGCGGCGGGCCGATCGGCCACCTCGGTCAGTTCCAACCGCTCCAGGAGTTCGTCGATCTCCGCGCGCAGCCGTGCCTCCTCGCGGCGCACCCGCGGCAGCCGCAGCCCCGCCGCCAGGAATCCGGCGCGGGCGCGGTGGTGCGCGCCGACGAGCACGTTGTCCCGGACGGACATGCGGGTGAAGAGGCCGAGGTTCTGGAAGGTCCGGGCGATGCCGAGGTCGGCGAGCGCGTAGGGCGGCCGCTCCAGCAGTGACGCGCCCTCGTAGACGATCGATCCGGCATCCGGGGTGTACCGCCGGGTGAGGCAGTTGAACAGGGTCGTCTTGCCCGCGCCGTTGGGCCCGATGAGACCGACCAGGCCGCCGGCGGCGACCCGGAAACCGACGTCGGACAGCGCGGTGATCCCGCCGAAGCGGAGCGTGAGTTGGGAGATTTCGAGCATGCGTCCTCCGGCCCACCGCGCGGCGGCGGGCTGTCGTCGGTATCGAGCGCGAACCGCGCCCGCCACCGGAGGGATAGAACTCGCTCAGCGTAAATTCGCAGGTCAGGGGGCACACTGGACGCGGAGGACCAACTTCGCGGACGGCATTTGTCCCCCGTGGACATGGTCTGCGTCACATTCCCGGCGTTGACACGCCGGGGCGACACGTGGATTAATCCCGTCCCATGTCCGCTGGATCACAATCGATCGGGGCCGCGCATTACTCCGAGAGCGTGCTGGCCGCCCGCACGCGCATCGTGACCCGGCTGTTCGACCACGTGCACGACATGGCCGATATCGGCGTCGCCGCCATCATGGGCCGGATTCCCGCCTATGCCGCCCGCGATGAGACCTTTCACGCCGATGTGCACGATCAACTCGCCCAGCTGTGCCGGATAGGGCTGGCCGCGCTGCTGGAGAATCGGAAGGTGACGCCCGGGGATATCGCCTACACGCGGCGGGCGGCGGCGCGGCGGGCGCGGTCCGGACTCGCGCTGGTCGACTACATCAATGCCTTCCGGCTGGGTCAGCAGGCGCTGTGGAAATCGCTCATGGACTACGCGGGCGACTCCGAGGACGACCGCGAGGCCGCGCTGTCGATGGTGGTGCCGCTGAACCGGTACTGCGATCTGATCAGCACCCAGGCGGCCAACGCCTATCTGGAATTCCAGCGCTACCAGTCCGAGAACGGCCACGAGAGCCGGGAACTGCTGGATGCGCTGCTGAGCGGCGCACTGCCGGAACGTGGTCCGCAGCTGTCGCTGGCGCACGGCTTCGGCATCGGCGTCGACGCCGCCGCACCGCTGGTGGTGGTGACCGCGGCGATATTGGATCCGCCCGACGCCGATTCGGACGCCACGCAGCTCACCGCGTCGGCGCTGGCCCGGGTGGGGGTCAACGGCCTGCGCACCCTGTCCGGGTCCTACCGCAACGAGGTGGTGGCGATTCCGGCGCTCGGCCGCGGCAGCACCGACGAGCTGTGCGCGCGGCTGCGTGCGGCCCACGACAAACTGCGGACGGCTGGGATCCGGCTCGCCGTCGGCGTGAGCCCGGTGGTCACCCGGATCGCGGATCTGCCACGGGCACATCAGGAGTCGCGCTCGGCACTGGAGCTGCTCCCGGAGGACGGCGGCGTCATGGCGCTACCGCATCTGACACCGTTCCGCTACCTGATGCTGCGCGCCGACGACACCGCCCGGCATCTGGTGGACCCGCGCATCGCGACGCTGCTGGCCGAGGACCGCTCGCGGGGCGGGGTGCTGGCGGCGACGATCCGCGCCTTCGCCGCCGCCGATATGAATCTGCGCGAGGCGGCGGAAGCACTCTGCATCCACCCGAATACGGCGAAGTACCGGCTGGGGCGGATTCAGGAGCTGACCGGGCGGAATACGCGCGGTGTCGGGGATCTGATCGACCTGCTGGTGGCGATCGAACTCCAGGACCCGCGGCGGCGTGACGAGGTCCCGCGCTAGTCGCGGTATCGGGTGCACCGGCCATCCGCGATGGTCGATCGACAGTACCGCGTGCTCCGGCCGTCGGCCGGGCGGCGGCGGTCGGGCGGTGAGATCAGAGTTCGCGCAGCCGTTTCTTCAGCACCTTGCCGGTCGGATTGCGGGGCAGTTCGTCGAGGAAAACCACGTCGCGGGGGACCTTGTAGCGGGCCAGGCTCCGCTTCACGAAGGCTTTGGTGTCGTCCTCGGTGAGGGTGGCATCGGGATGGCGGACCACGAAGGCTTTCAGGCGCGCGCCGAACCGCTCGTCGTCGACGCCGATGACCGCGGCCTCCCGAATCTCGGGATGCGTGTGCAGCAGCTCCTCCACCTCGGCCGGGAAGACGTTCTCGCCGCCGGAGACGATCATGTCGTCGTCGCGGCCGTCGATGAAAAGCCTTCCGGCGGCGTCGAAGTGGCCGACGTCGCCGGAGGACATCAGGCCACGCACGCGTTCCTTGTCGCCGCCGCCGGTATAGCCCTCGAACTGCACCGAGTTGCCGACGAAGATGCGGCCGGTGGTGCCGGTGGGTACCCGACGGCCCCGGTCGTCCAGGATCTCCACCCGCGCACCGAGCACGGGGCTGCCCACGCAGCCGGGTTCGACGGCCAAGTCGTCCGGGGTGGCGATGGTGGCGTAGGCGACCTCGGTGGAACCGTAGACGTTGTAGACCACCGGCCCGAACAGGCCGGTCAGGTCGCGGGCCAGCTGCGCGCCGAGCTGGGAGCCGCCCACGAAGATGATGCGCAGTGCGGTGAGATCCCGGCCGACCAGCGCGCGACCGCCGAGGTCGACGATGCGGGCGAGCATGACCGGCACCGCGATCACCGTGGTGACCCGGTGTCGCTCCATGCTCTCGATGGTGGTCTGCGGGTCGAAGCGGCGGCGGATCACCAGGGTGGAGCCGAAGCCGAGACCCAGCATGGCGCAGGCGAATCCGAGGGTGTGGAAGATGGGGGCGCAGCACTCGGTGACCTCGCCCGCGCGGAAGGGCACCTTCGACAGCAGCGCGCCGAGGGCGGCCAGGGATTTCGGTTCCGCGCGCGGTGCGCCCTTGGGGGTGCCGGTGGTGCCGGAGGTCAGCAGGATCAGCTTGGGCATGGCCCCGGGTGCGGGCGGCGGCGACGGGTCCCCCTCGGCGATGAGCGCTTCCAGGCAGTCCGGACGGGTCTTCTCGGTCCAGGCGCGCCAGGTGCCGTGCCGCGGCGCGACATCGGCGAGCATCTCTCCGTATTCCTCGTCGTAGACGAGCAGGTCGGTGCCCTCCCGGGTCGCGACGTCCCGGATCTGCGGCCCCGCGAAGTCGGTGTTCAGCAGGATGATTCGCGCACCGCACTTGGCCGCGGCGAACACCGCGTCCAGCAGGCCGCGGTGATTGCGCGCCAGAATGGCCACGCCCTCACCGCCGCGCAACCCACGCGCCCGCCAGGCATTGGCCAGCCGATTGGACCGCTCCTCGAGTTCAGCGAAGGTCAGCGATCCGAGTTCGTCGATGACGGCCGTCCGGTTGCCGTACCGGGCCGCCGACAGCGTCAGTCCCGCCGCCATGGTGCCGTACCGCAGCATGGCGGTAGCCGCCGCCACCATGGTCGCGGGCGATTCGACGCTCACCACGCCGGTGCGCAGCACCAGCCGCGCCGATTCGACCTCGGTGTACGCACGATTCCCCACCGCTTTGAGCAACCCGACCGTCACCCGGCCCTCCTCGTCCCGCCCATCCAAGTGCTGGCATCCGCCCGCAACCCCACCGTACGGCGGCTGTCGCCGGAACGGAACGACCACATCCGCCATACCGGACCCGCGCGCCGGACATGAGACCAGCCCACTCCTCGAGAGTCGGTCGGTGGTCCAGGCGCACTCGCACCTATTCTGTGCGGTGTGAGTGAGAAGGCCGCGGGGCCGCTGCCGCGCGGACGGCATCGGCTCAGCCGCGAAGAGGTGACGAGTTCGCAGTACCGCAGGCTGTGTACCGCGGTACTGGAGTCGGTGGGCGAGGTCGGCTACGCGGCGACCACCGTGGCCGATATCGTCGGCCGCGCCAAGGTGGCGCGCCGGACCTTCTACACCATGTTCGGCGGTAAGGACGAATGTTTCGCCGCCGCATACGATCTCGCGGTGCAGGCCGCGCTGGACGGACTGCGTGACACGGTCACCGGCATGGAGGGTGTGCGCTTCGCCGACCGGGTGCGGATCTCCTTCGAGATCTACCTGGCCTTCCTGGCGAGCCAGCCGGGCGCGGCCCGGGCGCTCTACGTGGAAACCCTCGCGGCGGGGCCGGCGCTGGTCGCTCACCGCGCCCGCGTGCACCGCATGTTCGCCGACTACATCATGGCGGTGGCGCGGATCGGCGTCCGCGAGGGCGATCTGCCCGCCGACCCGGATCCCGAGGCCATCGACATGCTGCTCGGCGGTATCGACGACCGGGTCCGCCACTGTCTGCACGAGCGCGGCGCGACCGCGCTGCCGCTGCTGGCCCCGCTGTTCACCCGCACCGCCATCGCCCTGGCGAACCCGCTGCCCGAGTGAGCCCTGTCACCCGCCACAAACCGTCACCCGCTCCCGCCCGGCCGCTTTGTCGGTTGACACAGCGTGAGTGACATGCGGGATTCGCCCGCCCTACCGTCGAATTCGGGTTCGGGACGGTCCCGGTTCGGGACAATGACGAAAGGTTTCCGATGCAACGAGGTATTCGGACACTCGTGGGCGCCGCGCTCACGAGCATTACCGCCGCGGCGGTGGCGATGTCGGGCGGGACGGCCGCCGCCGAACCGGGAATTCCGGCCACACCGGAGGGGCTGGCGCACTATATCGAATCCGGACTCGCCCCCGCCGCCGACGGCCGCACCCCGACATTCGTCGTCGATACGGGCAGCGGCTCCGGATCGTCGTCCGCGCGCAGCTTCGCGACGGACACCCGCGGCAGCGGTCCGGAGATGTCGTCCTTCCTGGCCGCCTTCGCGCACGGGCTCACCCATCCGGACGCCGCACCGCCCGGCGCGAACGACTGGAGCTGCCGCCCGACCGCCGAACATCCGCGCCCGGTGGTGCTGGTGCACGGCACCTGGCTGAATGCCTACGACAGTTTCGCCTATCTGTCGCCACAACTGGCTCGCGCCGGATTCTGCGTGTTCACAACGAACTTCGGCCGACTCGGCGTGCTGGATGGCGGCGGCATCGGTCAGATTCTGCCGGGCCGCCACGGAGTCGGCCCGATGGAGGATTCCGCGAAACAGCTCGCCGCGCTGGTCGACCGGGTGCTCGCCGCGACCGGTGCGGACAAGGTCGATGTCATCGCCCATTCCCAAGGTGGCCCGGTGACGAGCCAGTATATGAAATTCGAAGGCGGAGAAGGAAAAGTCGGAAAGGTTATCGGTTTCGGTGCGACGAATCACGGCACCTCATTGCTGGGAATTGCCACACTGGGCCGGATCATCACCAATTTGGGCGTGAACATTCTAGGCTTCTACCAACCCATTCTGGGGACGGCCAATATTCAGCAGGCCGCCGGTTCACACTTCTACCAGGTTCTCAATGCGAATGGCGATACGGTGCCCGGCGTCTCCTACACCTCGGTCGGCACCCGGCACGATCAGATCTCCAATCCGTACGAATGGACCTTCCTGCGGGCGGGGCCGGATGCCACGGTCGAGAACATCACCCTCCAGCAAGGCTGCGAGCAGGACTTCTCCGACCATCTGACCATCATGTACTCACCCCGCTCCATCTCCATCGCGCTGCGCGCACTCGATCCGGTCGCTTATCCGGAGCTGGTGTGCAGTTTCAACCCCTGGATGATCGGCGGCGGAGGGAAGCTGTAATGCCGCAGACCGCACCGGCCGTGCCGCTCCGCCCGCAACCCGCCACCCGCACCCGGCCGGTGCTGCCCGACGCGGACCCGTTCCACGCGGCCCCCGCCGAACTGGAACGGTTCGCACCCGGCGAGATACTGCGCTCCCGCCAGGTCGAGCTGAGCCTGTTCGGCATAATGCCGCAGCGGATCTCGGCCTGGCAGCTGCTGTATCGCACCCGGGATCTGGACGGCGTCCCGGAAGCGGCGGTGACCACGGTCGCGCTGCCCTGGGAGGCCGATCCGGACGCCCCGCGGCCGCTGGTGTCCTTTCAGTGCGCCATCGATGCCGTCGCCCCGAAGTGCTTCCCCTCCTATGCGTTACGGCACGGCGCGCGGGCGCTCGGCGCCATTCCGCAACTGGAGCTGCCGCTCATCGCCGCCGCCCTGGCGCGCGGGTGGGCGGTCTCGGTCCCCGATCACGAGGGCCTCGGCGGTCGGTTCGGCGCGGCCCGTGAGCCCGGCTACCGCGCGCTCGACGCGGCTCGCGCCGCCCTGCGCTTCGACCCGCTCGGTCTGGCCGCCGGTACGCCCATCGGCCTGTGGGGCTATTCCGGCGGCGGTCTGGCCACCAGCTGGGCGGCGGAACTGGCCACCGACTACGCCCCCGAACTGGATATCGTCGGCGCGGCCGCGGGCTCACCGGTGGGTGATCCCGCGGCCGCCTTCGTGCGCATGAACGGTTCCGCCTTCGCGGGTTTCGCCATGGTGTTCACCGCCGGGCTGCGCCGGGCCTATCCGCAGCTGGATCGCGTTATGCGCACCCGGGTGTCGGCCGAGTACCTGCGGCTGCTGCGGCGCGCGGAGACCAGCGCCACCATCCCGCTGCTGGCCAAGCTCGCCTTCCGCAGTGTCGACAACCACGTGCGCGGCGGTGTCGACGCCTTCCTCGACCATCCGGAGATGCGGCGCATCCTCGCCGACATCCGGCCCGGCCACCGGGTTCCGGATATGCCCATGCTGATCGTGCAGGGCGTGAACGACGAGGTGATCGCCGTCGGCGATGTCGACGCTCAGGTGTGGCGCTACCTGTACGGCGGCGGCCACGTGCACTATCTGCGCGATCGGCTCAGTGCCCATCTGCCCCTGCAGTTCCTGGGCGCACCGGTCATGATGGATTGGCTGGCCGACCGTTTCGCGGGCCGTCCGCTCCAGCCCGCCGGGATCGATACGGTGTGGTCGGTCGCGACCTCGCGCCGGGCCCTGGCCCGGCACCGGGAGTTCGCCGAGCTGTGCGCGAGAATGGTTACCGGCAGCCCGATTCGGGAGCGGATCGAGATCGCCGCCGATACCCGGCCGGTGACCCCGCGTCGAAACGACTCGGAAGTCGCACCGGCGTAACGACGATCGGCGCTGGGCGGTCCCGTGCTCCACGCCGGGCAGTCACATGCTCCACGCCGGGCGAAGCCGCGCGCGCTGCGTCGAGTCGATCACGCCCGGCACGTCGACTCGATTCCTCGCTCCACGCCGGGGCGAAGCCGTGCTCCGCGCCCCGGTCCTACTTGCGCGAGGGCCGGGGCGCGTTGCCGTGTCCAGTGGGTACTGTCCACGCCCACCGTCGCCCCGTTTCTCTCGGTGACACCGCATTTCTCGAATGCGCCGCGCTCCTCGGACTCGCCGCGTCCCTCGGACTCGCCGCGTCCCTCGGACTCGCCGCGCCTCCGGATGCGCCCCAGCCCGCTCAGATGCGCTGGAATTCCCTGCCCGCCAGGTTGTTACCGCGCGACGGCAGCTTACCGACGACCGCACCCTCCGCCGCCGAATTCCGGTATGTCCGCGCCACCAGCGAAGACCGCAGATGCCACAACCCGGACGGCCGCGACGGATCGAATCCGGTCAGCTGCGCGATGCGCTTGAGCCGGTAGTCCACCGTATTGGTGTGCACCCCCAGCACCCGCGCGGTGCGCTGTCGGCTGTGGTCGCTGCCGACGTAGGTGCGCAGCGTCTCCATGAGGTCCGGATGCTCGTCGAGCGGGTCGAGCAGCGCACCGAGGTGTTCGCGGCCCGGCCCGGGCCGGGTGAGCTGGTATTCGACCGCCAGATCGTCGAACCGGTACAGGCCCGGCGCGCACTGCAGCCGGTGCACCATATCGAGCAGTTCGTGCGCGCGCTCGGCCGCCTCCGGAATGCCGCCGGTCTCGGTGTGCACCACGGTGGCGGTCAGTGCGACCCCGGTGGCCGCGGACAGTCGGCTCACCAGATCGGCCACGGGCAGCGGTTCCGGGGTGGGCACCAGCACGGTGCCGCCCTCGGTGCCGAGCAGCGACAGCCCGCGACCGGCGGTGTGCGCGGCCAGCGCGGCCTGGACGCGCCGCAGCGTGCGCCGGGCGGCGACGGTGAGATCGAGTCCGGGGCGCGGCTGCGGCGCCGGAATACCCAGGGCCAGCACCGAATACGAGTCGGCTATCTCCACTCCCCCGGAGCGCGCCATGGTGGCGGCGGAACGTCCGGCCAGCAGCGCGGAGGTGACGGTCTGCACGGCCGTGTGGTGTTCGGCCGCCGCCGCCCGGTGTTCGCGCACGTAGGCGACCGCGAAGGCGGCGTTGATCAGCGCGAGGATCTCCAGGAACCGCTGGGCGGTGAGCATCAGGCGGGCGTAGTCGTCGGGTCCGGCGGCCTCCAGCACCAGCCCGAAGGCGAGTTCCACGCCGTCGCGCACCGCACGGTGGATGGCCCCGATGGGAATGCCCTCGCGCGCCCATTCCGCGCCCGCCCGGTGCAGGCGTTCGACCTTGTCCTCGACATCGTGGCCCTCGAGGACGCCGGTGGCGAGTTCCACGCAGGTCCGGGTGACGTTGGTGACCTCGCCGCGCAGCACCTCACCGGGTAGATCGCCGATGGGGGTCACCGCCTCGGTGAAATGCGTGACCAGCCGCTGCGACAGTGCCCGCGCGTCGTGCAGTGGAGCCGAAATCGTCTGCACCGCCGCGAGCCCGTTGGACGCGGTGGTGGTTGCGGTATGCCCTGTGCCGATCATGCGCGACTCCACTACAGCTGCTGAAAACGTCGACGTTTTGGGAACGCCGACGTTCCTATTGAGGCTCCACTGTAATGGCTGTCACGCGCGGCGGCAATCACGCATGACGGCGCACCCGTGCCAGCACAGACGCCGGTGGCGGGTGCGACCGAGAAGTCGCACCCGCCACCGGAATTCGATCGGAATGGATCAGGACAACGTGGTGACCGTCAGCTCGCCGTCGGCATACTGACCGCGCAGCCGCTTCTTGTCGTACTTACCCACACTGGTTTTCGGCACCTCGGAGATGAAGGTCCAGTACTCCGGCAGCTGCCACTTGGCGAACTTGTCGACCAGGAATTCGCGCAGCTCTTCAGGTTTGGCCGCCGCGCCCTCCGCCAGCACCACCGCGACCAGGGGCCGTTCATCCCACTTCTCGTCCGGAATGCCGATGACCGCGGCCTCGGCAACCGCCGGGTGCCCCACGATCGCGTTCTCCAGATCCACCGACGAGATCCACTCGCCGCCGGACTTGATCACGTCCTTGGAGCGGTCCACCAGCGTCAGGTAGCCATTGGGGCTGATCTTGCCGACATCGCCGGTGCGCAGCCAGCCGTCGCGGAACTTGTCGGGGTCGACCTGCGCGCCGTCGGGCGAGTAGTAGGAGCCGGTGATCCAGGGTCCCTTGACCTCCAGCTCACCCAGCGAAACACCGTCGTTGGGAACGACATTGCCGTCGTCGCCGACCAGCCGCGCCTGCACGCCGGCCGGGAAGCGGCCCTGGGTGTAGCGGTAGGCCCAGCGCTCGTCGCCCTCGGTGCCGGTCGGCGGGTGCGAGACCGAACCCAGCGGCGAGGTCTCGGTCATGCCCCAGGCATGCAGCAGCTTCACGCCGAACTTCTCCTCGAAGGCGTGCATCATCGACGGCGGCACCGCCGCACCGCCCACCACGCAGGTGCGCAGATGCGAGATGTCCTGCGGCTGCGCGGCCAGCGTGGCCAGCACCCCGCCCCAGATGGTCGGCACGGCCGCCGCGAAGGTGGGCTCGACCGCGGCCATCATCTCCAGCAGCGGAGCGGGCTGCAGGAAGCGGTCGGGCATGAGCAGATTCGACCCGGACATGAGCGCGGCGTACGGGATGCCCCAGGCATTGGCGTGGAAGAGCGGCACGATGGCCAGCACGGTGTCGTCGGCGGTGAAGCCCATGCCGTTGGGCGCGCACACCTGGGCGGCGTGCAGCCAGTTGGAGCGGTGCGAGTAGACGACGCCCTTCGGGTCGCCGGTGGTGCCGGAGGTGTAGCACATGCCCGCGGCGGAACGCTCGTCGATGATCGGGTAGTCGAAGGTATCCGGCTGCGCGGCAAGCAGTTCCGCGTAGGAGTGCACCCGCACGCCCTCGGGAGCGGTGAGCGCGGCGGCGTCGCCGTTGGCCACGATGACGTGGCGCACGGTCTTCAGGCTGGGCAGGTACTGGGCGAACATGGGCAGCAGCGTGCCGTCCACGATCACGACCTGGTCCTCGGCGTGATTGGCCACGTAGACCAGCTGCTCGGGGAACAGCCGGATGTTCAGGGCGTGCAGCACCGCGCCCATGGCGGGCACGGCCACGTACGCGACCATGTGCTCGTTGTTGTTCCACATGAAGGTGCCGACCCGATCGCCGACGCCGATGCCGAGTCCACGCAGGGCATTGGCCAGCCGCGCCGCATCGGCCCCGATCTCCCGGTAGGTCTGCGTCCGGACGCCCTCCCCGGTCCAGGTGGACACGGTGCTGTCGCCCTGGAAGGTGGATGCGTACTGCAACAGCGTCGCCAGCGACAGCTGCTCATCCTGCATGGTGCTCAACATTTCCAACCGCTCCCTCGCGCTTCCCTGAGTGACCGTGAGACAGGTCACTAACCGGCGAGGATAGTCGAATTCGGACATCGTGTGACGGGGGGTACCAAACATGCCCGGACCAGAGAAAGTGAAGGCAGTGCGCCGCAGTCAGTGAGCCAGCTTGCGGGCGGCGAACCCCACCTTCGCCGCCCGCAAGCTGAATGTCGACACGCCGCCGCCCCACGCAGCGCCGAGCCGACCCGGAGGTCTCAGCACGGCATCGATGGGCAACGACACCCCCTGCGGCGCCGCAGAAAACACCAATCCCGTACCGAGACAAGCAAATTGAAGTAAATTCTTCCGTGAAATATAAGCGCTACTGTCTGGGCTGTCCAGTCGAGCACAGACCCGCTGGTTGAGACAGTGCCGCCCGGTGTACCCCGCCGCACCGATCACCGGTGGCCGAAAATACCGATTCCATGTCCCGCGATGTCTTCGCTACCGACCACCCGGCCCTCTACCGTCGGTGTATGAGTCGTGAGCCGTCCATCCTGATCATCGGCGCGGGTTTCGCGGGCCTGGGCATGGCGCTGGAACTGCGCCGCCACGGCATAGGCAACTTCACCCTGCTGGAGAAGGCCGCCGATCTGGGCGGCGTCTGGCGGGAGAACACCTACCCGAACGCGGCCTGCGATGTGCCCTCCCCGCTGTACTCGTGGTCGTTCGAGCCGAAATCCGATTGGCCACGCCGCTTCTCACATCAGCGCGACATCCACGAATACATGCGCGCGGTCGCCGACAAGTACCGCATTCCCGAGCACATCGAGTTCGGCGTGGAGGTCACCGACGCCGAATTCGACGAGCGGGCGGGCGTCTGGCGGGTGACCACCGCGGACGGTGCGACCCGCACCGCCGACATTCTCATTCCGGCCGTGGGCCAGCTGTCGCGACCGGCCATGCCGAATCTGCCGGGTATCGATTCCTTCACCGGCGCGGCCTTCCATTCGGCGCAGTGGGATCACAGCGTCGATCTCACCGGCAAGCGGGTGGCCTGCATCGGCACCGGAGCCAGTGCCATTCAATACATTCCGGCCATTCAGCCGAATGTCGAGCACCTCACCCTCTTCCAGCGTTCGGCGGCCTGGATCCTGCCGAAGTTCGACACCGAGTATTCGGCGCTGCACCACGCGCTGTTCAAATACGTGCCGCCGGTGCGGTTGGCGGAGCGGTTCGCCATCTGGTCCTTCTTCGAGGTGCTGGCGCTGGCGCTCACCGACATCCCCGCGATCAAGTCGCCCGTCATCGCCATAGCCGACCGGCACCGGGAGAAGCAGGTCCCGGATCCGGAGCTGCGTGCCAAGCTCACCCCCGACTACGCGGCGGGCTGCAAACGCGGCCTGTTCTCCAACGAGTACTTCCCGGCGCTGGCGCAGCCGAACGTGACCGTGGAGACCACGGCCATCGAGGCGGTGACACCGACCGGCATCCGAACCGCCGACGGCGTCGAGCACGCGGTCGACGTGATCGTCTACGGCACCGGTTTCAAGGGCACCGAATTCCTCGCGCCGATGAACATCTACGGACTGGGTGGCCGCAAACTGTCCGACGAGTGGGCGGACGAGGGTGCCCGCGCGTACCTGGGCATGTCCGTACCGCACTTCCCGAATATGTTCATGATGTACGGCCCGAACACCAACGTGGGTTCCGGCTCCATCATCTACATGCTGGAGGCGCAGGCCCGCTACATCCGCCAGGCCATCGGCTATCTCGCGCGGCGGCCGGGCAGCTTCGTGTCCGCCCGCCCGAATGTCGAACAGTCCTGGGACGATTGGCTCCAGCACCGGCTGAAGGACACTCCCTGGAACTTCTGCTCCAGCTGGTACCGCAATGCCTCGGGCCGCATCACCAACAATTGGCCGGGCGCCACCGTGCTGTTCCGCTGGAAGACCCGCACGTTCGAGCCGGGCGACTACGAGGTGGCCGCGCGCGCTTGACCTTGTCACAGTGACAAGGTGTTCAGTGGCGGCATGAACACACGAGAGGGACTACTCGCCGGGCTGGCCGCCGAGAACTCGTCCACCCGGCTCGCGGCGGCACTGGCGATCGGCACCCGGCGCGAGCCGGACGTCGTCGACGCACTCGTCGCCCGGTGCGCGATCGAGCCGGACTTCTTCGTGCGCGACATGCTCACCTGGGCGCTGACCCGCTATCCGCCGGAGCTCACCGTCCCGCGCTTGCGCGCCGAGTTGCGGGCGGAGTCCGCGCAGGCCCGCAGTCAGGCACTGCACACACTGTCCAAGATCGGGGACAGCGGGGTGTGGCCCGACATCACCACCGGACTGCTTCGTGACGCTGACGACGAGGTCGCACGCAGCGCCTGGCGCGCGGCTGTCATTCTGGTACCCGAGGCGGAGCGGACGAGCCTGGCGACCGAACTGGGTGCGCTGCTCGGTCGCGGTGACCGGGAGCTACAGCTCAGCCTGAGCCGCGCGCTGGTCACGCTGGGCGAGGTGATCGAACCGGTTCTGCACGCGGCGGCCGCGAGCCCGGATGCGGCGGTCCACGCACACGCCCGCGCCACGGAGCGGCTGCTGCGCGATCCGGACGCCGGTTTCGAGTTGGCCGTCGACGAGGCGCGCCGGGTCGTGGCGCTCGGACCGGATCGGAAGGAGGCGACTGCGTGCTGATCGGTGAGGTGGCGCGGCGGCTCGGCGTGAGCGCCCGCATGCTCCGGCACTACGACTCGCTCGGCCTGGTCCAGCCGACAGGCCGCACGCTGGGCGGCTACCGCGAGTACGCGGCCGCCGACATCCGCCGCCTCTTCCTGGTGGAAGGGCTGCGTTCCCTGGGACTGTCCCTACGCGAGATCGGGCGCGCGCTCGACGATCCCGAATTCAGCCCTGCCACCCTGGTCGGCGACCTCATCCGGAAAACCGAGGACCGGCTGGCCCGCGAACGCGAACTGCTGGACCGCCTCCGCACGGTCGACGCCGCCAACCCCGACGACTGGCAGGACGTGCTGCGCATCGTCGAACTCCTGCACGCCCTGCGCTCCCCCAACGCCGCCCGCCGCCAGCAGGCCGTCCTCGCCCCCGCCGAGGACGCCGCGATGCCCGCCGACCTGCTGGCCGACGCGGTCCTAACCGAATCCGACCCCAATGTCGCCGGCGCGCTGCGCTGGGCGCTCGCCCGCGCGGGCGGTGACGGCGTCTCGCATCTGGCTCGCGGTCTGCGCTCGGCAGACGCCACCATCCGCCTGCGCGCGGTGCTGGCACTGGCCGAACTACCCGGCAACGAGTCGACCGCCGCCCTCACCGAGGCTCTGACGGACCCCGACCCCGGCATCCGCCGCCACGCCGCCCTGGCCGCGGGCGCCCGCGGCATCACCAAGTCCATCCCCATCCTCGTCCACACCGTGGCCACCGGCCCCAACGACATCGACGCCGCCGAAATCCTCGGCGCCCTCGCCCAGGACCCCGCCTGGTCCACCCCCATCCTCACCGCCCTCACCAACGAATTCACCGCCCACCCAACAGATCCCGCCGCCCGAATCCGCCTCACCCAATCCCTCGCCGAACTCCCCACCTCCCTGGCGACCCCCACCCTCCAGCACCTCACCCGAGACCCCGACCGCACCGTCTCCGGCATAGCCACCGCCCTCCTCCACCGCCCCACCGCCCAAACCCCCTGACCACCCCGAAAACCCCTGTACGAACACCCCCACCCCCATGCATGCTGCCCTCACCCCGGTGACCCGGTAGACTCCCCGGCGTCCAGGTAGGCGGCGCCCCGCGCCGCGACCCAGGCCCTCGTAGCTCAGGGGATAGAGCACCGCTCTCCTAAAGCGGGTGTCGCAGGTTCGAATCCTGCCGAGGGCACAGCCTGACCTGCATGTTTGCACCGGTGTCGGCCGCATGTGCCCAATACGTGCCCAATCTCGTTGCCCGAGTGGCGCATCCGTTGACTTCGAAGGACATCCTGGAGCGCGTATTTCTCCACGTGGCTGAAGTTCAGAACTGCCAGTTCTTGTCGTAGCCGTCCCACCAGTATGGCGAGCTTGCGCAGTCGGTTACGGATGATCTCTGTCGGGGTACCGACGCGGTAGGTGTCGCGCCTGAGTGGCAGGACACCGCTCAATTGGGGCCGCGTGAGCAGGTGCAGAACGTCGTCGATCTCGACGAGGGCGATCGCGGGCATCGCCGGCCGTACAGTTCGGAGCACATCGCCCGGACTGAACTCCGCGGTCTCGACGAGGTCGTCGTTGTCGATCGCCCTGCCGTCCGGATGAATCGCCCCGTGC